>NZ_JBMRFS010000006.1:0-300391 GCF_049384825.1 Stenotrophomonas sp. CASM106
TCGGCTTCGAACGCCGAATGGCCCGAGGCCTTGGCTATCCGGTAGCGCCGGCCGCTGGCCGGCGAGCCACATCGGGCGGCGGCGAACGGACCGGTAAGGCATTGCCGGCCAGCGGCCGGCACTACCGATCAGGCGAAGCCATCGGTGGCGCGCACCAGCGCGTCCACGTTCTCGGCTTCGAACGCCGAATGGCCCGAGGCCTTGGCTATCCGGTAGCGCCGGCCGCTGGCCGGCGAGCCACATCGGGCGGCGGCGAAACGGACCGGCAAGGCATTGCCGGCCAGCGGCCGGCACTACCGGGTGCAGTAGATCCACGCCATGCGTGGATGGGGTTCCGGACCGGGGTCAGAGCCCTTTCCGTGGGAAAGGGATCTGACCCCTCGCCGGCCAGCGGCCGGCACTACCGATCAGGCGAAGCCGTCGGTGGCGCGCACCAGCGCGTCCACGTTCTCGGCCTCGAACGCCGAATGGCCCGACGCCGGGGTGATTTCCAGCTTTGCCTTCGGCCATACCTTGGTCAGGTCCCAGGCGTTGGCCAGCGGGCAGACCACGTCGTAGCGGCCGTGCACGATCACGCCCGGGATGTCGGCGATGCGGTGCGCGTCGCGCAGCAGCTGGTCTTCCACCTCGAAGAAGCCACCGTTGACGAAGTAGTGGTTCTCGATGCGGGCGAAGGCCAGGGCGAAGTGCGGGTCTTCGTGGCTGTTGATGAAGTCGTCATCGACATGCAGGAAGCTGGTCGCGCCTTCCCACACCGCCCACGCCTTGGCGGCTTCCAGGCGGGTGGTTTCGTCGTCGCTGGTCAGGCGGCGGTGGAAGGCCGAGATCAGGTCATGACGCTCCACCGGCGGGATCGGCTTCAGGTAATGCTCCCACGCATCCGGGAACAGGCGGTTGGCGCCTTCCTGGTAGAACCATTCCAGCTCCCAGCGGCGCAGCATGAAGATGCCGCGCAGGACCAGTTCGGTCACGCGCTGCGGATGGGTCTCGGCATAGGCCAGGGCCAGGGTCGAGCCCCAGCTGCCACCGAACACCTGCCAGCGATCGACCTTCAGGTGCTCGCGCAGCTTCTCGATATCGGCGACGAGGTCCCAGGTAGTGTTGTCCACCAGGTCCGCGTGCGGGGTGGATCGACCCGCACCACGCTGGTCGAACAGGATGATGCGGTACTTGGACGGGTCGTGGAACTGGCGCATCTTGTCGCTGCAACCACCGCCCGGGCCACCGTGCAGCATCACCACCGGCTTGCCGTCCGGGTTGCCGCACTGTTCGAAGTACAGCGTGTGGCGGTCGTCGACCTTCAGGGTGCCGACGTCGTAGGGGGTGATGGCGGGGTACAGCGTACGCATGCTTGCAGCTCCAGGGTGATGCCCTGCCGGGGCAGGAGAACCCCCATTCTAGGCCGGTCGCCGGCCCAGGGTGATGCGGTCGCGCTGCTCCAGGTCCTGCACGGTCTGCACCTCGGCAAAACCGGCGGCGTCGAACAGCGCGCGGATCGCCGCGCCCTGGTCCCATCCGTGCTCGATCAGCAACCAGCCACCGGGCAGCAGATGCGCCTGGCCGCCGTCGATGATGCGGCGGATGTCATCCAGACCGTCCACACCGGACGCCAGCGCGGAGGCCGGTTCGAAGCGCAGGTCGCCCTGTCGCAGGTGCGGGTCGTCGCTGGCGATGTACGGCGGATTGCTCGCAATCAGGTCGAAGCGCATGCCCTGCAACGGCGCGTACCAATCGTGCCCGCCCTCGGCGAAGCGGACGTTGCGCAGTTCATGGCGCGCAGCATTGCGCGCGGCCACGGCCAGCGCACCCGGGCTGGCATCGGTGGCCAGCACCTGTGCCTGTGGCCGCTCGCTGGCCAGCGCCAAGGCGATCGCGCCGCTGCCGGTGCCCAGGTCAGCCAGCCGCAGCGCACGGTCCTGCGGCAGGCGTTCCAGCGCCAGCTCGACCAGCAGTTCGGTCTCCGGGCGCGGGATCAGCGTGGCCGGATCGACCTCCAGATCCAGCGTCCAGAATCCGCGGCGGCCGGTCAGGTAGGCGACCGGCTCGCCGGCCACGCGGCGGGCCAACAGCGTCTCGAAGGCGGCCTGGTCGGCGGCGGCCAGCGGATCGGTGGCATGCGCGAACAGCCAACTGCGTGGGCGTTCCAGCACATGCAGCAGCAGCAGCTCCGCCTCATGGCGGGCTTCGACGCTGCCGAGGCGGACACTGGCCTCGGCCACGATCTGTCGCAGGGTGGGCTCGGCTCTACAAAATCGGAATCCGTTCAGGTTCCGCCGGACGGGATAAGGAGGGGCTATCGGCCCCAGGCAGCGGTCCGGCGAGATTTTCCTTGTCACACAGTCAGTTGCAGGATGAAAGCGGCCGGGTTCAGTGCCTGCTCAGTGCATTTTGATAGACTCCATCTATCAAATAGATGCAATCAATGCATTGTTCTTATCGCCAGCGAATGGGTAACCTAGCTCCTGTCGATTCACCCACTCCCCTTCACCAAGAGGAAAAATGATGTCCCTCATCAACACCCAGATCCAGCCGTTCGAAGCCAACGCTTACCACAACGGCGAGTTCATCAAGGTTTCCGACGCCAGCCTGAAGGGCCAGTGGTCCGTCCTGATCTTCATGCCGGCCGCCTTCACCTTCAACTGCCCGACCGAGATCGAGGACGCAGCTGACCACTACGCCGAGTTCAAGAAGGCCGGCGCCGAGGTCTACATCGTCACCACCGATACCCACTTCTCGCACAAGGTGTGGCACGAGACCTCGCCGGCCGTCGGCAAGGCCCAGTTCCCGCTGGTCGGCGACCCGACCCACCAGCTGACCAACGCTTTCGGCGTGCACATTCCGGAAGAAGGCCTGGCCCTGCGCGGCACCTTCATCATCAATCCGGAAGGCGTGATCAAGACCCTGGAGATCCACTCCAACGAGATCGCCCGTGACGTGTCCGAGACCCTGCGCAAGCTGAAGGCTGCCCAGTTCACCGCCGCCAACCCGAACCAGGTGTGCCCGGCCAAGTGGAAGGAAGGCGAGAAGACCCTGACCCCGTCGCTGGACCTGGTCGGCAAGATCTAAGGCAGTACCGGCCTGCCGTGGCCCCACGCCGCGGCGCGCCCTTCATCCCCGTGCCGGTCCCCCCGCCGGCGTGGGGGTGAACCCAAGACAGCCAACGCTCGCCCGCCTTGGCCAGCCAGCCCCTTCCACGGTCGCTGTCTTGGGTTCACCCCTACCCCCAGCTGGTCCGCTACCTTGTACAGCGGTGCCACGCCCTCTGTTTGCCTGAAGCCAGGAGAAGACCGATGTTGGACGCCAACCTGCAGTCGCAGCTGAAGACCTATCTGGAGCGCGTGACCCGCCCGATCCAGATCACCGCGCACGCCGACGACGGCGCCAAGTCGCAGGAAATGCTGGAACTGCTGCAGACCCTGGACAGCCTGTCGGACAAGATCTCGCTGCAGGTGCTGCGCGATGGGCAGGGCCGCGTGCCGTCCTTCGACCTGGGCACCCCGGGCCAGGACATCCACCTGACCTTCGCCGGCCTGCCGATGGGCCACGAGTTCACCTCGCTGGTGCTGGCGCTGCTGCAGGTCGGCGGGCACCCGTCCAAGGCCACCGCCGAGCTGATCGAGCAGGTGCAGAACCTGGAAGGCGACTACCGGTTCGAGACCTACTTCTCGCTGTCCTGCCAGAACTGCCCGGACGTGGTGCAGGCGCTGAACCTGGCCGCGGTGCTCAACCCGCGCATCCAGCACGTGGCCATCGATGGCGCCCTGTTCCAGGACGAAGTCGAGAAGCGCGAGATCATGTCGGTGCCGACCGTGTACCTCAACGGTGAAATCTTCGACCAGGGCCGCATGACCCTCGAGCAGATCGTGGCCAAGCTGGACACCAACGCCGGCAAGCGCGATGCCGAGAAGATCGCCGCCAAGGACGCCTTCGACGTGCTGGTGGTGGGCGGTGGCCCGGCCGGCGCTGCAGCGGCGATCTACGCCGCACGCAAGGGCATCCGTACCGGCATCGCCGCCGAGCGTTTCGGTGGCCAGGTGCTGGACACCATGGCGATCGAGAATTTCATTTCGGTGAAGGAGACCGAGGGCCCCAAGCTGGCCACGGCGCTGGAGCAGCACGTGCGCGAGTACGAGGTGGACATCATGAACCTGCAGCGCGCCAGTGCGCTGGTGCCGGCCGGCGAGGACGGCCTGGTGCAGGTGCAGCTGGAAAACGGCGCGGTACTGAAGTCGCGTTCGGTGATCCTGTCCACCGGCGCGCGCTGGCGGCAGATGAACGTGCCGGGCGAAGACCAGTACCGCAACAAGGGCGTGGCGTACTGCCCGCACTGCGATGGCCCGCTGTTCAAGGGCAAGCGCGTGGCGGTGATCGGCGGCGGCAACTCCGGCGTGGAAGCAGCCATCGACCTGGCCGGCATCGTGTCGCATGTAACCCTGCTGGAGTTCGATTCCAGCCTGCGCGCCGATGAAGTGCTGCAGAAGAAGCTGCGCACACTGGGCAACGTGACCGTGCTGACCAGCGCGCAGACCACCGAAGTGCTGGGCGACGGCAGCCGCGTCACCGGCCTGGTCTACAAGGACCGCGTCGGCGGCGATGCCCACCGCGTCGAGCTGGAAGGCATCTTCGTGCAGATCGGCCTGCTGCCCAACACCGAGTGGCTGAAGGATGTGGTGGCGCTGTCGCCGCGCGGCGAGATCCTCATCGACGACCGCGGCCAGACCAACCTGCCGGGCGTGTTCGCCGCTGGCGATTGCACGACGGTGCCCTACAAGCAGATCATCATCGCCATGGGCGCCGGCTCGACCGCCGCACTGAGTGCGTTCGACCACCTGATCCGCTCGTCGGTGAGCAACAGCAGCGGTGCCGTTGCTGAAGCAGCCTGATCCACCGTTCCCAGATCACCGGGAACATTGTCTGCCTGTCGGGTAACCACGCCGTCAGCCGGTCCGTTACCCCTGGGGTGTAAGGATGAACCTACGTGATCTGAAGTACCTGGTAGCCCTGGCCGACCACAAGCATTTCGGCCGGGCTGCCGCCTCCTGCTTCGTCAGCCAGCCCACGCTGTCGACGCAGATCCGCAAGCTGGAAGAAGAGCTGGGCCTGCCGCTGGTGGAACGCGCACCGCGCAAGGTGATGCTGACCCCGGCCGGCCAGGAAGCGGCGGCACGGGCGCGGGTGATCGTGTCCGAAGTGGAACAGCTGAAGGAGGCGGCGCGACGCAGCCGCGATCCGGAAGCCGGCACGGTGCGCCTGGGCATCTTCCCGACCCTCGGCCCGTACCTGCTGCCGCATGTGATCCCGCGCATCCGCGAGCGCTTCCCGGAGCTGGAACTGTTGCTGGTCGAGGAAAAGAGCGACGTGCTGCTGGACCGCCTGCGCGAAGGCAAGCTCGACGCCGCACTGCTGGCCCTGCCGGTGATCGACGACCAGCTGCATGCCGAATTCCTGTTCGAGGAACCGTTCCTGCTGGCCGTGTCCGGGCGCCACCCGCTGGCCCGCCGCGAACACCTGGACGTGCAGGAGCTGGCCACGCAGAAGCTGCTGCTGCTGGAAGACGGGCATTGCCTGCGCGACCAGGCGCTGGAAGTGTGCCGCCTGTTCGGCGCCAACGAGAAGTCCGAATTCCGCGCCACCAGCCTGGAAACCCTGCGGCAGATGGTCGCTGCCGACGTCGGCATCACCCTGCTGCCGAGCCTGTCGGTGCAGCCGCCGGTGCCGCGCTCGAACAACATCCGGCTGCTCGATTTCACCGGCGAAGGCCGTCCCAGCCGCCGCATCGCCATGATCTGGCGCCGCAGCTCGGCCATGAACGACTTCCTGATGGAGCTGGCCGACCAGTTCAAGCGCCTGCCGCCGGCACTGTTCACGCTGGAGGCGCTCGATGCCGGCAGCGATGCACCGGCCCTGCCCGGCCCCGCGCTGAACGGCTGAGCCCCCGCAGCACCGGCCCGGAATCGGCAGGAGTCGATTCCGGCCGCATTTGTCCCCACAATACAGACAGGCGGCGCCAGCAGGTGCCGCCTTTTGCATGGCTTTCAACCAAGGAGCTTCACCATGAACACCGCCAGCGGCCTGCCGCCGTCGATCACCGTTTCTACCTTCGACATGGACCGCCTGGACGCCATGCTCGAATCCCCTGCGCTGAGCCAGACGCCTGCCGCGCTCGCGCTTGCTGAAGAACTCAACCGGGCCACCGTGCTGGCACCGGACCAGATTCCCGAAGGCATCGTCATGATGCATTCGCGCGTGGAGTGCGAAGATGAAGTGTCGGGCGAAAAGCACGTCCTGACCCTGGTCTTCCCCCGCGAAGCCAATGTCGATGAAGGCAAGGTCTCCGTGCTGGCCCCGGTCGGCAGTGCCCTGCTCGGCCTGGCCATCGGCCAGAGCATCGACTGGAACGCGCCCGGCGGCCGCAAGCTGCGCCTGCGCGTGACTGCGGTCCACAACGACCGCCCCTGATTACCGCTGCGCACCGCGCGCGATTCGATCCCCCTGCACCAGGAGCCGTAATGAGTACCCCGTCCAAACTGTCCCAGCTGCGCGAACTGTCCGTGGTCGTTGCCGATACCGGTGACTACGAGGCGATCAAGCGCCTGCAGCCGGTGGACTGCACCACCAACCCGACCCTGGTGAAGAAGGCGCTGGACCTGCCGGTCTACGCCGAACTGATCGAACGCGAACTGGCCTGGGGCCGCCAGCAGGCCGGCGACCGCGAAGCCGTGGTGCACGCCGTGGCCGACCGCCTGACCATCGGCGTCGGCGCGCTGCTGAGCACGCTGGTGCCGGGCCGCGTGTCCACCGAAGTGGACGCCGACCAGGCCCACGACACCGCCGCCACCGTGGCCAAGGCCCGCCAGTTCATCCAGATGTACGCCGATGCCGGGGTGCCGCGCGAGAAGATCCTGATCAAGATCGCCGCCACCTGGGAAGGCGTGGAAGCCGCGCGCATCCTGCAGGCCGAAGGCATCGACTGCAACCTGACCCTGATCTTCAACCCGACCCAGGCGCTGGCCTGCAGCGAGGCCGGCGCGTTCCTGATCTCCCCGTTCGTCGGCCGCATCCTGGACTGGTACGTTGCCAACGGCCAGACCCCGGCCAGCATCGACGAAGACCCGGGCGTGAAGTTCGTGCGCGGCGTCTATGCCGAATTCAAGCGCCGCGGTTCGAAGACGGTGGTGATGGGCGCCTCGTTCCGTTCGACCGCACAGATCGAAGCGCTGGCCGGCTGCGACCGCCTGACGATTTCGCCGGACCTGCTGGAGAAGCTGGACGCCGACCACGGCGCGCTGCCGCGCAAGCTGGTGGCCGGTGCAGCGGACGGCGCGGCGGTGACCCCGATCGACGCGGCGACGTTCGCAGCAGACCTGGCGGCCGATCCGATGGCCACCGAGAAGCTGGCGACCGGTATCGATGCGTTTGCCAAGGATCTGGAAGCACTGCGCGAGCGGATCCGCGCGGCACTGTGAGGATTCCGGCCAACGGCTGAGCCCCTCGTGGCAGGTCGGTTGGTCGCCAAGAGCAAAAAGCCGCGCTGGGTCGGGCGGGTTGGGTTCGCGGGAGACGCCGTGAATCCATCCCTGGAGGCTTGGCCGCCGCATCCATGCGGCGGACACTCCCGCGAACCAAACCCGCCCGCCCTCTGACAGTTTCCGGTGGCCACCCGCCACGGAAGAAAGAAGAGCAAACGCGGGTCGCGCGCTTCGCTTGCTTGGAGCGGAGCATGGCTCCGCTCTACAGAAAGCACTGCAGGACCAAACAAGAAGGACGCGGCGAAGGCCGCGTCCTTTTTGTTTTTCTTCAGTCGTCAGTAACCCATGCTCTTGCCCACCGTCACCGGGAAACTGTCGAAGGTGGGACGGGGGCGGCTGGCAGGACCGTTGGCGCCATGGATGGCGCCATCGAGCCCCCATGGACGGGTTTACGGCGTGTCCTGCCAGCCGCCCCCGTCCCGCCCAACCATCAGCAACCCAGAGCCGCTTTGGCTGTTGACGTTGATTTTGACGTTGCCCGCCGCAGGCGGACCACCGCGCGTCAGCGCGGCGCCTCCACATCCAACCCGATCGGGCAGCTCACGCCGGTGCCGCCGATGCCGCAGTAGCCGTTCGGATTCTTCGCCAGGTACTGCTGGTGATAGTCCTCGGCGTAGTAGTACGCCGGTGCCGGGTACACGATCTCGGTGGTGATCGGGCCGTAGCCGGCCGCATCCAGCTGGGCCTGGTAGGCCTCGCGGCTGGCCAGCGCGGCAGCGTACTGTGCCTCGTCGGTGGCGTGGATCGCCGAACGGTACTGGGTGCCGGTGTCGTTGCCCTGGCGCATGCCCTGGGTCGGGTCGTGGCTTTCCCAGAACAGCTGCAGCAGCCGTTCCAGGCTCACCACCGCCGGGTCGAACACCACCTGCACCACTTCGGTGTGCCCGGTCAGGCCCGAGCACACTTCTTCATAGGTCGGGTTCGGGGTGATGCCGCCGGCGTAGCCGACCGAGGTGCTGTACACGCCCGGCTCGGTCCAGAACTTGCGCTCGGCGCCCCAGAAACAGCCCAGCGCGAAGCGGATCTGCTGCAGGCCGGCGAAGCGGTCCTTCAGCGGATGGCTGTTCACGAAGTGCTGGTTGCTGTGCAGCGGCAATGGCTGCTCGCGCCCCGGCAATGCCTCTTCCGGGCGCGGCAGGCGCTGCTTGAAGGCCCCGATGCCGAGGATGCCCTGGCCAATTCCCAACATGATGCGCTCCTACGCCGGCAGTCCGGCCATATCGTCTGCATCGGAAATGGGGTCGGCGGCGGCCTGGCCCAAGTCCAGCGCCGCGATGATGTCCTCCGCCTGCGGCCGCGCCGCGTCGGGGATGCCGACCCGCAACACACCGAACAACGGCAGCTCGCCCATGCCCCCCAGCAGCTGCTCGCCGAACACGAAGGCGGGGATGCCGGCGTTTTCCAGCGCGTGCTTGACCAGATGGGAGTCGAACAGGTTGTCGGCCTTGTACAGGATGTGCATGCGGCGGCTCCTCGGGGCAGGGCTCCAGCATACGCCCGGGGGCTGAATGGTGCCGGGGGTGGGATCCGAGAGTTGCCGGCCAGCGGCCGGCACTACCAGAGGGCGGGGCCGGCATCCCCACACCCCACCGGGCAGCCCCGCCCCGTACGCGCTAGACTGTTGGTCTTTCTGCCTTTCTTTTCGCCGACTCATGTCCGAGCACACCCCCGCCAGCCCCGAGCCCCCCGCCGACAGCCACGAAAAGCGCGATTTCATCCGCCAGATCGTGCGCGAGGACCTGGCCAGCGGAAAGCACCAGGCGATCAAGACCCGCTTCCCGCCGGAGCCGAACGGCTACCTGCACATTGGCCACGCCAAGTCGATCTGCCTGAACTTCGGCATCGCCGGCGAGTTCAGCGGCGTCTGCAACCTGCGCTTCGACGACACCAACCCGGCCAAGGAAGATCCGGAATACGTGGCCGCGATCCAGGACGACGTGCGCTGGCTGGGCTTCGAGTGGAACGAGCTGCGCCACGCCTCGGACTATTTCCAGGCCTATTACCTGGCCGCCGAGAAGCTGATCGAACAGGGCAAGGCCTACGTCTGCGACCTGTCGGCCGAGGAAGTGCGCGCCTACCGCGGCACCCTGACCGAGCCGGGCCGCCCGTCGCCGTGGCGCGACCGCAGCGTCGAGGAAAACCTCGACCTGTTCCGCCGCATGCGCGCCGGTGAATTCCCGGATGGTGCGCGCACCCTGCGCGCCAAGATCGACATGGCCAGCGGCAACATCAACCTGCGCGATCCGGCGCTGTACCGCATCAAGCACGTCGAGCACCAGAACACCGGCAATGCGTGGCCGATCTACCCGATGTACGACTTCGCCCACGCGCTGGGTGATTCGATCGAAGGCATCACCCACTCGCTGTGCACGCTGGAATTCGAAGACCACCGCCCGCTGTACGACTGGTGCGTGGACAACGTCGACTTCGCCCATGACGACGCGCTGACCCAGCCGCTGGTCGATGCCGGCCTGCCGCGCGAAGCGGCCAAGCCGCGCCAGATCGAGTTCTCGCGCCTGAACATCAACTACACGGTGATGAGCAAGCGCAAGCTGATGGCGCTGGTCACCGAACAGCTGGTGGACGGCTGGGAAGACCCGCGCATGCCGACCCTGCAGGGCCTGCGTCGCCGTGGTTACACCCCGGCCGCGATGCGCCTGTTCGCCGAGCGCGTGGGCATCAGCAAGCAGAATTCGCTGATCGACTTCAGCGTGCTGGAAGGCGCGCTGCGCGAGGACCTGGACAGTGCCGCACCGCGCCGCATGGCAGTGGTCGATCCGGTCAAGCTGGTGCTGACCAACCTGCCGGAAGGCCACGAAGAGCAGCTGACCTTCAGCAACCACCCGAAGGACGAAAGCTTCGGCAGCCGCGAAGTACCGTTCGCACGCGAAGTGTGGATCGACCGCGAGGACTTCGCCGAAGTGCCGCCGAAGGGCTGGAAGCGCCTGGTCCCGGGGGGCGAAGTGCGCCTGCGCGGCGCCGGCATCATCCGCTGCGACGAAGTGATCAAGGATGCCGACGGCACCATCACCGAGCTGCGCGGCTGGCTGGATCCGGAATCGCGTCCGGGCATGGAAGGCGCCAACCGCAAGGTCAAGGGCACCATCCACTGGGTCAGCGCCGTGCATGGCGTGCCGGCCGAGATCCGCCTGTACGACCGCCTGTTCTCGGTGCCGAACCCGGACGACGAATCGGAAGGCAAGACCTACCGCGATTACCTCAACCCGGAATCGCGCCGCACTGTCACCGGCTATGTCGAGCCGGCCGCGGCCAGCGCCGCGCCGGAGCAGTCGTTCCAGTTCGAGCGTACCGGCTACTTCGTGGCCGACCGCCGCGACCATACCGCAGCCACGCCGGTGTTCAACCGCAGCGTGACCCTGCGCGATACCTGGTCGGCCTGAGGACCTGCGCGGGCGCCTGGATGGCGCCCGCAGGACCGCGACGATGATCACCGCCCTTTCCGTCCTGCTCTGGTTCATCTCGCAGCATCCGCTGCTGACGTTCTTTGCAGCAATGGTGCTGGCCGGGCTGGTCTCGTGGTGGCGGCGCTTTCCGGGCTACGCCATCGTGGTGTTCCCGCTGGCGATGCTCAACATGTTCCTCGGCCACTTCCTCAACGCCACCTTCCTCAACGTGGTGGGCGAGCGTGGTGAAGCGGTGATCGTCAAGGCCGAGCGAACCAGCTCCACGCTCAACGAACAGTACATCTGGCGCTACGAAGCGGTGCTGCGTACCGCCGAGGGGCGCGATGTGGACGTGGTGTTCCACACCAATACCGCTTCGCTGTGGCCGCTGGAAAACGCCATCCGCATCCCGGCGCGCGACCAGCCGTTCGTGGTGAAGTACACGCCGGGCTTCCCACGCAACATCGTCATCCTCACCAACGAGTCACCGCACGGCATCGCCCAGGCCCGGGCCAGCGCGCGCGAGCGGGTGGAAGTGGCGGCGCGCAAGCTGCACTTCAGCCCGGGCAATGCCGAGTTCCGCGCCGACTATCGCCGCGAACTGGAAAGCTGGCTGCGCGACCACGGCAGCGACCCGCAGCAGCAGCCCGACGCGCAGCGATATCGCGCCGAGCTCGACGCACTCGACCGCTAGCCCCAGGCCCTGCCTGGATGTTCCGCCCCATCCATCCACAGGCCTGACATGACCACGAGCGCCACCGCCCTCCTCCCGCTGCTGCAGCAGGCCCTGCAGGACACCGGCACCGCCAGCCGCATCGACGGCAACGCGCTGCTGCTCGACAGCGGCCTGCGCCTGACCCCGCATGCGATGGCCGCGCAGCCGCGCGACAACGGCGGCTGGCAGACCTCCACCGTCATTGAAAGCCAGCATCCGCAGTTGTTCGCCGATGGCCTGTTCGAGTACCAGCACGCAAATGGTGCCGATGAGCAGGCATCGCTGTTGTCCGGCTTCCAGGCCTGGGCCCGGGTGGACCTGGTGACCCTGCAGACCGCGATCGGCGCCCAAGACGCACAGGGCCTGCCGATGATGGGCCTGACCTATCCGGCCGGTGACAATGGCGAGGAACACGAGCGCACTGTGGTGCTGGGGCCGTTGGCGCACTACCGTGCACAGGACGTGGATGCCTCCACCTGCAGCGAAGACGATCATGGCTCCTGCCCCTGCTGCCTGTTCACCCGCAGCATGGAGGCCTTCGACGAGCTGCTGAAAGCCCGCCAATTCCTGGCCATCCGCCTGTTCGCCTCGCGCCATACCGATGGTCTGTGCGAGGCCGATTGCCGGGTCAACGGCCACGACTTCGCCGCCGCCCTGCCCCTGCTGCGCGCCTATGCCGCCAGTTGGCCGCAGGCCGGGCTGGAATTCCGCAAGCAGTACGTGGTGATCCGCACCGGCTCGCCGGGCTGAGCCACGCCCACACCCGGTACAGGCCGGTGCGGCTACACTGCGCGCCGGTTTCCCAAGCAACCGCACTTTTCCCATCCCACACGAGGCACCCCCGCGATGCTGTACGCGCAAGTCCACCTGACCCTTCCCGCCTGGATCCACGACCAGATCGACCTGGATCGTCGATATCCGGGCGATGAGGCCAAGGTCGCGCTGGCGATCGAGCTGTCGCGGCTGAACGTCGAGCACGCCAGTGGCGGCCCGTTCGGTGCGGTGGTGTTCGGCCCGGATGACAAGGTCATCGCCGCCGGCGTGAACCGGGTGATGCCGCACGCGACCTCGCTGGCGCACGCCGAGAACATGGCCTACATGCTGGCCCAGCAGCGCCTGCAGACCCCGCGCCTGAACGCGGTGCTGTCGCCGGTCACCCTGGCCACCAGCTCGCAGCCGTGCTGCCAGTGCTACGGCGCCACCGTGTGGGCCGGCATCGACCGCCTGCTGATCGGTGCCAACTCGGCCGACGTCGAGGAACTGACCCCGTTCGATGAAGGCCCGCTGCCGGCCGACTGGGTGGGTGAACTCAACAAGCGCGGCATCGAAGTGGTGCAAGGCCTGAACCGCGACGCCGCGCGCAGCGTGCTGCGTGCCTATGGGGAAAGCGATGGCGCCCGTTACTGAAACCGGCATCGGCCTGCTGTGCCTGTGCCGGCAGGGCTTCGAGCCCGACCTGGCCGGCGAGCTGCAGTTCCGCGCCGGTGAAGCCGGTTTCGCCGGCTATGCGCGCACCCAGCGCAATGACGGCTACGTGCTTTTCATGTGCGACGAAGCCGCCGCGCTGGCGCCGCGCCTGCGCTGGCGCGAGCTGATCTTCGCGCGGCAGAAGCTGGTGGTGCTGGCCGAACTGCCGCAGCTGGACCCGGCGGACCGGATCACCCCGATGCTGGAAGTGCTGGCCGATGCGCCGCGCTTCGGCGACCTGTGGGTGGAACACCCCGATTCGGACGCCGGCAAGCCACTGTCCGGTCTGGCCCGTGCCTTCGGCAATGCACTGCGCCCGGCGCTGCGCAAGGCCGGCAAGCTCACTGATAAGCCGAACAACCGCCTGCCGCGCCTGCACGTGGTGTTCGTCGACGGCACCCATGCCTTCGTCTGCGTGGCCGACCCGGCCGACAGCGCGCCGTGGGCACTGGGCATCCCGCGCCTGAAGCTGCTGCCCGAGGCGCCTTCGCGTTCGGCACTGAAGCTGGACGAAGCACTGCTGACCCTGCTGACGCCGGAAGAACGCGAAGCACTGGCCAAGCCCGGCATGCGTGCGGCCGACCTGGGCGCCGCCCCCGGCGGCTGGACCTGGGTGCTGACGCGCCAACACATGCATGTTCTGAGCATCGACAACGGCCCGTTGCGCCAGCATGTGCTGGACACCGGCCTGGTCGAGCACCTGCGCGCCGATGGCTTCCACTGGCACCCGGAACAGCCGCTGGACTGGATGGTCTGCGACATGGTCGAGCAGCCGCGCCGCGTGGCCGAACGCATGGCCACCTGGTTCCGCGAGGGCTGGTGCCGGCATGCGATCTTCAATCTGAAACTGCCGATGAAGAAGCGCTGGGACGAAACCCGGCTGTGCCTGGACCTGTTCCAGGACCAGGCCGGCAAGCCGCTGGTGGTCCGCGCCAAGCAGCTCTATCACGATCGTGAAGAGATCACCGTGCTGGCTTCGCCACTGCGCTGATCCGTCATCGGCGGCACAGGTTGCCGGGAGTACGCTCCCGGTACCCTCTGGCAAGGAGCCTGTCATGAACCTTCCGCGTGCTGCCCTGCTGTTGACCATCCTGCTGGCCTCGGTACCGGCCATCGCTCAGCACGGCCCGTCCACGCCGGCGCAGAGCCAGCCGCTGGGCCCCACCGGCGGCGCGATCCGCCAGCAACCGCTGGATGCGGGCCGGGTCAGCGGCAGCGTCGAGATTCCGCAGCCGGCCGGCGAGGCGCAGGTGACCGTGCGTTCGCTGGAACCGAGCAGCGTGGTCGGCCAGTACCGCATCCATTTCGCCGCGCTGGATGTGAATGGCGACGGTTTCATCAGCCGCGAGGAAGCACAGGCCAATCCGGCGCTGGCCGACGAATTCAATTCGCTGGACCGCAGGCACCGCGGCAAGCTGGACCGCACCGACCTGGCCGGCTGGCTGGTGGATTGAAAAAGGGGACGGAGGGGATTAAGTCGTATGTGCACAAACGACTTAATCCCCTCCGTCCCCTTTTTGCTTCAGACGCCGGCGGCGCGCTTCCAGAACGCCTGTACCAGCGGCGGCCATTTGCCGACACAGCCCAGCGCGCGGCCACGGGCCAGGGTCAAGTGCATCTCGTCGTTGGAGAACAGGCGGTTGATCGCATCGAAGCTGTAGGCGGCGATCTGGTTGTCGCTGCGCCGTTCGCGTGCCCAGCGCTGCAGGCGCTGCGGCGACAGCCGCGGCTGGCCACGGCGCTCGGCCGACGGCGCCAGCCACTGCTGCAGGGCGGCGACATCGCGCAGGCCCAGGTTCACGCCCTGCCCGGCCAGCGGATGCACCACATGCGCGGCATCACCCAATGCCAGTACTCGGCCGGCCACGTAGTGACGGGCCAGTTGGCGACGCAGCGGGAAGGCCGCTCGCGGTGACGCCAGTCGCAGCTCACCCAGCCGTGCCGCGAAGGCGCGGGTCAGTTCCCGGTTGAAGGCGTCCTCGTCCAAGGCCAGCACACGTGCCGCCTCGTCCTCGGGCAGGGTCCAGACGATCGAGCTGCGGCGCTCGGCCACCGGCAGCAACGCCAGCGGCCCGCCCGGCAGGAAGCGCTGCCAGGCGGTGGCCTGGTTGGGAAGATCGCTGTCCACGTAGGCCACCACGCCACGCTGGTGGTAGTCATGCTTTTCAACCTCGATCCCGGCCAGTTGGCGCAGGGTCGATTCGGCGCCGTCGGCGGCCACCGCCAACGCCGCTTCCAGGCGACGACCGTCATCCAGGCGCAGGCGCACGCCGTCGTCGTCCTGCTCCAGCGCTTCCACCCGCGCCGGGCAGTGCAGCTGCACACCCGCCGCCGGCAGTGCCGACCACAGGCGATCCTGCAGCAGGCCGTTCTCGACGATGTAGCCCAGTTCACGACGGCCGAAGCGATCAGCATCGAACAGCAGATCTTCGCCACCGGCCGCATCCCACACCTGCATGCGCCGGTAGGGCCAGGCGCGGGCCTGCGCGATCGCCGGCCACACGCCCAGGCGGCTCAACAGTTGTACGTTGTCAGCAGCGAAGGCGAACACGCGCAGGTCAGGCTGTGCGGCCTGCCACGGCGCGGGCTCACGACCTTCCACCAGCGCAACCGACAGGCCGGCATCGGCCAACGCCAGCGCACAGGCAGCGCCGACCACGCCACCTCCGACGATGGCCACGTCCAGGCGCACACGCCGGCTCATGCCGCTTCTCCACGGCACAGCCGCGGCACTTCGCCACGGAAGCCCATCGCACCACCGACCAGCATCGACTGCACCGAGGCGCGTTGCGCGGCCACCAGGCCGAGGCTGCGCAGCGGCCGCATCAGCGGTGCCGGATTGCTGGTCAGCCGTGCCAGGCCACCCGAGAACGCCACCGTCTGCCGTCGGTCTTCCTGGCGGCGCGCAACATAGGCCTGCAGCAGCACATCGCTGCCGGCATCCTCGTGCGCATCCTCCAGCAGTTCGGCCAGGGTCAGCGCATCGCGCAGGCCCAGGTTGAAGCCCTGCGCACCCAGCGGATGGATGGTCTGCGCGGCATTGCCCAGCAGCACCGTGCGTTCACCGGCCAATGCGCGCGCCAGCACCTGGATGAGCGGGTAAGCGCTGCGCGGGCCGGATTCGAGCAGCCGACCGGCACGCCAGCCGATCGCATCCTGCAGGCGCTGCAGCCAGGCCGCATCGTCCAGCGCCATCACCGCATCGGCCTGGTCCCGCGCCACGCCGTGCACGGTGCCGAAGTGGCGGTCGCCGCGCGGCAGCAGGGCGGTCGGGCCGGTATCGGTGAAGCGCTCCCAGGCCGTGCCATCCGGCGCACGCTGGCTGCGCACGCGGGCCACGAACAGGGTCTGCTGGAAATCATGCCGGTCGACCTCGATGCCCAGCGCGCCACGCACACCGCTGGTCGTGCCATCGGCACCGACCACCAGCCGTGCCAGCAGTACGCGCTCGCCGGTCTCGTCGGCCACCCGCACCTGGCGGTAGCCGTCGACCACCTCGCCCAGGCCCAGGAACCGCATCGGCCGGTAGCGCCGCAGCTGCGGCAGCTCCTGCAGGCGCGCTTCCAGCGCCTGGCCGAAGTCACGCGCGACAACCACCTGGCCGAACCACGGCCGGTCGTAGCCGGAAGCCTCCAGCTGCACGCGGCCGAAATCGCCGGCGCGGCTGACATGGATGCGGCGGATCGGGCCCGGCGCCATCGCCAGCTTCTGCATGACCCCCAACGCGGTCAGCGCGTTGACGGTCGCCGCGGCGAAACTGAGGTTGCGCTGGTCGAACACCGCCGGCAGCTCGCCGGCCGGGCTGGCTTCGAGCAGGCCCACGTCGCGGCCCAACCGGTCCAGGGCAATGGCCAGGCTGGCACCGACCAGGCCGCCACCGACGATCAGCACGTCATGTCGTTCACTCATGGTGTTCATGATACGCGCTCGCCCCGCCCGAACACCCAACAGCCCCCGACCTGCGCCAACCGGCGCGGCGGGCTAGAATGAAACCTGAATCCGCTCCGGGCCCGCTGCCATGTCCGCCACCGCCAACCGTGCCTTCGTCCTGTCCGTACTCGTGCTGTTGCTGGCGGCGACCCGGGTCAACCACTTCGCGGCGATCCCGGATGCCTCCTGGGCGGTGTTCTTCATCGGCGGCTTCTACCTGGCTGGCTGGACCCGCTGGGCGTTCCCGCTGCTGATGGTGTTCGCGGTGCTGGTGGACTGGATCGTGATCCGCAGCAGCGGCCTGGATTTCTGGCAGCACTACTGCGTGTCGCCGGGTTACTGGCTGCTGCTGCCGGCGTATTTCTCGCTGTGGGCCGGCGGCATGCTGCTGGGCCGCAACTACCAGGGGGCACGCTGGCCGGTACTGGCCAAGGGCGCGCTGCTGCTGGTGGCCTCGGTGGCGGTCTGTCACCTGCTCGCGCAGGGCGGCTTCTACTGGACCAGCCGCAACGTGGCCGAGCCGACGCTGGCCGGCTGGGCACAGAACTACGCACAGTGGTTCGGGCCGTACCTGCGCACCACCGCCATCTACGTGGCGCTGGCCGCCGCCCTGCAGCTGGCCGTGGAGCAGGTGCTGAAGCTCCAGCAGGCCCGCCGCGACATCCGGCACTGAGCCGCGCCATGGGTCATCGCCTCTCGCGCATCTATACCCGCACCGGCGACGACGGCAGTACCGGCCTTGGCGACGGCCAGCGCGTGGCCAAGGATGATGCCCGCGTGGCGTCCTACGGCACTGTCGACGAAGCCAATGCCGCACTCGGCCTGCTGCTGGCCACGGCGCTGCCCGACGACGTGCGCGCGCTGGTGGTGCATCTGCAGCACCAGCTGTTCGACCTGGGCGCCGAACTGTGCATCCCCGGCCACGCCGCGATCCACGCCGCCGATGTGTCGGCACTGGAACAGCAGCTGGATCACTACAACGCCAGCCTGCCGATGTTGAAGGAATTCATCCTGCCAGCCGGTGGCGAGGCCGCCGCACGCTGCCACCTGGCGCGCACCATCGTCCGCCGGGCCGAGCGCGAGACGGTCACCCTGGCCCGCCACGACGCCGTGCGCAGCGAGGCGCTGCAGTACCTCAACCGGCTGTCGGACCTGTTGTTCGTGCTGGCCCGGGTGCTGGCCCGTGCCGATGGCCATGGCGAAGCGCTGTGGCAGCCACAGCAGCGCCAGCGCTGAGTCGGCACGATGCTGGTCTTCACCCATCCGTCCTGCCTGCTGCATGACCCCGGCCCTGGCCATCCGGAGTGCCCGCAACGCCTGCAGCATGTGCTCGATGCCCTGCACGCCGCCTTCCCCGGCCAGCTGGACTGGCGCGAGGCGCCGCCGGCCAAGTTCGGCGAACTGACCCGGGTCCACGACAGCGCCCTGCTCGACTTCGTGCTGCAGCCGCAGACCGCGCCGCTGCGACAGCTGGACATGGACACCTGGACCTCGCCCGGCTCGGCCAGTGCCGCCGTGCATGCCGCCGGCGCCGGCGTGGCGGCGGTAGATGCGGTGATGCTGGGCGAGGACCCGCTGGCGTTCTGCGCGGTGCGGCCACCGGGCCACCACGCCACCAGCAGCACTGCGATGGGCTTCTGCCTGCTCAACAACATCGCCATCGCCGCCGCCTACGCCCGTGACCGTCATGGCCTGGAGCGGATCGCGGTGGTCGATTTCGATGTCCACCATGGCAACGGCACCCAGGACATCTTCCAGCACGACGCCCGGGTCTCGTACTACAGCACCCACCAGGCCGGGCTGTTCCCCAACTCCGGCCTGCGCCGCGACCGCGGTGCCGGCAACCTGATGAACATCCTGCTGCCCCCCGGCAGCGGCGGTTTCCGCTTCCGCAATGTGTGGGCCGACGAGATGCTGCCAGCCATCGACGACTTCCGCCCGCAGCTGCTGCTGATTTCGGCCGGCTTCGATGCCCACCTGCGCGATCCGCAGGCCGATCTGATGCTGGAAACCGACGATTTCGCCTGGATCACCCGCGAACTGCATGCGCTGGCGCGCCGCCATGCGGCCGGCCGGGTGGTCTCGATGCTGGAAGGCGGCTATGACCTGCAGGCCCTTGCCGAGTGCAGCGTGGCCCATGTCCGGGCCCTGCTGCCCCCCCCACCGGGCAGCGTCTCCGGATGAACCCGAACCGGCAGGATCCGACGCCCTTCATTGCCCCTATGCAAGGGATGGGGCAAGCTACCGTCCGTTTTCGCCCGAATCCGAACCGCGTGCGCCGAGCCCTCCGCCTGCTTCCCCTGCCTCTGAGCATCGCCATCTGCCTGCCGGCAATGGCCGATGAAAAGCCGCTCAACTGGGGCCTGTGCCCGGCTACCGACGTGATTCCCGCGTTCACCGATGCCCCTGTCCCGGTCCCGGGGCAGGACAAGGCCGCCGCCAGCGCCGCGCGCGAGCAGCAGCCGACCGACATCGAGGGTGACCAGCTGCTGGGCACCACCACCGTGCCGCAGTACGAAGGCAACGTGGCCCTGCGCCGTGGCGACCAGTTCGTCGGCACCGACAAGCTCAGCTTCGATACCGAGACCGGCAACTACATCGCCGACGGCAATGTCCGCTACCAGGACTCCTCGATCCGCATGGTCGCCAAGCGCGCCGAGGGCAACCAGGAAAGCGACACCCACAAGATCACCGACATCAAGTACCAGCTGGTGTCGCGCCGCGGCAACGGCGATGCCGAATCGGTCGACCTGCAGGGCGCGGTCGGCCAGATGCACCGCTCCACCTACACCACCTGCGACCCGTCGCAGCCGGTGTGGAAGCTGTCGGCGCCGCAGATCGAAGTGGACAACGACGAAGGCTTCGGTACCGCCCGCAACGCCGTGCTTCGCATCGGCAAGGTGCCGGTGCTGTGGGCGCCGTACTTCAAGTTCCCGATCGACGACCGCCGCAAGACCGGCCTGCTGTTCCCGCAGCTGGGCATGTCCGGCCGCAACGGTTTCGATTACGCACAGCCGATCTACTTCAACCTGGCGCCGAACTACGACGACACGTTGACCCCGCGCTACATGAGCCGGCGCGGCCTGATGCTCGACAACGAATTCCGCTACCTCTACAACGGCGGCCGCGGCGAACTGCTGACCGCGTTCATGCCCAACGACAAACTGCGCGACCGCGACCGCGGCCGGGTGATGTTCGGCGGCTACCACAACCTCGACGACCACTGGCAGGCCCGCGCCAACCTGGCCTGGGTCAGCGACGAACGCTATGTGGAAGACTTCGCCAACCGCCTGGTGGGGGTCACCGCGTCGAACCTGCAGAGCACCATCGGCCTGTACGGCACTGGCAGGAACTGGACGGCCGGCATCATGGCCGACCGCTGGCAGCTGACCGACTACACCCTCAACGAGGGTGCGCTGGCCTACAACCGCCAGCCGCGCCTGTATTTCAACTGGGACAAGCCGGTCCTGCCGTGGCTGGAAACCGGCATCTACGCCGAAGCCGTGCGTTTCACCCACGACGACATCAACTTCAAGTACGGCGCTGATGCGGGACCGGACCTGCAGTACACCCGCAACGGCAGCCGTCAGACCGACGGCATCGGTGTCAGCGGCGGCTCGCGGCTGGATGTCAAACCCTACGTGTCGTTCCCGATCAGCGGCGCGGCCTGGTATGTCACGCCGACCCTGGCCTACCGCTATACCGGTTACCAGCTGGACCGTGGCCTGGTTGATGGCGTGAACGGCATCCGCGGCCAGATCCTGCGTTCGCAGGGCATCGACCCGAACACCGCCACACCGGAACAGCTGCGCGGCAACACCTCGCCCAGCCGCAGCCTGCCGATCGGCAGCATCGACGCCGGCCTGTTCTTCGATCGCGAGACCCGCATCGGTGGCAAGTCCTTCCTGCAGACCCTGGAACCGCGCCTGTTCTACCTGCGCACGCCCTACCGCGATCAGGACGAGCTGCCGATCTTCGACACCCGCGACTTCACCTTCAGCTGGGGCCAGCTGTTCCGCGATTCTCGCTATACCGGCGCCGATCGCCAGAACGACGCCAACCAGCTGACCATGGCGCTGAGCACCCGCTTCATCGACCAGACCACCGGCAAGGAACGCTTCTCGGCCTCCATCGGCCAGATCCAGTACTTCGACGAATCGCGGGTGACCGTCACCCCGGGTGGCGCGCCGGTGGAGAAGGGCAAGTCGGCGTGGATCGCTGACGGCAACTACATGATCAACGACCGTTGGACCCTGGGTGCCACCTACCAGTGGGACCCCAAGTACAAGCGCGAGGATCTGGCCAGCGTCCGCGCCCGCTACCTGATGCCCAACGATGGCGTGATCAACCTCAGCTACCGTTACCGCATCAACTCCGGCGCCCCGGCCACCGCCAACAAGCATGACCGCACGCTGCTGGAACAGGCCGACCTGTCGTTCCTGTACCCGCTGAATGCGCGCTGGAGCCTGGTCGGCCGCTACTACTACTCGCTGCAGGACAAGGAACCGCTGGAGATCATCGCCGGCGTCCAGTGGGACAGCTGCTGCCTGGCCGTGCGTGCGGTCGCCCGCCGCTACGTCCGCAACCGCGAAGGCGAGATGAACAACGCCATCCAGCTGGAGTTCGTGCTCAAGGGCCTGAGCTCCCTGGGCCAGGACACGGACCGTACCCTGCGCCGTGCTATCCTCGGCTACAACCGCGACGACCTCTATCTCGTGCCGCCGAGCAACACCGGGGCGACCCGGGATGACTACGATCCGAACCTGATCCCATGACCAAGCGCTTCCCCGTTCTTCTCGCCTCGCTGCTGGCGGTGTCCAGCGTGTCCGCCCCCCTGCAGGTGCTTGCCCAGGAGGCGCAGCCGCTTGACCGCATCGCCGCCGTCGTCGATGAGGACGTGATCCTGCAGAGCGAGCTCCAGCGTGCGATCGCCAACATCAAGGCGCAGTACGCCGGCCGTGAAAACCAGCTGCCGCCGGAAGACGTGCTCAGCCGCCAGGTGCTCGAGCGCCTGGTGCTGGTCAAGCTGCAGGTGGCCCGCGCCCAGGGCAGCGGCATCCGGGTCAGCGACCAGGAACTGAACCAGGCGATGAACTCCATCGCCCAGCAGAACGGTTCGAACCTGGATGCCCTGCGCCAGCGCCTGGCCCATGACGGCATCGACTTCAACGATTTCCGCGCCTCGGTGCGTGACGAGATCACCGTGCAGCGCCTGCGCCAGAGCTTCGCGCAGAGCCGCATCAGCGTCAGCGAGGGTGAAGTCGACGCCGCGCTGAAGCAGCAGGCCACGGTGGGCAACCAGTACCACCTGGCGCACATCCTGATCGCCCTGCCCGACGGTGCCAACGCCGACCAGATCGCCACCGGCCAGAAGAAAGCCGATGGTGTGAAGACCCTGCTGGACAAGGGCGAGCTGGACTTCAACGCTGCAGCCGTGCGCTATTCGGACAGCCCGAATGCACTGGAAGGCGGTGACCTGGGCTGGCGCAGCCTGGATGAAATCCCGCAGGCCTTTGCCCAGATGATGGAAAAGATGAAGCCCGGCGAAGTGGTCGGCCCGATCCGTGGCCCGAGCGGCTTCCAGCTGCTGAAGCTGGTGGAAGTGCGTGACGCCAGCTCCGCCGCCGCCGGTGAGCATACGGTCACCGAATTCCACGGCCGCCACATCCTGGTGCGCGTGGACGACCACCAGACCGACGCCGCCGCCAAGGCCAAGATCGACACCCTGCGTGCCCGCATCGCCGGTGGTGCCGAGTTCCAGACCGTTGCCAAGGAATCCTCCGAGGACAACAACAGCAAGGGCCAGGGCGGTGACCTGGGCTGGTTCCCGGCCGACGCGTTCGGTCCGGCCTTCGGCCAGCAGGTGGAAGGCCTCCAGGACGGTGGCGTCAGCCAGCCGTTCCGTACCGATGCCGGTTGGCACATCGTGCAGCGCGTGGCGACCCGCCAGACCGACGTGACCACCGACAACCAGCGTGCCCAGGTCCGCGAGACCATCGGCCGCCGCAAGCTGGAAGACGAGTACAACCGCTTCCTGCAGGAACTGCGTGGCGAAGCCTACGTCAGCTTCCGCAGCGGCGACCGCGCGGAAAACACCGCCACCCCGCCGCAGTCCTGAACGATGCGCCCCGAGCTCGCTCTGGTACCGGGCGAGCCCGCCGGGATCGGCCCGGAGCTATGTGTCCGCCTCGTCCAGCAGCCGCGTGAAGATTGCCGGCTGCTGGCCTTCGCCGATCCGGACACCCTGCACGCGGCCGCGGCCGCGCTGAACCTGCCCCTGCAGCTGCTGCCCGAGGACGCCGAAGCACGCGCCCCCGGCGATCTGCGCCTGCGCGCTGTCCGCAACGCTGCGCCCAGCCGCTTCGGCCAGGCCGATCCGGCCAATGCCGGCGCGGTCATCGGCGCGCTGCTCGGCGCCGGCCAGGCCTGCCTGTCCGGCGAACTGCACGGTGTTGTGACCGGCCCGGTGCACAAGGCGGTCATCAATGAAGGCGGCATCGCCTACAGCGGCACCACTGAACTGCTGGCCGACCAGGCCGGGGTGAAGGTGGTGATGATGCTGGCCAACCACATCGTGCGCGTGGCCCTGGCCACCACCCACCTGCCGCTGCGCGAGGTGGCCGATGCGATCACCGCGCCCGGCCTGGAGCACGCGCTGCGCACGGTGCACGCCGCACTGCGCCGTGAGTTCGGCCTGCCTGCGCCGCGCATCGCCGTGCTCGGCCTGAACCCGCACGCCGGCGAAGATGGCCACCTGGGCCGCGAAGAACTGGATCTGGTCATCCCGCTGCTGCAGCGCCTGCGCGCGGAGGGCATGGACCTGGTCGGGCCGCTGCCGGCCGATACCGCCTTCCTGCCCGCCAAGCTGGCCGGCTTCGACACCGTGCTGGCGATGTACCACGACCAGGGCCTGCCGGTACTGAAATATTCCGGCTTCGAACAGGCGGTGAACCTGACCCTGGGCCTGCCCTATCCGCGCGTGGCGGTGGACCATGGCACCGCGCTGGAGCTGGCCGGCCGCGGCATCGCCGATCCCTCCAGCCTGCAGGCGGCAACGACGCTGTGTGCGCAGCTTGCGCGGCAACGTACACTGGGCGCATGAATTCCCCGCATTCCCCCTCCGGCCCGGTGTTCACCGCACCGGCCAAGAAGCAGCTTGGCCAGCATTTCCTGGCCGACCGCCACTACATCGACAAGATCGTGATGGCGGTCAACCCGAAAGACGGCGACCGCCTGGTCGAGATCGGCCCTGGCCAGGGCGCGATCACCCTGCCGCTGCTGCGCGTGCACCCCACGCTGACGGTGATCGAGTTCGACCGCGACCTGATCGCGCCGCTGACCGCCGCCGCCGAGCCGCTGGGCGAGCTGACCATCGTTCATCGCGACGTGCTGCGCGTGGACTTCACCGAACTGGCCGCCGGCCAGCCGATCCGCCTGGTCGGCAACCTGCCCTACAACATCTCCTCGCCGATCCTGTTCCATGCGCTGGAGCATGCCGCGGTCATCCGCGACATGCACTTCATGCTGCAGAAGGAAGTGGTCGACCGCATGGCGGCCGGCCCCGGCAGCAAGGTGTATGGCCGCCTCAGCGTGATGCTGCAGGCCTACTGCCAGGTGACCTCGCTGTTCGTGGTGCCGCCGGGCGCGTTCCGGCCGCCGCCGAAGGTCGATTCGGCCGTGGTGCGTCTGGTGCCGCGTGACCCGGCCGCGATCAACATCAACGACCACAAGCGCTTCGCCGAGGTGGTCAAGGCCGCCTTCGGGCAGCGCCGCAAGACCCTGCGCAATGCCCTGAACAACGTGGTGTCCGCCGAGCAGTTCATCGCCGCCGGCGTGCGTCCCGATGCCCGCGCCGAACAGCTGGACGTGGCCGAATTCATCGCTTTGGCCAATGCCTCCTGATTACACTGCCGGTATGGAAGACGCTGACGTTTATGCCATCTCCGTCGAAGTCGCGCCGCGCTTCCTCGACGATCAATCCGCGCCGGAAGACGGTCGCTTTGCGTTCGCCTACACGATCCGCATCCACAACCAGGGGCGGGTCGCGGCACGCCTGGTCGCGCGCCACTGGCGCATCACCGATGCCAATGGTCGTGTCGAGCATGTTGATGGCGACGGGGTGATCGGCGAGCAGCCGCGGCTGCGCCCCGGTGAAGACTTCCGTTACACGTCCGGTGTCATGCTGGGGACCGATCACGGGACCATGCAGGGGCACTACGACATGGTCGCCGACGATGGCACCGAATTTGCCGCGCCGGTCGCACCCTTCGTGCTGGCCGTGCCGCGTACCCTGCACTGACACGGAGGCCGAACGATGAGTGTGTGGGCGATCGGCGACCTGCAGGGCTGCTATGACGTCACCCAGCGATTGCTGGAGAAGATCCGCTTCGACCCGGCGCAGGACACCCTGTGGTTCTGCGGCGACCTGGTCAACCGCGGCGGGCAGTCGCTGGAAACGCTGCGGCTGGTGCACTCGCTGCGCGAGCACAGCGTGGTGGTGCTGGGCAACCATGATCTTTCGCTGCTGGCCGTCGGTTCGCGTACCGAAGAGGAACAGCGCAAGGTCAACCCGGACCTGCTGCGCATCGTGCAGGCCGAGGACCGCGACGAACTGCTGGACTGGCTGCGCCTGCAGAAGCTGGTGCACGTGGACCGCGAGCTGGGCTGGATGATGGTGCACGCCGGCCTGGCGCCGAAGTGGACCACGCAGATGGCCGAGAAGCATGCTGCCGAGGTCGAGGTGCAACTGCATGGCGCCGGCTACCGCAAGCTGTTCCGCAACATGTACGGCGACAAGCCGAGCTGGGCCCCGAACCTGTCCGGTTACGACCGCTCGCGCGCGATCATCAACGTGCTCACCCGCATGCGCTACTGCACCCCGCGGGGGCGCATCGGCATCGAGGACAAGGGCACGCCGGGCACGCAGGAACAGGGGCTTTATCCCTGGTTCGAAGTGCCCGGCCGGGTCGAGCGCGACCTCAAGGTCGTCTGCGGCCACTGGTCGGCGCTGGGCCTGACCATCACCCAGGGCGTGCACGCCATCGACACCGGTGCGGTCTGGGGCGGCAAGCTGACCGCGCTCCAGCTTGATACCGACGAGCTGCGCGTAGTGCAGGTTCCGGGCCGCGACGTACCGGCACCCGTGCCCAACGCCCGCCCGCCGGCGCGACCGGCGCACGAGCGCCCCGGCGCCGCGACGCAGGGCAAGGAACAGGGCGGCAACGCCGCTGCCACCCCGGGCAACCGTGGCCCACGCCGCCGTCGCCGTCGTGGTGGCGGAGGGGGCGGCGCGGGTGGCGGCACCCACAACAATCCCCCGCCGCAGGCGTGACGCGGCGCGGCTGGGCACCAGGGACGGTGCTGCTGCTGACGCTGGCCCTGGCCAGCGGCTGCCAGCCCGGCTCGCCGCCTGCTCCCACGGCTGCGGATGGTGCCGCACATGCGCCGACGCAGCCGCAGGCCCCTTCGCCGCCACTGGTGGCCGCAGCCCGCGCGCAGGTCGGCGTCACCACCCGTTACGATCCTGCTTACCAGGTACTGGCCTATCCCGGCGGCGACGTGCCACTGGATCGGGGCGTGTGCACGGACGTGGTGGTGCGCGCCCTGCGCGATCTGGGCCTGGACCTGCAGGCACACGTGCATGAGGACATGCGCGGCAGTTTCAGTGCCTATCCGGCGATCTGGGGCCTGTCACGGCCGGACCGCAACATCGATCATCGTCGTGTACCGAACCTGATGCGCTGGTTCGAGCGCCAGGGCTGGCAGAAACCGGTCACGGCCCTCGCCGCCGACTACGCGGCCGGCGACATCGTTGCCTGGAAGCTCAATGGCAACGGCCTGCTGCACGTGGGCATCGTTTCTGACCGGCGCCTGGCCAACGGCACACCGCTGGTGCTGCACAACATCGCGCGCGGCACGCGCGAAGAGAACCTGCTGTTCCAGCATGCGATCATCGGGCATTACCGGATGCCGTTGCGACAGTCCCGGTAGAGTCGACTGTTAGTCGACTATCGCGCGCAGCGCGGGTTTTTCGGGTGACCGCCGAGAGCAGTCGACCAACAGTCGACTCTACCCCGTCGGTGTTTTCGTTGGTATTTCCGCGATCAGCGGCGCACGTAGTGCACGAAGCGGAACGCGTAGGCGTGCCGTTCGTCGGCCGGGTGCGGCTCGCTGCTCACTTCCTGCCAGTCCTGCACGTCCACTTCGGGGAAATGGGTATCGGCGGGGACTTCGGCATCGACCCAGGTCAGGTACAGGTCACTGGCCTGGTCCAGCAACTGGTGGAAGATCTCGCCGCCGCCGATGATGCACAGCTCGCTGGCGCCCTCGCCTTCGGCAATCGCCTTCGCCTCGTCCAGCGACGCCACCGCACGCATGCCCTCGAACGGCACCTGGCCGCTGCGGGTCAGTACGAGGTTGGTCCGCCCCGGCAGCACGCGGCCGATCGACTCGGCCGTCTTGCGCCCCATCAGGATCGGCTTGCCCAGGGTGAGCGCCTTGAAGTGCTTGAAGTCATCCGGCAGATGCCAGGGCATGGCATTGCCCTGGCCGATGCCACGGTTGCGGTCCAGCGCCACGATCATCGACAGCTTCAGGGCGCTCATACCGCCACCGGCGCCTTGATCGCCGGGTGCGGGTCGTAGCCATCGATGCGGATGTCGTCGAACTGGAAGCCGAACAGGTCGGTCACCTCCGGGTTCAACCACAGCTTCGGCAGCGCGCGCGGTTCACGCGACAGCTGCTCGCGGGCCTGCTCGAAATGGTTCGAATACAGGTGCGCGTCACCCAGCGTATGCACGAAGTCGCCCACGCCCAGGCCGGTGGCCTGCGCCACCATGTGGGTCAGCAGCGCGTAGCTGGCGATGTTGAACGGCACGCCAAGGAAGATGTCACCGCTGCGCTGGTACAGCTGGCAGCTGAGCTTGCCGTCCACCACGTAGAACTGGAACAGGTTATGGCATGGCATCAACGCCATCTGCGAAAGCTCGCCCACATTCCAGGCACTGACCACCAGCCGGCGCGAATCGGGGTTGCGCTTGATCTCGTCCACAAGCCACTGCATCTGGTCGATCTGGCGGCCGTCGGCGGTGGCCCAGCTGCGCCACTGCTTGCCGTAGACCGGGCCGAGGTCGCCGTTCTCGTCGGCCCACTCGTCCCAGATGCGCACCTGGTTGTCCTTCAGGTAGCCGATGTTGGTGTCGCCCTTCAGGAACCACAGCAGCTCGTGGATGATCGAGCGCAGGTGAAGTTTCTTGGTGGTGACCAGCGGGAAGCCTTCGTTGAGGTCGAAGCGCATCTGCCAGCCGAACACGCTGCGGGTGCCGGTACCGGTGCGATCACTCTTCTCGGCGCCGTGCTCGAGCACGTGCGCCAGCAGGTCCAGGTAGGGCTTCATGCCTTGCCCTCGGCAGCCACCGGCAACTGCGGCTGCAATACCGGCGCGCGGCGCGACATCACCAGCAGCACCAGGCCGAAGGCGATCAGCGGCAGGCTGAGGATCTGGCCACGGGTCAGCCAGTCGAAGGCCACGTAGACGCCGTTGTCCGGCATGCGCACGAACTCCACCGCGAAGCGGAACAGGCCGTACATCAACGCGAACAGGCCACCCACCAGGTAGCGGTGGCGCGGCTTGGCCGACACCGCCCACAGCACCACGAACATCACCAGGCCTTCCAGGAACGCTTCATACAGCTGCGACGGATGGCGGGCGTACGGGTTCAATGCGCCGGTGGCGAACTGCGCCTGCAGCGTCGCGTGGTCGAGCTGGTTCAGCGGGGCCGGCAGGCCGGACGGGAACACCACGCCCCAGGTCCCGTCGGTGTACTTGCCCCACAGCTCGGCGCCGATGAAGTTGCCGATGCGGCCGAAGCCCAGGCCCAGTGGCACCAGCGGCGCCATGAAATCCATGGTGTCGAAGAAATGCAGCTTGTGCTTGCGCGACCACCACCAGCAGGCGCCCAGCACGCCGAGCAGGCCACCGTGGAAGCTCATGCCGCCGTCCCACACCTTGAACAGCAGCAGCGGGTTGTGCAGGAAATCGCCCAGCGCGTAGAACAGCATGTAGCCGATGCGCCCGCCCAGCACCACGCCGAGCATGGCGTAGAACAGCAGGTCGGAGAAGCCGTTGGCATCGACGCCCGGCAGGCGCCCCGCGGCAATGCGCGTGCGGCCCAGCAGCCACGCTGCGGTGAAGCCGAGCAGGTACATGATGCCGTACCAGTGCACCTTGATCGGCCCCAGCGAAAGGGCGATGGGGTCGATGTCGTGGAAATAGATCATGGAAAACGCCTGGCGGGAGTACGGGTATTTTAGCGTCCCTGCCCCGCCCGGGGCCGGGGCCGGCACGGGCGGAGGACCACGCCGCAGATCAGGGTTCAGTCCAGGATCTGGGGCGCGTCAGGCAACGCGTCATGCTCGGACCGCATCGAGGCCGGAAAGTGCCCTTCGATCAGGCTGGAGACCTCGTCGATGGCATCCTGCAATGCCTCGACCGGATGGGCGCCGCGCAGGCCCTCGCGCAGGTGGGTGCAGACCCGCTGCCACTGCGCCGGGCTGACCCGGCCGTGCAGGCCACGGTCGGCAACGATCTCGATCGCGTGATCGGCCAGCAGCAGGTAGATCAGTACGCCGTTGTTGTGGGCGGTATCCCAGGTTCGCAGGCGCGCAAAGGCATGCTCGGCGGCCTGGCGCGGGGTCACCCTGTGCCACAGCGCACCCAGCGGCAGGTCCGCTTCCACCGCGAACATCACCTGCCCGCAGTGGCGCTGCTCACCGGCCGCGATGGCCCCGGTGATCGCCTGCAATGTGGCCGGCGGGAAGGCACGCCGCACCGAGGGCGAGAATACATGGCGGAACAGACGTTGGATCATCACCAGCCTCCCGAAGCGCCACCGCCACCGGAACGGCCGCCGCCACCGCCCCAGCCACCACCACCACCGAATCCACCGCCCCCGCCGAAACCGCCTCCGCCACCCCAGCTGCCACCGCCCCAACCGCCACCGCCGGCAAAGCGACCCGGGTGGCCGGACAGCATCGCCACGATCAGGCCGACCACGCCGGCCAGGCCACTGGCCAGCAGCGTGGAGGTGAACAAAAATGCTGCCAGCGCCGCACCCGCGCCGCCGAGCAGGCCGCGCAGCGGACGCGGCACGCGCGAGAACACGCCGCGCAGGATGCTGCCGGCGAACACGCCGATGAACAGCGCCAGGAACCAGGTATCGCCACCACCACCGGGCTCGCGCCCGCGATGACCGCTGACCGGTGCCGGCAGCGGTTCGCCGTCGATCAGCTTGACCAGCACCGCCGTGGCATCGGTGATGCCGCCGGCATAGTCGCCGCTGCGGAAGCGCGGGACCAGGTATTCCTGGATCACCCGGTTGGCGATGGCATCGGGAATGGCGCCTTCAAGGCCGTAGCCCGGCTCGATGCGCACGCGCCGGTCATCCTTGGCCACCACCAGCAGCACGCCGTCATCCACGCCCTTGCGGCCGATCTGCCATTGGTCGAAGACCCGCGTGGTGTATTGCGCGATGTCCTCCGGCTGGGTGGTGGGCACCACCAGCACCTGCAGCTGGCTGCCTTTGCGCTGCTGCAGCTCGATCGCCTGCTGCACCAGCGCCTGCTTCTGCGTGGCGTCCAGCGTGCCGGTGGTATCGACCACCGGCGAGTCCAGCGCAGGAATCGGCGCCAGCGGCTGTGCCTGCGCTGCCAACGGCAGCCACAGCAGCAGGGCCAGCAGCGCAGTGGCCAGGCGCATCGGTCAATGGCCCGGCTGCGGCGCCGGCTGCTGCTGCGGCGCGTTGCCGAAATCGACCGCTGGCGCGTTGGAAATCTGCGCTTCGTTGTCCACCGTGAAGTTCGGCTTGGTCTTGTAGCCGAAGATCTTGGCGGTGATCACCTGGGGGAACGAACGGATGTAGGTGTTGTAGTCCTGCACCTGCTGGATGTAGCGGCCGCGCGCAACCGTGATGCGGTTTTCGGTGCCTTCCAGCTGGGCCTGCAGGTCGCGGAAGTTCTGGTCGGACTTCAGCACCGGGTAGTTCTCGGTGACCACCAGCAGCCGCGACAGTGCGCTGCCGAGTTCACCCTGGGCCTGCTGGAACTGCTTGAGCGAGGCTTCGTCGTCGGCGTTGACGTTGATCTGGCCGACGCGCGAACGGGCGTTGGTGACTTCGGTCAGGACACGCTCTTCCTGGCTGGCAAAGCCCTTCACCGTCTGCACCAGGTTGGGCACCAGATCGGCGCGGCGCTTGTACTGGTTGAGCACCTCAGACCAGCTGGCCTTGACCGCCTCATCCTTCTGCTGGATGGCGTTGTAGCCGCAGCCGGACAGCAGGGAGGCCAGCAGCATCAGGGGCAGGACACGGGTGAACAGGCGCATGGCGGAGGTTCCGGGTGGGCTTGGCGCCGAGCATGCCACGGTTCGGGTGAAAGACCGGCCATCGGGCGCCGCCCCCTCCGCGGTGGGTGGCAAGGAAGCGTTATCGGGGTCGGCCGGGAGGGTGGGTTGGCTGGGGGGCGCTGCAAGTACGTCCATGTAAGCTCGGTCGCCGCATCCATGCGGCTCACGCCCCCAGCCAACCCACCCTCCCGGCCACGGACAATTTCCTGCACACCGCGGGAGGATCAAAAGAAAAAATCAAAAGCAAAAGCCGGTTCTTCAGGCATTCGTGTCGACCAAGGTCGACACCTACCAGAGCGGAACGCCGTTACGACAGATCGCGGGAATCTGTCGAAGGCGGGGTGGGTCCGGTTGAGGGGGCGTGAGCCGCATGGATGCGGCGACCGAGCTTACATGGACGTACTTGCAGCGTCCCCCTCAACCGGACCCACCCCGCCAAGCCACGGAATGCAGGCTTTTGCCGTTGACGTTGATTCAGCGGGTGCAGGGCTGCAAGCCCTGCCGGAATCCAACACCCCTCAGCAGGCCTCAGCCACCGCAGTGCGGGGACGCCCCAGCCACGCCAGCAGCAGGCCCGATGCCGCCAGCAGGCCACCGGCCACCGGAATCGCGGCATAGCCCAGGCCCGAGCTGATCACCGCACCGCCCAGCGCCGCACCCACCGCATTGCCCAGGTTGAACGCACCGACGTTGATCGACGACGCCAGGCCCGGCGCCTCGCTGGCCGCCTGCATCACCCGGATCTGCAGCGGCGGTACGAGGGCGAAGGTCGCCGCGCCGAACAGCAGCACACCGAGGGCGGCGGTGGCGTGGCTCATGAAGGCCAGCGGCAGCACGAACATCAGCACCGCCAGGACGGCCAGCAGGATCCGTGTGGCGCCATCCAGCGACCAGTCGGCCATGCGCCCACCGATGCCATTGCCGAGGGTGAAGCCGATGCCGATCAGCGCCAGCGAGATCGCGATGAAGGTATTGGAGGCGCCGGTCAATTCGGTCAGCACCGGTGCGACGTAGGTATAGAGGGTGAACATGGCACCGGCGCCGAGCACGGTGGTGGCCATCGCCAGCAGCACCGGCGGCTGCAGGATCGCCTTCAGTTCGCGGCGCACGTCCGGGCGCGGCCCCGGTGCAGATGCCGGCAGCGCGAAGCCCAGCGCGGTGATTGCGATCAGGCCCAGCGCCGCAGTACCGGCAAAGGACAGGCGCCAGCCCAGCTGCTGGCCGACCCAGGTCGCCAGCGGCACGCCGCCGATGTTGGCGATGGTCAGGCCCATGAACATGGTGGCCACGGCGGCAGCCTGCTTTTCCTTCGGCACCAGGCTGGCGGCGACCACCGCACCGATGCCGAAGAAGGCACCGTGGTTGAGGCTAGTGACCAGGCGCGACAGCAGCAGCAGCCCGTAGTTCGGCGCCAGCGCGGACAGCAGGTTGCCGACCACGAAGATGGACATCAGCAGCATCAGCGCGGTGCGCTTGCCGAAACGGCCCATCAGCAGGGTCATCACCGGCGCGCCCAGCATCACGCCCACGGCGTAGGCGGTGATCAGCATGCCGGCGGTGGGGATCCCAACGCCCACGCCGTCGGCGATGACCGGCAACAGGCCCATCGGGGCAAATTCGGTGGTTCCAATGGCGAAGGCGCCAACGGCAAGCGCCAGCAAGGCGGCTCTGGAATTCATGGGGGTTTCCTGGGGGGCGGGAATCGGGAGTGCGTAGCCTGCGCGCTTTGCTGCGCCGGATTAAGCCTCGGCCCGGGAAAACACTGTTGATCCTGATTCACAAGTGGAGGCCGGAACGCCGCCGCAAGTGCAAAAACCGCAGCGCCGTTCGTTGTAGAGCCGCGCCCCACAACGCAGAACCCCCGGCCAGGCCGGGGGTTCTGGGTGACACACGTGCCAATGGCGCGCTTACCAGTTGCCGGCGCCCGGCACGTTGTGTTCGCGGGCGCGGCGGCGCATCAGCAGGTTCAACCACTCCACCAGCACCGAGAAGCCCATCGCGGCGTAGATGTAGGGCTTGGGCACGTGCACGTCCAGGCCGTCCAGGATCAGCACCGCACCGATCATCAGGATGAAGGCCAGGGCCAGCATCTTCACGGTCGGGTTGGCGTCGATGAAGCGGCCCAGCGGGTTGGCGGCCAGCAGCATCACCAGCACCGACAGCAGGATGGCCGCCACCATCACCGGGATGTGGTCGGCGATGCCGACGGCGGTGATCACCGAGTCAAGCGAGAACACGATGTCGATCACCGCGATCTGGGCGATCACGTAGCCGAACACGGCCGAGGCCTTGGTGGTGCTGGGGTCTTCGTCCTCGCCACCGCTGATCAGTTCCTTGATCTCCATGCAGCCCTTGATGATCAGGAACAGGCCACCAACGATCAGTACCAGGTCGCGGATGGAAATGCCCATGCCGGCCACGGTGAACAGGTTGGCCGCCATGTGCGCCAGGTAGGCCAGCGAGACCAGCAGGCCGATGCGGGTGATGCAGGCCACCGCGATGCCCAGCTTGCGTGCGAACGGACGACGCTCTTCCGGCAGCTTGCTGACCGCGATGGAAATGAACACCAGGTTGTCGATGCCGAGCACGATTTCCAGCGCGCTGAGCGTGAACAGGGTCACCCAGGCATTGGGGTCGGCGAGGAACTCAAAGGACATGGAAACTCTTCAAGGCAGTGGGGGAATGGGGTTTCAGCCGTAGCTGCCGGCCAGCGCGTGCGGAACCACGACCAGCGCCCAGCACAGCAGCACGTTCATCATCAGCACGAACACCGCTGCCGAGCCCATGTCCTTGGCGCGGCCAGCCAGCTCGTGGATCTCGCTGCCGTAGCGTTCGATCACCGCTTCGATGGCCGAGTTGGCAAGCTCCATCGCCAGCACCAGCAGCATCGAGCCGATCAGCAGCGCGCGTTCGACCGGGGTCTGGCCCAGCCAGATCGCGACCGGAGTCAGCATCACCAGCAGGTATACCTCCAGCCGGAACGAGGACTCGTGCAGCCAGGCGGCGCGCAGGCCCTGCCAGGACCAGCGGGCGGCCTGGAAGATGCGGCGCGGACCGCGGGGCATGTGGCCGAACTGATCAGCCACGGGTGGAACATCCAGCAACAGGGGCGCGGCGCAGCGACCGCTCAGACGCACGGCAGGAAATCATGGGTGCACAGGAATAGGCAGATGGCCGCCATTTTGCCACAAGGCCGCCAACCGCACCCCGCACCGGCCCGCTGAACGGCCTGCCAGGGGCAAGCACCGGGCTGGGCCGTGCTTCTATGATGGAGCTCCCCTTGCCTGCTGGAGCGCCTGATGTCCCGTCGCCGTACCTGCCTGCTGATGCTGGGCCTGCTGACTGCCGCACCGCTTGCCCAGGCCCTGAGCCCGGCCAGGCCGCCGCAGGTGCCCGAACAGGTCTCCAATGTGGCCTGGGCCGGCGACATGGCCCGCTTCGCCAGCGCCGACCAGGCCAACCCGCCGCCGCGTGGTGGAATCGAGTTCATCGGCAGCTCCTCGATCCGCTTCTGGGAGAGCCTGGCCACCGACTTCCCCGGCCAGCCGGTGTTCAACCGCGGCTTCGGCGGTTCGGAAGTGCGCGACAGCACCTGGTATGCCGGCCAGATCGTGGTGCCGTATGCGCCGTGCAAGGTGTTCTTCTACGCCGGTGACAACGACCTCAACAGCGGCCGCAGCGCCATGCAGGTGCGAGATGACGTGGTCGCCTTCGTGCAGCGCGTGCACCGCGACCTGCCGAAGACCAGGGTCGAATACCTGTCGATCAAGCCGAGCCCGTCGCGTGCGCACCTGCTGCCGGCGATCAACGAAGCCAACGCGCTGATCAAGGCTGCGCTGGCCAGGCTGCCCAACACCGGCTTCACCGACATCTACACGCCGATGCTCGGCGCCGATGGACAGCCGGACGCGACGCTGTTCCGCGAGGACATGCTGCACATGACCCCGGCCGGCTATGCGATCTGGACCAAGGCGCTGGCGCCGAAGGTCAACTGCAACTGAGGCACTGTGGACGTCGGGCATGGCCCGGCGCTACCGCACCCCATCCACGCATGGCCTGGATCTACCGACATTTCAGCGGGATGGGGTCAGAGCCGGTTGCGCCGCAACGGGATCCGACCCCGGCAGGTCGCCGCGTTACCGGAAGACCACCGTGGCCTCGGTGCCCTTGCCCGGCTGGCTGGCCAGGCTGACCTTCCAGCCGAAGCGGTCGCACAGCCGGCGCACGATCGACAGGCCCAGGCCGGTGCCCTGCGGGCGGCTCGGCTCGGCGCGGTAGAAGGGTTCAAACGCGCGCGACAGCGCCTCGGCGGACATGCCGATGCCGGTGTCGCGCACCACCACCCGGTCATTGAGCACGTGCACGTCGATACGCCCTTCGTCGGTGTAGCTGCAGGCGTTGCGCACCAGGTTGCTGACCACCACCTGCAGCACCCGCGGCGGCGCGTGCAGCTGCACCGGGCCTTCGCTGTGCAGGTGCACTGACACCAGACGCGTACCCAGCAGTTCGTTGGCGTTGTCCACCTCGTAGCGGACGATGTCGTTGACGTCGAACAGCTCGATCTGGGGTTCGACGTCGGCCTCGCGGGCCAGGATCAGGAACGCGTCGATCACCGCTTCCATGTCACGGCCGGCGCGCTGGATGCGCTGCAGGCTGCGGCGCAGGCGCGGCTGCAGGGTTTCATCGCCCAGGGCCATGTCGCTGGCCACGCGGATGACAGTCAACGGCGTGCGCAGCTCGTGGCTCGCGTCGCGGGTGAAATTGCGCTCGCGCGCCACATGCGCGCTGACCCGGTTGGCCAGCGAATGCAGCGCGGCCGCCAGCTGCCGGGTCTCGCCCTGCATGTCCGCGGGCAGCTTGTTCGGTTCCAGGTCGGCCGCCTCCGGGTGTCCCGGGTCCCAGCGCGAGACGCGCCGTGCCAGCCAGTTCACCGGCGACACCAGGCGCTTGGAGGCCCGGTAGGTGACCCAGCTGGCGCCATACACCGCCAACAGGGTCAGCAGCACCGGCACGATGCCGAACCAGAACGCCAGCATCTCCGCACGCGAACGCAGGAACACCAGGTACAGGCGGCCGGCCGGACGCACATCGACCAGTACCAGCTGGTCATCCTTGGGCAGCTCGTGGAAACCGGGTTCCAGGTTGCGCAGGTTGGCCGGCAACGACAGCGCCGACTGCCCGCTTTCCAGCAGGTAGCCGCGGATGTTCTGGGTGTTGGGCGGTGGCTGCACCGGCGAGGCCTCGTGCAGCGTCCAGTAATAGGCCGCTTCCTCGCGCAGGGCGGCGCCGACCAGGCTGTGCTTGATCACCAGCGAAACCAGCCAGGCACCGAGCAGGATGCCCAGGCTGGCCAGGACTGCCTGCAGGATGAAGGCGATACGGATCTTGCGCGGCAGGCCGTGCGGCATTGCGGGGTCCCGGTCAGAGCGCTGCGATTATAGGCAGCGCGCTGCGCCGTAGTCGTGCACGGAGGATGACCGGCGGCAGTGCCGGCCGGTCATCCGTGCCCGGTGCGGGGTCGTTGCCCGGCCGGGCCTGATGCTGCACCGGCCTGGCCCCGATCAGGCCATCGGCTGGGCGATATCGGCAATGCGGTAACCGGCGCTCTGCACGGTGTGCAGCAGCGGACGGTCGAACGGCTTGTCGATGATCTTGCGCAGGTTGTACAGATGGCTGCGCAGGGTGTCCGAATCCGGCAGGCCATTGCCCCAGATCTCGCGTTCGATCTCCTGGCGGGTGACCACGCGCGGCGATTCGCGCATCAGGATGGTCAGCAGGCGCAGGCCGATCGGCGACAGCTGCAGTTCGGTACCGGCACGGGTGGCCCGCATGCTGACCGGATCGAGCACCAGGTCGGCGACCTTCAGCACTTCCGAACCCACCTGGCGGCGTTCACGGCGGATCAGCGCGCGCAGGCGGGCTTCCAGCTCCTGGATCGCGAACGGCTTGGTCAGGTAGTCATCGGCGCCGAAACCGAGGCCGGTGAGCTTGTCGTCCAGCGTGTCGCGTGCCGTGAGCATCAGCACCGGGGTGGACTTGCGCGCATCGTTGCGCAGGCGACGGCATACTTCGATGCCATCCAGGCGCGGCAACATGAGGTCGAGCACCACGACGTCATAGCTGTTCTCCGCCGCAAGGCGGTAGCCATCCAGGCCGTCCTGTGCATAGTCGACTTCGAAGCCGCGACCTTCCAGGTATTCCCCGATCATCTCGGAGATGTTGCGGTTGTCTTCGACCACCAGCACCAAGCCGGAGGTCTCCTTCGTCTGACGCATGTGATTCCCTCTAACTTCAGCTTTGTGAAACATGCCGGATCGACGGTGGACGCGATGTGAAGTTCCGTCAAGAGGGTTGTAAATCGTTCAGAGCAGGGGCCGCAGGAGTGGCCAGACGTTGTCCAGCACCCTCGATTGCGCCTGCGCCGTGGGGTGCAGTCCATCGGGCTGCATCATGCCCGGCTGCAGGGCCACGCCCTCCAGCAGGAACGGCAGCAGCGGCACCTTGTACTGCGTGGCCAGCGCCTTGTAGGCCGCCGCCAGGCGCTGGCGGTAAGCGGGCCCATAGTTGGGCGGCACGTCGATGCCCAGCAGCAGCACCCTGGCGCCGGCCTTCTGGCTGGCCTGTACCATCTTTTCCAGGTTGCCCTGCACCTGTGCCGGGGTCAGCCCGCGCAGCGCGTCGTTGCCGCCCAGCGCGATCACCACCACCGTCGGCTTTTCCTTCGCCAACAGGCCCGGCAGGCGAGTCAGCGCGCCGGCCGTGGTTTCCCCGCTCATGCTGGCATTGACGATGCGCGCCGGTGTTTTCGACTGTTGCCTGACCCGCTGCTGCAACAGGCTGACCCAGCCGGCGTCGGCAGGGATATTGTGGGCAGCACTGAGGCTGTCGCCGAGCACCAGCACCGTGCCTGCCGGGTCTTTGGCTCCGGCCAGCCCGGGCAGCAGCAATCCCAGCAGCAGCACCATCATCGCGCCGGCTCGCCGGCTCCATCCCGTCTTGCGCATTGGAGTCTCCTCATCGACAGCCTGTCCCCCCGCAGCACGCCCGTCGCCATCGCCGTCGACCAGGTCGGCAAGTCCGTGCAGGGCCCGGAGGGTGAAGTCCACATACTGGACAACATCACCCTGACCGTCCATGAAGGCACCAGTGTGGCCATCGTCGGCGCTTCGGGGTCCGGCAAGACCACCCTGCTCGGCCTGCTGGCCGGACTGGACCTGCCCAGCCGCGGCCACGTCGCGCTGGCGGGCCAGAACCTGGGCGACCTGGATGAAGAAGCACGGGCCCAGCTGCGCGCGCGCGCGGTCGGCTTCGTGTTCCAGAGCTTTCATCTGCTGCCGGCGCTGACTGCCGCCGAGAATGTCGCGCTGCCGTTGGAACTGGCCGGACGCGAGGACCGCGCGCGGGTGGACGAGGTGCTGGCGCAGGTCGGCCTGGCCCATCGCGCCCGCCACTACCCGCGCCAGCTGTCCGGCGGCGAGCAGCAGCGCGTGGCGCTGGCACGTGCCTTCGTCACCCGCCCGCGCATCCTGTTCGCCGACGAACCGACCGGCTCGCTGGACCACGCCACCGGCCAGCACATCAGCGACCTGCTGTTCGAACTCAACGCCGGCAGCGGCACCACCCTGGTCCTGGTCACCCACGACCTGCGCCTGGCCCAGCGTTGCCAGTACATCCACCGCATCGATGACGGCCGCCTGCTGCCGGTCGAGCGTGGGGCACAGGCATGAACGTGCTGCGCCACGCGTGGCGCGCGCTGCGCCGCGAGGCGCTGGCCGGCGACCTGCTGACCGTGTTCGCCGCGCTGGTGCTGGGCGTGGCGGTGATGACTGCGGTGGGCACGCTGGTGAACCGGGTCAACCTGGCGCTGACCGGCAGCGCGGCGGAAATGCTCGGCGGCGACCTCGGCATCGCCGGGCGCGATGATCCGCCGCAGGCATTCGCCGACGAGGCGCAACAGCGCGGCCTGGCGCATACCCGCATCGCCAGCTTCGGCAGCGTGCTGTTCAACGGCGATGCCAGCCAGATGGCCAGCATCAAGGCGGTACAGGCAGGTTATCCACTGCGCGGCACGCTGCGGGTCCGGGCCACGCCCGGCGGTGCGTTGATCGCCGATGCCGGCATGCCGCCCAAGGGCCAGGCCTATGCCGACCCACGCCTGCTGCAGGGATTGGGGCTGAAGGCCGGCGATGACCTCGAGTTCGGCGCCGGCACGCTGCGCATCGCCGGCATCATCGAGGCCGAGCCGGACAGCGGTGGCGACCTGCTGACACTCTCGCCCACCCTGCTGGTCAACCGCGCTGATGTGGAGGGCACCGGCCTGCTCGGCCCGGGCAGCCGTATCAACTACCGGCTGATGTTCGCCGGCGCAGCGGAGCCGATCGCGGCGCTGCGCCAGTGGCTGCTGCCGCAGGTGAAAGGCCTGCGCCTGCTGAGCGTGGACGACACCCAGCGTGGCGTGCGCCAGGCATTCGATCTGGCCGGGCGCTTCCTCGGCCTGAGCGCGCTGCTGGCGGTACTGCTGGCCGGTGTGGCCACCGCGCTGGCGGCCAACCGCTTCGCCCTGCGTCGCATCGACCAGGTGGCGATCCTGCGCTGCCTGGGCGCACGCCAGCGCGACATCCTGCTGGGCCTGGCGCTGCAGCTGCTGATGCTGGCGGTGCCAGCCTGTGCGCTCGGCATCGGCCTGGGCATGGCCGCGCAGGAAGGCCTGGTGCAGGTGCTGGGCAGCCTGGTGCCGCAGCGCCTGCCGCTGCCGGAAGCGATGCCGGCGCTGACCGGTGCCGGCATCGGCCTGCTGCTGCTGTTCGGCTTCGGCCTGCCACCGCTGCTGCGCCTGCGCGGGGTGCCGCCGATGCGGGTGCTCAACCGTTCCTTCGCCGCCCTGCCGCCGGCGTCGCTGCTGGCCTATGTGGCGGCGCTGGCGGCCAGCCTGCTGCTGGCGGTGCAGGTCACCGGCGATCTGAAACTGGCGCTGTGGGTGCTGGGCGGCCTGGCCGCGCTGGCGCTGGCGGCCGGTGCGCTCGGCTTCGTGCTGCTGCAGCTGCTGCGCGGCCTGCAGCACCGCCTGCATGGCAACTGGCGGTTGGGCCTGGCCGCGCTGACCCGGCGCCGGCTGCTGGCGGTGATGCAGCTGGTGGGGCTGTCGCTGTCGCTGTGCGCGTTGTTGCTGCTGGCGGTGACCGGACCCGGCCTGCTGCAGCAGTGGCGCGAGCGCCTGCCTGCGGATACGCCGAACTACTTCCTGATCAACATCCAGCCCGAACAACGCGACGGTGTGCTGGCCGCATTGCGTGGACTGGGCGCCGGCGACGCCAGTATCGAGCCGATGGCGACCGGCCGCCTGATCGCGATCAACGGCAAGCCGCCGCTGCGCGTGGACCAGGCCGCCGCCGAGGGGAACGGCGCGAACAACGGCCCGCGCGAGGACGACGACGAGAACCGGCCGCTGAACTTCAGCTGGCGCAGCAGCTTCCCACCCGCCAATGCGCTGCTGGAGGGTCGCTTCTGGCAGGCCGGCAGCACCGCGGCGGAAGCCTCGGTGGAAACCGGCTGGGCGCGGCGCTACGGCGCGCACCTGGGTGATCGCATTACGATTTCCGTAGGCGAGCAGCAGCGCGAGTTCACCGTCACCAGCATCCGCAAGGCGGACTGGAACACATTCCGCCCGAATTTCTTCGTGCTGTTGAACCCCAATGCGGTGGGCGATACCCCGCACAACCTGCTGTCGGCCTTCCATCTGCCGTCCGGCAACGCGGCCGGGCTGGGCGAGCTGGTGCGCGCGCAGCCGAACCTGTCGCTGCTGGACGTGGACGCGGTGATCTCGCAGGTGCGCGATGTGATGGAGCGCGTGGCGCAGGTAGTGCAGCTGGTGATGGTGTTCAGCCTGCTGGCCGGCGTGCTGGTGCTGCTGGCGGCGCTGCAGGCCACCGCCGGCGAGCGCCGCTACGACAGCGCGGTGCTGCGCACGCTGGGCGCGACCCGGCGCCAGCTGCGCGGCGCGGTGCTGGTGGAGTTCGGCGCGCTGGGCACGCTGGCGGCGTTGCTGGCGGTGGGCGCGGCCGCAGCGATCGGCGTGGCGGTGTCGCAGAAGGTGTTCGAGCTGCCCTTGCTGCCGCCGTGGCCGGGCCTGCTGATCGGCGGCGTGGTCGGCATCGGCTTGAGCCTGCTGGCGGGCTGGTGGGGTACGCGGGCGATCCTGCATACGCCGCCGGCATTGGCGCTGCGCGAGGCCTGAATCGGTTGCGCCTCCGGATGGCGTGCCGAGCAAGCCCGGCCCCCACCGGCAGCCGGTGAATGCGGTGCCGGGTACCCCCGGCACCTCTCTCCATCGCGGCGATCAGCCTTCCTTCGGCGCCTTTTCCACGTACTTGGCGAACACCTCGTCGATCTGCTTGTCCTTCACCTTTTTGCCGGACTGGATCGCTTCGGCCTGGGTGAACAGCGGAATGATCATCGCCATGCCATCGATCTTGGTCTTCAGGTGCACGCCCGGGGCCTGGCCGAGGAAGCCGTCCCAACGCTGGCGCACCTTGGCCCAGTAGCCGGCAGTGGCCTTCCAGTAGTCACGCGCCGGGGTGAAGTCGACCTCGGTGGTCTTCACGTAGTCGTTGAAGCCGAACTCGCGTGCGATCTCCACCTGGCTGCCGTCGGCGTTGCGCTGCACCTTGGTGTTGAACTGCTCGTGGGTCCAGCCATTGGGCGTGAGCGTGTGGCGGTTGACGACGGCCAGCGCGTTGTAGTCGCTGCGCTTGGTGTACTCACGGCGCGGCAACGGGCGCCAGCTGAGGTCGCTGGTCCAGCTCGGCACGTTGTTGGTGTAGGTCCATTTGCCGGTGCCGCAGTAGCGCGGTGCGTCGCTCACTTCGTACACGCACTGGGTCCAGGCGCCCTGGTTCACCGCTGCGGGAATGCGGCGTACCTGCCAGGTCTGGTCGGCGCTGAACTCGAATCGGTTCGGTGCTTCGTAGACCCAGTCCTGGCGCCAGTGCTTGGTGATGTGGCCGCTCTTCTCGTCCAGCAGCAGGTGCTGCAGCACGATGCGCTTCGGCGTGTCCTCGACCACGATCACCAGTTCGTTGCCGCCGCTGCGCATCGCCGGGGCGCGCTCGTAGCCGGGCTTCAGCAGCACGGTCTCGTCGAATGCGAAATCGACGGTGTACTCGCCCTGCATGGCAAGGATGCTGTCGTGGTCGCGGGCGATGCCGGAGGGCTGCGCGCTGGCCACGCCGCTGGTGGCGAGCAGCAGCAGGACGCTGGCTGTCTGGAGCTTCATCGGGGTCTTCCTTCGGGGTTGCAGATGCAGTGAGAGGCCGTCCGTGGCCGACAGGCGTTCCATCGGGAAAGGGTTACAGCCGGATCAGCGGCAGGTCGCCGGGAACCCGCGGCGCCGAGCGACGTGCAGCATCGGCGCAGCAGCAATCGTCGATCGCCAGCTCGCCTTCGGCACCTTCCAGCCGCGCGATGCGACGCGCGGTGGCTGCGCCCAGCGAGGACAACGTCGACAGGCTTGCAGCCAGGGTGCGGCCGTCGTCGGCGGCATGCAGGCGCAGCGCGCACAGTCGCCAGCGCTGGCCACCGAGATGGCCGGCCAGGCGCCGCCACAGGCGTTCGCCGACACTGCCCTCGCTGTCATGCTCCGGGCCCGGCGGCAGCGCCGCGACCAGCCGGTCCCAGGCCAGGAAATCGCTGTCGGGCAGCAGGTACAGCCGCCACACGCAGCGGCCGCGGGCATCGAGGAAACACAGGCTTTCGCGCACGCCCTCGCTGTCCACGCCCTGGCAGGCATGCACGCGTACTGCCTGGCGCCAGCCACCGAGCTCGTTGCCGTCGGCGCGGTACAGGCACAACACGGTGCCGAGCGTGGCCAGCTGTGCCGGCGTCGGCCAGGCCGCGCTGCCCTGCGCGGCGATGGCGTCGTTCCTGCGTGCGGACAAGGCTCGGCTCATGAGGTCACCAGGAAACGGCAAGGCTGGCGGAGAGGGTGCGGCTCGGGTTGGTATAGCGGTCCAGCACGCGGCTGCCCGGCGACAGCGTCGAACCCACGTTGGACCAGTCGATGTAACGCTTGTCGCCCAGGTTGAACACGCCGACGTTGAAGGTGGCGCCCGGGGCGAAGTTCCAGTGCGCCATCAGGTCGGCCACGCCGTAGCCGGCCGGGCGGTACACCGTGGCGGCGGTGACGCGGTCCTTGCGCTTGACGAAGGTACCGGCCAGTTCGACGCCCCAGGTGTCGGTGTCGTACATCAGGCCGACGGTGCCACGCAGCGGGTCGACCGAATCCAGCGGGGTGTCTTCGGTCCTGTTGTCGCCGCGCGACCAGGCCACCGAGCTGCGCAGCGCCCAGCCCTGCAGCGCCGGGCTGATCTGGCCGAAGTCGACGCCGGCCTTCATTTCGGCACCATAGATGCGCGCATCCGCGATGTTGCGCGACTGGAACACCATCAGGCCCTGGGCGTTGGTGCCGACCAGCGATTGCGACTCGATGAAGTCCTTGTACTCGTTGTAGTAGCCGCTGAGGCTGACGTAGGCCGCTGGCGACAGGAAGCGCAGTCCCAGCTCCATGCCGTCACTGGTTTCCGGCTTCAGGTCCGGATTGGGAATGGCGGTGTAGCCGAAGGCGAAGTTGGTGAAGCCCAGGTTGACGTCGTTGTACGGCGGCGAGCGGAAGCCATGCGAATAGCCAGCAAACAGCGACCATTCGTCGGTGAAGCGATAGACCATGCCCAGCTTCGGCGAGACGCTGGTCTTGGTCAGCCTGGCCACCGCAACGCCGGGATTGTCGTCGGCGAAGATGCTGTCCACCTCCGGCTTCAGCTCGTAGCGGTCCACGCGCACGCCCGGCACCAGCGACAGCTTGCCGTTGGCCATGCGCATTTCGTCCTGTGCGTACAGGCCCAGCTCGGTGGTCTTGCTGATCGGGAAATCGCGCACCGGGAAGGCGTCGGGCAGGATGGTGGTGCTGGTGTGGCCATTGGCCAGCACCTGGTAACCGTCGCGCTTCTGGCGGATCTCGGTATGCGCGCCCTCGAAACCGTAGGTCAGCGCGTGTTCGACGCTGCCGGTGCTGAACGCCTTGTTGAACTGCGCCTGCAGGCCGTAGACGCGCTGGTCGAAGTTGAACTCGCGGTGGCGGCGGCTGCGGTTGGCGCGGTCCTCATCGGTGATCTGGGTGGTTTCGCTGTGCTGGGTATACAGCTGCCAATGCAGGCTGTCGGCGAAGCCCTTGTCCAGCGCATCCATTTCATGGGCGAACGACACGCGGGTGCGGTTCTGCGTATCGCGCGCCTTCATGCCGGTGGTGGTGGTGCGGTCGATCGAGGACAGCACGTTGGTATCGGTGTTGTCTTCGTTGCCTTCCACGGTCAGCCGGAAGCGCTGGTCCTCGCTGGGTGCATAGACCAGCTTAGCCAGGCCACTGCGACCATCGCGGTCCTGCGGGTTGGGCGCGGTGCGGGTATTGTCGAGGCTGCGTACATCACCCTTGTTGCCGGTTTCCTGGCCCTGGCGATGGTTGATGTTGACCATGCCGCTCCAGTGTTCGCCGCCGAACGCGCTGGTCACGCCGCCGAGCAGGCCCTTCCACTCACCGTCGTAGCCGAACTTCAGGCCGACGTAGCTGTCCTTGCCATCCTTCAGATAATCGGCAGGATCCTTGGTGACGAAGGCGACCACACCCCCGAGCGCGTCGGACCCATACAGCGAGCTGGCCGGGCCGCGCACGATCTCCACGCGCTTGAGCGTATCCAGATCGGTGAAGTTGCGGTTGGCGTTGGAGAACGAGCCGATGTTGAAGCTGGTGGGCATGGCGATGCCGTCGGTCTGCACGCGCACGCGGTTGCCGTCCAGGCCACGGATGCGGATGCTGCCAAGGCCGAAGCGCGCGGCGCTGCGGCTGACCGACAGGCCCGGCTCGTAGCGCAGCAGATCCTTGATGTCCTGCACCAGGTGCCGGTCCATCTGCTCGCGGTCGATGACGTCCACGGTGGCCGCCACATCGCTCACCGCCCGCTCGGTGCGGGTGGCGGTGACCTGCACACGGTCGAATTCGCGCGCATCGGGCGCGGCGGTGGCCGCGGCAGCAGCATGGGCAGACAGCGGCAGGGCCATCCAGACGGCAAGGCAAAGGGCGGTAGGGCGGGTCATCGGGTTCGTTCGGTCAGGCAGGGGAACCCCCGGTTACCGGCACACCCGGAGGGTGCACGCGGTAGACCGAGGGGGAGAGAGCGGGAGCGGAGGGGTCGCCCACCCTGCCGGCGCGGCCGGCAGGAGGGAGGGGGGCGGGCGACCAGGCCGCGATTACTTGGTCAGGATCAGCTTGTCGTTGCTGGTGTGCCGCAGGCGATAGAAGCGGTCGCCGTGCTGGATCAGGATTTCACGACGGCCCTTGAGCAGGGCTTCGCTGTCGATGACCTCTTCCGGCGGAACGACACGGACCGGACGATCGCGGAGGGTCAGCGTTTCGGGGCGCAGCAGTACAGGTTGAGCATTCATGAGCATCTGGACTCGTGCGAGGGACGAGTCAAATGATAATGATTCTCAGTTGACAATCAACAACCATTCTCAATTTGATTGATGAGATTAATGATCGAATTCTGAAATTCGATAGATCATGTCAATCGAATGGCGACGCAGCCGTGTAGAGTCGACTCTACCGAGGCCCCCGAGGCCCCCGAGGCCCGGTCGGCCCCCGGGTTCAGGCGAAGGCGGCTTCGACGTCGGCCCAGCCGGCGGCGTCGACCTGCTCCAGCACCTCCAGCGCCTGCAGGTTCTGCAGCAGCTGGCTGACCCGGCTGGCACCGAGGATCACGCTGGAGACGTTCGGGTTGCGCAGGCACCAGGCGATGGCCAGCGTGGCCGGCGCCTGCCCCAGCGCACGCGCCACCTCGCTGAAGCGGCGCACCTGGGCCAGGCGGGCCTCGGCGTCGTCACCCAGCACCAGCGCCTGCAGCCATTCCATGCCTTCGCGGCCCAGCCGCGCATCGGCCGGAATGCCCTGGTCGTACTTGCCACTCAGCAGGCCCGAGGCCAGCGGCGAGAAGATGGTGGTGCCCAGGCCGGCACCGGCATACAGCGGCGCGTACTCGACCTCGACCCGTTCGCGGTGCAGCAGGTTGTACTGCGGCTGCTCCATCGACGGGCCCTGCAGGTTGCGCGCCTCGGCGATGTCCAGCGCCTGCTGGATCTGCACTGCCGACCACTCCGAGGTCCCCCAGTAGAGGATCTTGCCTTGCCGCACCAGGGTATCCATGGCATGCACGGTCTCGGCGACCGGCGCGTCCGGATCCGGGCGATGGCAGTAATAAAGGTCCAGGTAGTCCACCCGCAGGCGCTTGAGCGCCGCGTGGCAGGCGTCGGTCACATGCTTGCGCGACAGGCCGCGCTGGGTCGGCCGTGGGTCCTTGGCGCTGCCGAAGAACACCTTGCTGGAGACGCAGATGCCGTCGCGCGGCAGGCGCAGGTCGGCGATCACATCGCCCATCACCTGTTCGGCGCGGCCGTTGGCATAGCCCTCGGCGTTGTCGAAGAAGTTGACGCCGTGGTCCCAGGCGGCGGCCACCAGGTTGCGGGCCTCGTCGCGCGGGATCTGGTCACCGAAGGTCACCCAGGCGCCGAAGGACAGGGCGGAAATCGGCAGGCCGGTGGAGCCCAGGCGACGGTATTGCATGCGAATCTCCTGCTGCGGGCCCGCATCCGGGCCGGGATCGAGCCCCATTCTACCTGCCGCCGCCGGCCGCAAGCCCTTGCCGTTGCTGGCCTGATCGGTACCGATAGATGCGCGCACGCTGCTTTTTCTTGCCCCGGCCCCTGCCCTGCACTAGGCTTCCCGTTTTTCGCGACGCCCCAGGGGAGTCACTCACATGGTCGAAGGTTTGGGCAGGATCGGCTTCGGCCTGTTCGGGTTGGCGGTGCTGATCGGCATCACCTGGTTGTTTTCCAACAACAAGCGTGCGGTTGACTGGAAGCTGGTTGCCACCGGTATCACCCTGCAGATCGCGTTCGCGGCGCTGGTGATCCTGGTGCCGGGCGGCCGCGACGTGTTCGATGCGCTGGGCAAGGGCTTCGTCAAGGTTCTCAGCTTCGTCAACGAAGGCTCGGGCTTCATCTTCGGCTCGTTGATGGACACCAAGAACTACGGCTTCATCTTCGCCTTCCAGGTGCTGCCGACCATCATCTTCTTCTCGGCGCTGATGGGGGTGATGTACCACCTCAACGTCATGCAGGCGATCGTGCGCGTGATGGCGTGGTCGATCACCAAGGTGATGCGCGTGTCCGGCGCGGAAACCACCAGCGTCTGCGCCAGCGTCTTCATCGGCCAGACCGAGGCGCCGCTGACCGTGCGCCCGTACATCGCCAGGATGACCCAGTCCGAGCTGCTGACCATGATGATCGGCGGCATGGCCCACATCGCCGGCGGCGTGCTGGCGGCCTATGTGGGCATGCTCGGCGGTGGCGACCCGGCGCAGCAGGCCTTCTACGCCAAGCACCTGCTGGCAGCGAGCATCATGGCCGCACCGGCCACCCTGGTCGTGGCCAAGCTGCTGATTCCGGAAACCGGCACCCCGCTGACCCGCGGCACGGTGAAGATGGAAGTCGAAAAGACCTCCAGCAACATCATCGACGCGGCCGCTGCCGGTGCCGGTGACGGCCTGAAGCTGGCGCTGAACATCGGCGCGATGCTGCTGGCCTTCATCGCCCTGATCGCGCTGCTGAACGCCCCGTTGACCTGGATCGGCGAGGTGACCGGCCTGGCCGCTGCCATCGGCAAGCCGACCAACCTGTCGACCATCTTCGGTTACGTGCTGGCCCCGATCGCCTGGGTGATCGGTACCCCGTGGGCTGATGCCACCACCGTCGGTTCGCTGATCGGCCAGAAGGTCGTGATCAACGAATTCGTCGCCTACACCGAACTGTCGCAGATCGTGAACGGCCAGGTGGCCGGCGTGAGCCTGTCCGAGGAAGGTCGCCTGATCGCCACCTACGCGCTGTGCGGCTTTGCCAACTTCAGCTCGATCGCGATCCAGATCGGCGGCATCGGCGGCCTGGCCCCGGAACGTCGCCACGACCTGGCCAAGTTCGGCCTGCGCGCGGTGCTGGGCGGTACCATTGCCACCTTCATGACGGCGACCATCGCCGGCGTGCTGACGCACTTCAGTTGAACCCTTGGTTGAGAAAAGATTCCCTATGAGCAGCAGTGTCGTTGTCGTCGGTTCCTTCAATGTCGATCACGTGTGGCGGTGTGAGTCGCTGCCGGCACCGGGTGCGACCATTGCCGGCCGCTACAGCACCGGCCCCGGGGGCAAGGGCTTCAACCAGGCGGTGGCGGCCTGCCGCGCCGGTGCCGACACGCACTTCGTGTGCGCGTTGGGCGATGACGCCGGTGGCGCCACCGCGCGTGAACTGGCTGCGCAGGATGGCTTCGCGCTGATCGCCGAGGCCAGCAGCGAACCGACCGGCACCGCGGGCATCTACGTGGACGCGCGTGGCCGCAACACCATCGTGATCGGCCCGGGTGCCAACGCCGCGCTGGGCACCGATTTCCTGCAACAGCAGCAGGCCCTGCTGACCCGCGCCAAGGTGGTGCTGGTGCAGCTGGAATCGCCGGTGCAGACCATCGAAGCGGCGCTGGCCACGGCCCGCGAGGCCGGCGTCACCACCGTGCTCAACACCGCACCGGCCGATGCCCCCTCGACCATCGGCCTGCTCAAGCTGGCCGATGTGATCACCCCGAACGAAACCGAGTTCGCTGCCCTGCTCGGCCGCCATGTCGGTGAGCGCGTGGATGCCAACGACGTCGCCGCGCTGGATGGCGCCAGCCTGCACGCGCTGTGCCGCAAGCTGGTCGGCAACGGCACCGTGGTGGTGACCCTGGGTTCGGTGGGCGTGTTCGTGTCGCATGCCGACGAGAACCTGCGCGGCGATACCCAGCCGTACTACCGCGTGGGTGCCGAACAGGTGCAGGCGATCGACACCACCGGTGCCGGTGACGCCTTCAACGGCGCGCTGGCCGCGTCGCTGGCGCAGGTGGCCGACGCCCCGTTCGCCCGCCACGTGCGCTTCGCCAACCAGTTCGCCGGCCGTTCGACCGAGAAGGAAGGCGCCGCTGCGGCGATGCCGCGCTTCACCCCGGCCGACGCTGAAACCAGGTAATTCCACGCCACGCGTGGATGACAAGGCCCGGGTGTGCAGACACCCGGGCCATTCTTTTGCCCATTGCCCAGCCCCTGCGACCGCCTGTCGCATTGCCCACATCCTGCCCCTCGCCCACCATCCGCGCAGCTTCCTCGCACGGGCAGGACATGGACGGATTCCCCTGGCTGCTGGTCGCGGCCGCCGGCAGTGCCGTGGCGGCGCTGCTGCATATCGGCTGCATCGCCTTCGGCGCCGCGTGGTACAGGTACTTCGGTGCCGGCCAGCGCGTGGTCCGGTTGGCGCATGCGGGGCACTGGTGGCCACCGCTGATGACCGCCGGCATCACTGCCGTGCTGGTGGCCTGGACCCTGTACGCACTGGCCGCCGCGGGCTGGCATTCGCCGCTGCCGGCCAGCCGCCTGGTCCTGCCCGGCATCGCCGCGCTGCTGTTGCTGCGTGCCGCGATGGGCTTCGGCCTGGCGCTGTTCCGGCCGGGGTACAACGGCACGCGCTTCTGGGCGGTCAGCTCGCTGGTCTGCCTGGGCCTGGGGCTGGCCTTCGCGCTGGGTACCCGCCAGGCCTGGCAGAGCCTGGGGTAGCCGCCCACCATCGCCCGCCCGTGGGGGCGGCGGAAGCAACCGTCAAGCATCTGCTGATGCCGGTACGGCATGAGGTCGGTGCCGATCGGCCTGAACCGGACCGCGCCCGGCACGGCCGTACCGCCGCCCGCGCCCTACAATGGGCGCATGCAGATCGGCCCGTACACCATTGCCCCCAACGTCGTGCTGGCACCCATGGCCGGCGTCACCGACAAGCCCTTCCGCCTGCTGTGCAAACGGCTGGGTGCGGGACTGGCCGCCTCGGAAATGACCATCAGCGACCCGCGCTTCTGGAACACGCGCAAGTCGATCCACCGCATGGACCATGACGGCGAGCCAGCCCCGATCAGCGTGCAGATCGCCGGCACCGAGCCGCAGCAGCTGGCCGAGGCCGCGCGCTACAACGTCGACCACGGCGCGCAGATCATCGACATCAACATGGGCTGCCCGGCCAAGAAGGTGTGCAACGCCTGGGCCGGTTCGGCGCTGATGCGCGACGAGCAACTGGTGGCGCGCATCCTCGAGGCCGTGGTCAACGCGGTGGACGTGCCGGTCACGCTGAAGATCCGCACCGGTTGGGACTGCGACCATCGCAATGGCCCGCTGATCGCACGCATCGCCGAGGACAGCGGTATCGCGGCACTGGCGGTGCACGGCCGTACCCGCGACCAGCACTACACCGGCCAGGCGGAGTACGCCACGATCGGCGAGATCAAGGCCGCGCTGCGCATCCCGGTGATCGCCAACGGCGATATCGATTCGCCGCAGAAGGCCGCCTACGTCCTGAAGGAAACCGGCGTGGATGCGGTGATGATCGGTCGCTCGGCGCAGGGCCGGCCGTGGATCTTCCGCGAAGTGGCGCACTACCTGGCCACCGGCGAGGAACTGCCACCGCCGTCGCTGGCGGAAGTGCGCGACATCCTGCTTGGCCACCTGCACGCGCTGCATGCGTTCTATGGCGAGCCGCAGGGCGTGCGCATCGCGCGCAAGCACCTGGGCTGGTACGCCAAGGATCGTCCGGAGAACGCCGCGTTCCGCGCGGTGGTCAACCGTGCCGAAGACCCGCAGGGCCAGATCGCGCTGACCACGGAATACTTCGACCGCCTGATCGCCGGGGAACCCGCGTTGTCATCTGCTGCCTGAGCGTACTGCCATGCCGTCGAGTCGAGCTTGCTCGACTGAATTTCCAGAGCCGTCGAGCACGCTCGACGCTACAAGAGCCCGCCCCATGACCCCGCCGATTTCCTCCCCGACCTACCTGCACGGATTTTCCGGCACCGAACAGCAGCGCCTGATGACCCAGGCCCGGCTGCTGGAATCGAGCATCTTCGGCCAGATCGACTACAGCGGCGCGCGGCGCCTGCTGGAAGTCGGCAGTGGCGTCGGTGCGCAGACCGAGATCCTGCTACGCCGCTTCCCCGAGCTGCACGTGACCGGCGTGGACCTGAGCGAAACGCAGCTGGCCACCGCGCGCGAGAACCTGGCGCGCACGCCGTGGTGCAGCGACCGATACACCCTGCAGCAGGCCGACGCCGGCGAGCTGCCGTTCGAGGCACGCAGCTTCGACTCGGCGTTCCTGTGCTGGGTGCTGGAACACGTGCCTTCACCGGCGCGGGTGCTGAGCGAAGTGCGCCGCGTGCTGGCTCCGGGTTCGCCGGTCTACATCACCGAAGTGATGAATGCCTCGTTCCTGCTCGACCCGTACTCGCCGCACATCTGGCGCTACTGGATGGCCTTCAACGACTTCCAGTACGACCATGGCGGTGACCCGTTCGTCGGTGCAAAGCTGGGCAACCTGCTGCTGGCCGGCGGCTTCCGCGACGTGCACACCGAGATCAAGACCATCCACCTGGACAACCGCGAACCGGCGCGTCGCAAGACGATGATCGCGTTCTGGGAACAGCTCCTGCTGTCGGCCGCCGACCAGCTGCTGCAGGCCGGCTCGGTGGACGAGGAAACCGTGGAAGGCATGCGCCGCGAGTTCCGCCTGGTGCAGAACGACCCGAACGCCGTGTTCTTCTACTCGTTCGTCCAGGGCCGCGCCACGGTGTATTGATCCGGTGTTCTGCTGTCGATCGGGGCCGTAGAGCCACGCCATGCGTGGATCCAGTGATCAATGCACGGCGGTGTGGTCGGCCGCGCCCGGCGCCGCCGCCGGCTCCTGCCAGATCCGCTGCCACATCGCCGCCAGGCGGCGACCGGCGTCGGCACGCGCGGCGGGACTGCTGTAGTCCACCCGCACCTGCTCGGGAACGATCGCCCGCCACTGCCCGTCGGCCTGCCCGGCCACGACGAAGTTGAAGGTGTAGTCCGGCTCCAGCCCCATGCGCAGGTCACTCAGCACCAACCGGCCGTCAACCACCTGCGCACGCATGAAACCGCGGTTGAACCACGTCAGCTGCTGCACCGCCGGGATGGCCTGCGCTTCGCGCAAGGCCTGTACGTTGGACGCATGGCCTTCGAACCGCATCGGCCCGTGGTCGGCCACCAGCGAGCGGTCACCCACCACGTAGCCATTGGGCGTCATCGCCACCACCCGCCACAGCAGGGTGTTGAACGGCATCGGTACCGAGAAGCGCGGCGCATCGCCCAGGCCCATCGCGGCCAGGCTCTGCTGTGCGGCACGGTCGACCTGTGACTTGGCGATCAGGCCCCAGCCCAGGTAGCCACTGCTGAGCAGCAGGGCCACGCCCAGCACCTTGCCCGCCCAGGGCCGGGCGCGGCCGAACCAGGCCAGCACGCAGCCCAGCAGAAGCCACACCGTATACCCCGGGTCGATGATGAAGACACTGGATCCCATGGTCGGATGCGGGCGCAGCGGCCACCACAACTGGGTGCCATACACGGTGAACGCATCCAGCACCGGATGGGTGACCAGCGCCAGCTGGATCGCCCAGAACCAGCACAGCGGTGACTGCGCGACGCGGCCATTGCCGAAGCGCTTGAACAGCCACCAGATCAATGCCGCCACCCATGGCAGTACCAGCAGCGAATGACTGAAACTGCGGTGCTCGATCATGTTCGCCACCGGATCGGCTGCGGTGAAACCGAGCCACAGCGCGTCGAGGTCCGGCAGGGTGCCAAGCGCGGCACCAGCGAGCAGGGCCGCGCGGCGATGTCCGGGCGGGGCGATGGCAGCGGCGACGGCGCCACCGAGCACGATCTGGGTCAGGGAGTCCATGGGCCGATGCTAGCGGCTTGCGGGCGGTGCATGTAGAGCCGAGCCCATGCTCGGCTGCGCTTCGTTCGGCGCCACGTCAGCCGAGCATGGGCTCGGCTCTACAGTAGGACAGACGCGCGTTATGCCGCCTGCGACAACCGCGCGCCTGGCAGTTCCACCAGGGTCTGGCCGTTATGGTCGAGCAGGCGCAGCGCACCATCATGGTCCTCGGCCAGTGCGGTCAGGCTCTCCACCCAGTCGCCGTCGTTGGCGTAGACCAGGCCATCGCGTTCGACCAGCGCCGCGCGGTGGATGTGGCCGCAGACGATGCCATCCAGGCCGCGCCGGCGCACGTCGTCCAGCCCGGCCTGCACGAAGCGCTCGATGTAGCGTTCGGCGGCCCCGCTGCGCTTCTTCAGGAACTCCGACAGCGACCAGTAGCGCATGCCAAGCCGGCGCCGTACCGCGTTCAGCGCCTGGTTGCCGGTCAGGATGCGGTAGTACAGCCAGTCGCCGAACTTTTCCTGCAGGCCACCGAAATGGGTCACGCCGTCGTAGTCGTCGCCATGCGCGACCAGCAGCCGGCGGCCATCGGCGGTCACGTGGATGGCACGGCGGCGCACCTGCATGGCCGGCAACATCAGCCCGCACACCTGGCGCAGCGAGGCATCGTGGTTGCCGGGAATGTAGATGATCTCGGTCCCTGCACGGCGCAGCGCGTGCAGGGCCTGGATGACTTCGCTGTGCGACTGCCGCCAGTTGGCGCGGCGATGCGCCATCCACCACAGGTCGATGATGTCGCCGACCAGGTACAACCGTTCGCAGCGCAGCTGCGAGAGGAACCGCGCCAGCTCGGTGGCATGGCAATGACGTGAGCCCAGGTGCACGTCGGAGACGAACACTGCGCGCCGGTGCGGCGACAGGTTCGCCAGCGTGCTCATGCCGGCGCACCCGCGTCGCGCAGATAGCGTTTGCGCTTGTTCGGCCGGATCGCGCACAGGTCCACTTCGATCAGGCCGTCGATCGAATCGCTGAAGTCCGGGTCCAAGCCGAAGGCGAGGAAGCGCGCGCCGCCGGGTTCGCACAGATCGGTGTACTGGCGGTACAGCGTCGGCACGCCGGTACCCAGTGCGGCCAGGTTGGCCTTGAGCACATCGAACGCGGCACCCGCATCCAGCTCGCCGAAACTTGGCGGTGCGGCGAAGTACTTGAAGGGGCGGTTCGATTCGGCCAGCCCGGCGGTTCCGCCGTAGTAGCGCTGGTAGTAGGCCACCAGCTGCTCGCGCGCATCGCGCGGCAGCGCTGCGCTGATCGAGACCGCGCCGAACAGGTAGCGGATGCCCGGCCGGCACTGCAGGTAGGCGCCGATGCCCTGCCACAGGTAGTCCAGGCTGCGGCTGCCCCAGTAATCGGGCACCACGAAGCTGCGGCCCAGCTCCAGGCCCTCGGCAATGTGGGTGATGGCATCGTCGGAATAGCGGAACAGCGACGCGCTGTAGAGCCCGGACAGGCCGTGCCGGGCCAGGGCCTGGGCGCCGCGCATGATGCGGTAGGCACCGGCAATGCGCTGCGCCGCCGCGTCCCAGATCACGATGTGCTCGTACTGCGGATCGTAGGCGTCCAGGTCGCGGCTGCGCCCGGTGCCCTCACCCACCTGGCGGAAGGTCAGCTCGCGCAGGCGGCCCAGTTCCAGCAGCAGCGGTGAATCGGCGGTACAGGTCGCCAACAGGATCTGCTTGCCATCGGCGGTCTGGCCCAGCTGGGTGGCCGCGGCAATGCCGGCGGCGACCTGCGAAGGCGGCACCGGAGACGCCAATGGCTCGGGGCCAGCGCAGGCAGCGGCATTGCCGGCCGCGCCGTTGCGGCCCAGCGCGTACAGCGCGCGGCGCACCGCCAGCAGCTGTGCGCCCGGGTCACCGCCCTTGCCCAGCTGCATCGGCTCGCCGATGCTCAGCCGCAGCGGGCGGCCACGACGGGCGAACATTTCGCGCGCCAGCAGCGCGGTGCCGGCCGGCTTGAACAGGGTCGAGGCGCCGTAGAACAGCGCCGAGTTGCGCGCTTCCACCCGCACCGGCAGCACCGGCGCGCCGGCTGCGCGGGCAAAGCGGACGAACCCGCGCTGCCAGCGGCCATCACGGATGCCGCGCAGCGACAGCCGCGAGACCTCGCCGGCCGGGAATACGATCACGCACTGCTCGGCGTTCAACGCTTCCTCCACGGCATGCAGGCTGCCGCGCCGGGCCTTGCCGCCGAGGATGCGCACCGGCAGCAGCAGGTCCTGCAGCGGCGCGATCGCCCCCAGCAGATCGTTGGCCACGATCCGCACGTCGCGGCGGATACGGCCAACCGCGTCCAGCAGTGCGAGGGCATCCAGTGCCCCGGAGGGGTGGTTGGCGACGATCAGCAGGCGGCCGGTGGCCGGGATCCTGGCCAGCGCGGCCGGATCCACCTGGTACTGGCCGCCGATGAATTCCAGGCCGGCGGCGACGAAACCGAAGCCGCGCAGTCCTGAGCTGCGCTGCAGGAAGGCTTCGATCTGGTCCAGGCGCGACCAGCGCCCGACGCTGCGCAGCAGCGGCCGCGCCAGTTGGCCGCGACGGCCATGGAACCAATCGGGGAAACGTTGCTGGAGACGCTGTTCGAGTTCCTGCATGGCGGATCCACTGATGCCCGGCGGCCGGATTGGCCGACAGCCTGCGCCCGGCAGGCGGCAGCCAGATGGCGGTTTCGGGGCAGAACGATGACGGCCGGCCCGCCTTCGCGGCGAGGTCGCCGCCCGCGCGTTCCGGGCCGGTAGCAGCCCGGTGCGTTGTCACGCTGGTGGAACACTGGGCCTCAAGGCTGGGCCCCAATCCCCAAGGGACGGCCCCTCCAGGCCTACGCGGGCTTAACCACCGGCAACCGGCACAGGTTCACAATGCACAGGCGGCGCACCCCGTGTATCATGCGCGCCCATCTTTCCATCCGAATCAAGGGATATTACGCCTGATGTCCAGCTATCTCTTCACCTCCGAGTCGGTCTCCGAAGGCCATCCGGACAAGGTTGCCGACCAGATCTCCGATGCGGTGCTGGACGCGATCCTGACCCAGGACCAGCGCGCCCGCGTGGCCTGCGAGACCATGGTCAAGACCGGCGTTGCCATCGTGGCCGGTGAAATCACCACCAGCGCCTGGATCGACCTGGAAGCGCTGACCCGCAAGGTCATCACGGACATCGGCTACGACAGCTCCGACGTCGGTTTCGACGGCGCCACCTGCGGCGTGCTGAACCTGATCGGCAAGCAGTCGCCGCACATCGCCCAGGGCGTGGATCGCAAGAAGCCGGAAGAAATGGGCGCTGGCGACCAGGGCCTGATGTTCGGCTATGCCACCAACGAGAACGACAGCTACATGCCGGCCGCGATCCACCTGTCGCACCGCCTGGTCGAGCAGCAGGCCAAGATCCGCAAGAAGAAGAACTCGCCGCTGTCGTGGCTGCGTCCGGACGCCAAAAGCCAGGTCACCCTGCGCTATGAAAACGGCGTGGTCTCGGCCATCGACGCCGTGGTCCTGTCGACCCAGCACGCCCCCGGCATCAAGCAGAAGGACCTCATCGAGGCCGTCCGCGAAGAGATCATCAAGCCGGTGCTGCCGGCCAAGTGGCTGCACAAGGGCACCAAGTTCCACATCAACCCGACCGGCAAGTTCGAGATCGGTGGCCCGGTGGGCGACTGCGGCCTGACCGGCCGCAAGATCATCGTCGACACCTACGGCGGCTGGGCCCGTCACGGTGGTGGTGCCTTCTCCGGCAAGGACCCGTCCAAGGTCGACCGTTCGGCAGCCTACGCGGCCCGCTACGTCGCCAAGAACGTGGTGGCCGCCGGCCTGGCCGACCGTTGCGAAGTGCAGGTCTCCTACGCCATCGGCGTGGCTGAGCCGACCTCGATCTCGGTCACCACCTTCGGCACCGGCAAGATCAGCGACGACAAGATCGAGAAGCTGATCCGCAAGCACTTCGACCTGCGCCCGTACGGCATCATCAAGATGCTGGACCTGGTGCACCCGATGTACCAGCAGACCGCGGCCTACGGCCACTTCGGCCGCAAGCCGAAGGAGTTCAGCTACCTCAACGGCGAAGGCGAGACCGTCAACGCCACGGCCTTCTCCTGGGAGAAGACCGACCGCGCCGCCGCCCTGCGCGCCGATGCGAAGCTGAAGTAAGAAACACGAAGGGCCGCTCACGCGGCCCTTCTGCTTTCTGGTAGAGCCGGCCGCTGGCCGGCTTTTTCATGGCCTTCGGGAAACAATCGCGTGATTGCCGGCCAGCGGCCGGCACTACCCGGTTGCCGATACAATCGCCGCATGTCGACCGAACTGAAAACCCACCAGCTGTCCATGACCGTGCTGATGTCGCCGGAGATGGCCAATTTCTCCGGCAAGGTCCACGGCGGCGCCATCCTGCGCCTGCTCGACCAGGTTGCCTACGCCTGCGCCAGCCGTTACGCCGGCAGCTACGTGGTCACCCTGTCGGTGGACCAGGTGATGTTCCGCCAGCCGATCGCGGTGGGCGAGCTGGTCACCTTCCTGGCCTCGGTGAACCATACCGGCACCTCGTCGATGGAGATCGGCATCAAGGTGGTGGCCGAGGACATCCTCAAGCGCAGCGTGCGCCACGCCAACAGCTGCTTCTTCACCATGGTGGCCGTGGATGAGGAAGGCCGGCCGACGCCCGTCCCGCCCCTGCAGCCGGCGACGTCCGACGAGAAGCGCCGCCAGGCCGCCGCGCAGATCCGCCGCCAGCTGCGCCAGGAAATGGAACAGCGCCATCTGGAACTGCTGGCATCGAATCCGCCGTCACCGGAGGAATGAGGTAGTGCCGGCCGCTGGCCGGCAACCTCGCGCGTGCTGCCGGACATCATGAGGTTGCCGGCCAGCGGCCGGCACTACCATTGCGAATTCGCCGGGCCATGCCCGGCGGATGCGGATCAACCGGTGTTCTGCACGCCCTGCGCAACACCGTTCACGCAGGCCACCAGCGCGCGCAGCAACCCGTCATCCTCGCGCCCGCTGGCCCGCCAGCGCTGCAACAGGTCCACCTGCAGCACGCTGATCGGATCGACGTAGGGATTGCGCAGGCGGATCGACAGCGCCAGCCGCGCATCGTGGTCGAGCAGCGTCCGCTGGTCCATCAGCGCCAGCAGCCAGTGCCGGGTGAGTTCCAGTTCGCGCTGCACCTGCGGGAAGAAGTGCCCGTGCCGTTCACCCGACAACAGCGAAAACTGCTCGGCGATGGTGATATCGCCCTTGGACAGCACCATCGCGATGTCGTCCAGGAAGGTGCGGAAGAACGGCCAGTCCCGCGCCATCTCGCGCAGGGTCTGTTCGTGGCCGGCATCAACCGCCGCCTGCAGGCCACTGCCCACGCCGTACCAACCGGGAATCACCGCGCGCGCCTGGCTCCAGGCGAACACCCAGGGAATCGCACGCAGGTTGCTCAGCGCGGCGTCCTGGCCGAGCCGGCGCGATGGCCGCGAGCCCAGCGTCATGCGTTCGATCACGTCGATCGGCGTGGCGGTGCGGAAGTAGTCCATGAAACCGGCCTGGCCAACGAACGCGCGATACACCTCGCTGCTGGCCGATGCCACCGCGTCCATCACCGGTCGCCACTCATCCTCGCGCGGCTCGGCGGCACGCGGGCGCAGGCTGGCACGCAGCACCGCACCGGTGGCCTGCTCCAGCGAGCGCAGGGCCAGCGCACGGATGCCGTACTTGCGATGGATCACCTCGCCCTGCTCGGTCACCCGCAGGCGGCCATCGATGCTGCCGCGCGGCGATGCGTCCACCGCGTGCGTGGTCTTGCCGCCACCGCGGCTGATCGAGCCGCCACGGCCATGGAAGAAGGTCAGGCGGATGCCGGCCTCGGCCGCCACCTCCAGCAGCTCCACCTGTGCACGCTGCAGGCCCCAGCGCGATGCGGCGATGCCACCGTCCTTGCTGCTGTCCGAATAGCCCAGCATCACCATCTGCACGTCATCGCGCGCTTGCAGGTGCGCGCGATAGATCGGGTCGGCCAGCAGATCACGCAGGGTCGCGGTGCCGCGCTTGAGGTCCTCCACCGTCTCGAACAGCGGCGCGATATCCAGCGGTACTGATCCGTTCTCTTCCACCAGGCCGCCACGGCGCGCCAGCGCCAGCACCGCCAGCACGTCGCTGCGGTCATGTGCCATCGAGATGATGTAGCTGCCCAGTGCATCGCCACCATGCCGCGCACGAGCATCGGCCAGCGCGGCGAACACGGCGTCCAGTCGCCGGTTGCCTTCGTCGTCGCCCTTCGGCAACGGCGCGTCACCACTGGCATGCGGCGCCAGCAGGCGTGCGCGGCCCACTGCATCCAGACCGTCCCACGCTGCGTCGCCGCCCAGCACCGTGGCCAGCGCGCGCGCGTGCACGCTCGATTCCTGGCGCACGTCCAACCGCGCCAGGTGGAAGCCGAAGGTCTTCACCCGCCACAGCAGGCGCTGCACGGCGAAGCCACCGGCATGTTCGCCGCGGTTGGCGCGCAGGCTGTCGAGGATCAGCTGCAGGTCGTCGATCAGTTCGTCCGGACCGGCGTAGGCGCCTTCGCCGTCATCCAACGTGGCCTGCAGGCGTGCACGCATGCGGTCGTTGAGCAGGCGGTACGGCATGTCGGCATGGCGCGGGCGCGACTGCACCTGCGGCAGCAGCTGCTGGTAGTGCGCCACGCGCGCCTGCAGCGCCTCGCTCACGCCCACCCGCTCGGTGGACTGGCTGAGCAGGCTGGCCAGCTGCAGCAGTTCCTTCTGGTAACGACCCAGCACGGCCTGCCGCTGCGCGTCCAGCGTAGTGCGGATGGTGTGGGCATCCACGTTCGGGTTGCCGTCCATGTCGCCGCCCACCCATGTACCGAAGCGCAGCAGGCGCGGCAGCGGCAGTTCTTCGCCGTAGGTATCGCGCAGCGCCTGCTGCAGCGATTCGTACAGCACCGGGATCACCCGGTACAGCACCTGCACCAGATAGAAGCCGACGTGCTCGCGCTCGTCATCGACGGTAGGCCGCACCGGCGAGGAATCGGTGGTCTGCCACGAAGCGGTCAGCGCCATGCGGAAGCGCGCAGCATCGGCGGCCGCTTCCCCCGGCGTGCGCTGGCCGTCGAGGTTGTCGACCAGGCTGGCCACCATCAGCTGCTCTTTCTCCAGCAGCGCGCGGCGCACCGCTTCGGTCGGGTGCGCGGTGAACACCGGTTCGATGTCGATGCGCGGCAGCCACTGCGCCAGCTCATCCAGGCCCACGCCCTGCGCCTTCAGGTGCTGCAGCGCATCCTGCAGGCCGTCGGGCTGCGCCCCGGCGGTACCGGCGCGCTGGTAGTCACGGCGGCGGCGGATGCGATGCACACGCTCGGCAATGTTGACCACCTGGAAGTAGGTGCTGAAGGCCCGCACCATGGTCTCGGCCTGCTGCGGCGTGCGCCCGGCCAGCCCTTCGGCCAGCTCCGACAGCGGCGCCTGGTTCTCGCGGCGGGCAATGGCGCGGGTGCGCACGTCCTCGACATCGTCGAGAAACGCGGCCGAAACCTGTTCGACCAGCAGGTCACCGACCAGTGCGCCGAGCCGGCGCACGTCATCGCGAAGCGGAAGATCGGGAGAAGCAAACTCGATGCTGCTGCGGTACTCGTTCATCGGCGACGCACAGGCCTCGGTCAACGGATCCAGACCCCAAGCCTATCCCAGATCGGGCGTCGCGCTGCGATGCAAGAATGGTTTCATCTGCACGTATCCATGGCGGACGCAGCCGAGCATGGGCTCGGCTCTACAAGCGTCATGGCGCGTGACACCGTGTAGCGCCCGAGCCCATGCTCGGGCGGCGGCGCAGCCGCACAGGCGGCCGCTGTTGCAGCGGCCACCCTCATGCACGCATCAGCGCTTCTTCTTCGCCGTGCCCTGCTCGGCCGGGCCGATGGTCTGCTCCAGCCAGCGCTCGCTCTCGGCCAGCATGGTCATGATCGATTCGCGTGCGCGGTAGGCATGCGATTCGTTGGGCAGCACCACCAGCCGCGCGGTGCCACCCAGGCCCTTCACCGCCGCGAACATGCGCTCGCTCTGGATCGGGAACGTCCCGGAGTTGTTGTCGTCCACGCCGTGGATGAACAGGATCGGATCCTTGATCCTGTCGGCGTAATTGAACGGCGCCATCTTCTGGTAGACGTCCTGCGCCTGCCAGTAGTTGCGCTCCTCGGCCTGGAAGCCGAACGGCGTGAGCGTGCGGTTGTAGGCGCCGCTGCGCGCAATGCCCGCCTTGAACAGGCGGGTGTGTGCCAGCAGGTTGGCCGTCATGAACGCACCGTACGAATGGCCACCAATGGCAATGTGATCGCGGTCGGTCACGCCACGCCGCACCACTTCATCCACGGCCGCCTGCGCATTGGCCACCAGCTGTTCGATGTAGGTGTCGTTCGGCTCCTTGTCGCCCTCGCCGATGATCGGCATCGACGGGCTGGCCAGCACCACGTAACCCTTGGCCAGGAACGCCTGCGGACCCCAGTAGCTGACCGCATTGAAGCGATACGGCGAATCGGTCACCTGGCTGGCCGCGGCCGCGCTCTTGAACTCGCCCGGGTAGGCCCACATCAGCAGCGGGCGCGGGCCGTCGCGCTTCGGGTCGTATCCCGGCGGCAGCAGCAGGGTCGCGGTCAGGTCGACGCCGTCCTTGCGCTTGTAGCGGATCTGCTCCTTCTGCACACCCTTCAGCTGCGGCAGCGGATGCGCGAAGTGGGTCAGCGCACGCGGCGCAGCACCGGCATCGGCCAGCGACTGCACGTAGAAGTTGGCCGGCTCGTCCGGGCTCTCGCGGCTCAGCAGCAGCGAGCTGCCCTGCTTGTCCAGCAATGCCACCGGCAGCGCATAGCTCGGCGCCTGCGAGTGGAACAGGCGCGTTGCCTTGCCCGTGGCGATGTCGAAGCGGTCCACGAACGGACGGTCGCCTTCCGGCGAAGCACCGGCGCCGGCCAGGTACAGGCTGCCGCCATCGGCGCTGGTCTGCAGCAGCGAACGGCCGCGCTCGTCGCTGGCCCGCAGCGGCCGGCCCGGATCGGCGTAGCGGTCCTGCGCATCGCGATCCCACAGCAGGCGCGGTTCGGCGCTGGCATTGTCCGGGGCGATCAGCCAGGTCTTGGTCCTGCGGGTCTTCCACCACGATTCGGTCAGCAGGGCCAGGTCGCCACGGCCCCAGCTGATACCGGCCAGGCGGCTACCCAGCTGGGCCAGCGTCACCGGCGGCGTGTCGAACGGCGCGGCCTGCATCAGCACCGCATCGCGCACCTTGGCATCCCTGTTCGGGTCGCCACCATCCTGCGCTTCGGCCCAGACCAGGGTCGCGTCGGCATCACCACGCCAGCCGATGTCACGCACGCCGGTCACTTCGGCGTCGTTGCCGGTCGGCAGGCCTTCCACCAGTGGACGCACGGCCACGGTATGCACCAGCTTGCCGCTGGCACGGTCGATCACTTCAATGCGGCGCGGGAAACTGCTCACCGGCACCACGTAGGAATACGGGCGCTGCACCGGCTGCCGCAGCACGAAGCGGCCATCCGGCGACACGGAGAAGCCCATGAAGATGCCGGCCGCGCCGATCGGGCGGGTGCTGCCATCCAGGCTGACTTCCACCGGCTGTGTGGTGGCGTAGTAGTCGAACTGGCGCGCGTCAGCCTCGTTCTTCAGCAGGTCCTGGTAGGTACGGATCGACACCACGCCATCGCCCCGGCGGGTCTGCTGCACGGCCGGGCCGGTCGGGATGCCGTCGGTGGCCGGGGCCGCACCGAGGTTGGCCGGGCGGGTGAACACCACCAGCCCGCGGCTGTCCGGCAGCCACTGGTAACCGCTGCCGATCACCGTGTTCAAGCCGGCAACCAGGCGGCGGGCGCTGCCGGCGGCCACGTCCACCAGCCACAGTTCGTTGGCGCCGCTGGTGGCGTCGACCTGGTTGAAAGCGAGCCACTTCTGATCCGGAGACCACATCAGGCTGGCGATCGACAGCGTGGCCGGCAGGCCGCTGATCTGCCGTTCCTTGCCATCGGCCACGTTCATCAGCCACAGCTTCTCGCCGAAGCTGAAACGGCTGTCGGAGAACGTGCGCGGGTTGATGCGCAGGCCGGCCAGCTTCAGTTCCGGCTGCGCCACCACCCGGATCGACGGCAGCGACGGCATCTGCATCAACGCGGCCATGTCGCGGCGAGGCGACAGGTGCAGCGACGGCGCGCGCGGTGCGTCGACCACCGCCTGCAGCGCCGCCGAGGGCAGTTCGTAGCCATTGGCACCCTGGGCCTGTGCTGCAGCGGGCTGTGGGGCCAGCGCCCAGGCTAGCGGGGCCACGGCCAGCAGTCCCATCGACAGGACCAGGCCGGTCCAGCGCCGCGTACGGCGCGCGTGCATGCTCATCGTTCTACCTGCGTGATGCGTGAAAGCATCGACCTTAACAGGCCGTGCACGCGCCCCCATCTGCCGATGGTTGGGTCATCCGGATGTCATGCCGGGGCCGCGATATAATGGGGGTTCTCCCCTGCCGAGGGGCGCTGCGACCGGATCCGATGAGGCCCGGCCAGGCTCGGTAAGGTGGCTTTGTAACAACGGCGCCCGGCTAGATGCGAGCACCCGCTCGCCCACAACCGGAGCACACGAATGAACGCTGTTGCCAAGACCTTCTCCACCGAAGGTGATTACAAGATCCGCGACATCACGCTGGCCGACTGGGGCCGCAAGGAACTGGACATCGCCGAGCACGAAATGCCGGGCCTGATGTCGATCCGCCGCAAGTACCAGGCCGAGCTGCCGCTGAAGGGCGTGCGCGTGACCGGCTCGCTGCACATGACCATCCAGACAGCGGTGCTGATCGAGACCCTGAAGGACATCGGCGCCGACGTGCGCTGGGCCTCGTGCAACATCTTCTCGACCCAGGACCACGCGGCTGCCGCCATCGCCGCCACCGGCACCCCGGTGTTCGCCTGGAAGGGCGAGACCCTGGAAGAGTACTGGGACTGCACCCTGGACGCGCTGACCTTCACCCTGGCCGACGGCACCCTGACCGGCCCGGAACTGGTGGTGGACGACGGCGGTGACGTGACCCTGCTGATCCACAAGGGCTACGAACTGGAAAACGGCAGCGACTGGGTCAACACCGCGTCCGCCTCGCACGAAGAACAGGTCATCAAGAACCTGCTCAAGCGCGTTGCCAAGGAGCGCCCGGGTTACTGGGGCCGCGTGGTCAAGGACTGGAAGGGCGTCTCCGAAGAGACCACCACCGGCGTGCACCGCCTGTACCAGCTGGCCCAGGCCGGCACCCTGCTGATCCCGGCGATCAACGTCAACGACTCGGTCACCAAGAGCAAGTTCGACAACCTGTATGGCTGCCGCGAGTCGCTGGCCGACGGCCTGAAGCGCGCGATGGACGTGATGCTGGCCGGCAAGGTAGCCGTGGTCTGCGGCTACGGCGATGTCGGCAAGGGCTGCGCCGCGTCGCTGCGTGCCTACGGCGCGCGCGTGATCGTCACCGAGATCGACCCGATCTGCGCCCTGCAGGCGGCGATGGAAGGCTATGAAGTCAACACCATCGAATCGACCCTGGGCCGTGCCGACCTGTACGTCACCACCACCGGCAACCGCGACATCATCCGCATCGAGCACCTGAGCGCGATGAAGGACCAGGCCATTGTCTGCAACATCGGCCACTTCGACAACGAGATCCAGGTCGACGCACTCGTGTCCTTCGCCGGCATCAAGCACGTCAACATCAAGCCGCAGGTCGACAAGTACATCTTCCCGAACGGCAATGCGATCTTCCTGCTGGCCGAAGGCCGCCTGGTGAACCTGGGCTGCGCCACCGGCCACCCGAGCTTCGTGATGTCCAACAGCTTCGCCAACCAGACCCTGGCACAGATCGACCTGTGGGCGAACAAGGACAGCTACGAGAAGAAGGTGTACCTGCTGCCGAAGAAGCTGGACGAAGAAGTGGCTCGCCTGCACCTGGAAAAGATCGGCGTGAAGCTGACCACCCTGAGCCAGGAACAGGCCGACTACATCGGCGTGCCGGTGGAAGGCCCGTTCAAGCCGGACCACTACCGCTACTGATGCCGTGCGCGGTGCCGGTCAGCGGCCGGCACTACCGGCGCAGGCGGGGTCGGATCCCTTTCCGCAGGAAAGAGCGCTGACCCCGGCAACAGATGCAGACAGAACGGGCGCCTTCGGGCGCCCGTTCTGCGTTGCGTCGCCCCGCAGCAGATCCGCGCGCCCTGTCACAGTGCCCTAAGAAGCCGCTTGCTAGGCTCTATGCCCCCATGGACTGCCAACTGCAGGCCATGCGCCGGGACGCAGACAGCAAAGGACAGGACATGCCGCGCAACAATGACCGAGTGACCCGGGCGATGAAGCCCCTGATGATCCTGTGCTGGGTGGCCCTGCTGGCCGCCTGCAGCCCGCCTGGCAGCGATGCCGGTGCCAGCGCGCCGGCAGCGAACACCGGCCAGGCAAGCACCGACGGCAAGGCAATCAGCACCCCGGCAGCGGCCACGGGCAGCAGCGCTGCCTGCGCCGAGGGGGCATCACAGGTGCAGACCCTGATCTGCAACGACCCCGCCCTGTTGCAGCAGGAAGGCGAGCTGGCCAAGGCTGAAGCCTCCGCACGCGACACCCTCGATGCCGCCGGCAAGGACAAGCTGCAGGCCGAGCAGCAGCGCTGGATCCAGCATACGCGCGACCTGTGCGGTGACGCGCACTGCCTGCAACAGGTATTTGCCGATCGCCTCAAGGTGCTCTCGGCCACGCGCGACGGCCTGGTCGACCAGGACGCCTGCGAAGTGCCCGACGGCCAGCAGCAGTGCGTGGACCTGCTGGTGCTGCGCGACCCCAACAGCCAGTTGGCGAACTTCAACACGCTGCTGGGAGAAAACGGCCAGGAAGGCCGCCTGCTGGGCTGTACGGCCGCCACCAACGTGGGCGGTGGCCCCAACGCCGTGCTGGCGGCCAACTGCATCCAGGAAACCACCGCCGGCAAGCGCAACGTGCAGCTGTGCAGCAACCAGATGGTCGGCCAGTTCGCCCTCGAACCGGCATCGGCCGCCTACGGCACCCAGGCCGTCCGCCAGCTGCTCGGCTTCACGCAGCAGCACTGCGCCGGCTGACATCCGCTGGGTGCGCCCGGCGCTTTTTCCCACATTGAAGGACGATGACCATGGCAAAGGATTCCACCCTTACCCGCGAACAGCTGTCCACGCTGTTCCTCAACACGGAGCTGGGCGGCAACACCCGCCACCTGGACCACTTCTCATACGCGCAGAAAGGCGCAAGCACCTACTCGTTCGGACTGGTGCAGTTCGATGTCGGCGGCAATCCACAGGCCAGGCGTTTCCTGCGCGACAACGGCTTCACCGCCGCTGACATCGAACTGCTGTCCCAGCAGGGCGGATTGAGCACCCGGCAGCTGGCGGCGCTTGACGCCAAGTTGCAGGCCATTCCGCAGGCGAAGATGGACCAGCTCACCAACGACAAGCTGGACAGCGCCATCGAGCGCGTCGATGAAGCCATCGCCAAGGTGCGTGCCACCAACCCGGCCGCCGCCGATGCCATCGCGGCCAACCCCGAACTGCAGCTGGCCATGGCCGACTATGACAACCAGTTCGGCGGCATGGGCCCGCAGTTCATCAGCTATCTGGCCGGCAACGCGGAAAAGCTGCAGGGCGGTACGGTCCAGGCCGGCAATCCGCCGACCCGCGGCGACGTGCAGAACTTCGTCGATGCCACCAAGTACGGCATCCAGTCGCCGGCCGCGGTGACCAGCCGCGATGAGCGCTTCGACCGGGCGATGACCCAGCTGGGCATCACCCCCACCCATGCCCCCTCGCACGGGTCGCCCGGCGGCAACGGCGTACTGGTCAGCGGCGCCAGGGGCGATGAGGTAAAGGCGATGCAGCAGAAGCTGGCCGACCTGGGCTATCTGGGCAAGGACGGCAAGCCACTGGTAGCCGATGGCGATTTCGGGCCCGGCACCCTGGAAGCGGTCAAGCAGTTCCAGCGTGAGCACCAGCTCACCGTCGATGGCAAGGTCGGTGCCACCACCCTGGGTGCGCTCGACAAGGCCATCGCGCAACAGCAACAGCAGGCCGCCGAACCGACCATGGCCACCCCCGGCCACGCCGACAACCCGCGTTACCAGCAGGTCGTGGAAAAGCTGGAAACGCTGGAAGAACAACGCCGCCAGGGTGGCCTGGCGCCACTGTTCAATGACCGCAGCCAGCTCGAGAACGCCGCAGGCCTGGTGGCTTACGAGTCCAAGCTGGCCGGCATGAGCCAGGTCGATACCGTGCTGGCGCGGCCGGACAACCAGGGCGTGTTCGCCGTGCAGGGCCAGCTTGGCGATCCCGCCATGCACCGCACTTACGTCGACCTGTCGCAGGCGGCGAACCACACGCTGCAGGACAGCACGCGGCATAGCCAGGCGCTGGACAACGAACTGTCGCAGCGACAGACCCAGGAACAGATTCAGACGCAGCAGTCGATGTCGCGCTGACGCGGGATGCCGACGATCACAGCCGGGACGGGCGCCTTCGGGGGCCCGTCCTGCGTTGATGCGCGAGTTTCGGTCAAGGCAATATCCCTACCTCGCGCTAGGATGCGCCCATGACCCCGGCCATCAACCTGCTCAAGCGCGAGAAGATCGCCCACACCGTGCGCAGCTACGTGCACGACGCCCACGCCGAATCGTATGGCGGCGAAGCCGTCGACAAGCTCGGCCTCGACCCGGCCCAGGTGTTCAAGACCCTGCTGGCCAGCACGGAAGCACACGAACTGCTGGTGGCGATCGTGCCGGTCGCCGGTCAGCTTGACCTGAAGGCGCTGGCCGAAGCCGCCGGCTGCAAGAAGTGCGAGATGGCCGCCGCCGATGCCGCACAGCGCGCGACCGGCTACCTGGTCGGTGGCATCAGCCCGCTGGGGCAGAAGAAGCGCCTGCGCACGTTCCTGGACGCCAGTGCCGAAGCGCTGCCCGCGCTGCATGTCAGCGCCGGGCGCCGCGGCCTCGAGGTAGAACTGGCACCGGCCGACCTTCTGCGCCTCACCGCCGGCCACTACGCTGCCATCGGCAAGTCACGCTGATGCGCTGGCCGTGGTCTGCAGCGCCGGTACCCCGGCTCGACGATGCACAGGCCGACGTGCTGCTGCAGGACCTGCTGTCGCGCGATGCCACGCGCATCACCGATGCCGCACGCACGGTGGCACGGCTGTTCAGCACCGCGTCGTTGGACGCGTTGGTCGCACATGTGGATACGATCGAACGCAGCTGCGAGGGCATCGCCCTGGGCGGCATGCTGATCAGCAACCAGGCGCACCTGAAGGCGGCCCTGCAACGGCTGCGCTACTGGCAGGCGCGTGAGGGGTGCCTGTGCGCACTCTACCCTTCTTATGTGTTCTTCAACCCTGCACCGCTGCTGGAACAGGGCCACGTGCTGCTGCTCGGACGAGGCGAGGCCGAGGATGGCTGGGGTGAGTGCTACCGGGTGACGTGCACGTCCTGCACGCAGCCGTGGAGCGCCACCGAGCGCGAATACCACTACCCGTGGTGGGAGTGGAAGCGCCTCTGACAGTGATGCAGCCACGCACGGCGTGGCTCCGCTGCGGTACGTCCAGATCCATGCCATGCATGGATGACGCTCACTCCACGAATTCATACCGCATCGGCATGCGCACGAGGGTCAACGCCGGCACCGTACCCTTCGCATCGGCGCGGCTGAAACGCCAGCCCTGCAGCTCCTCCGCTGCAGCGTCATCCAGCAACGCATGACCGCTGGAGGTCTCCACGATCACGGCCGCAACGCTCCCCCGCGCATCGACCAACGCCTTCAGCATGCTGCGGCCGGACAGCCCCTGCCGCATGGCCTCCACCGGATAGCGCGGCGACACGCCGTGTGGAGGCAGCCAGGGAATACCTTCACCCGCGAACAGATCCCGGTTGCTGCGTGCCGTGCAGGGCGTCGGCAGGCGCAGCTGCAGGGATACCTGCACCTCATTCACGGTCACGTGCGCCGGCGCGGCGCAGGCATGCTGCACCAGCGCCTCCAGCATTCGTTGCTGCCGACGCAGCGCGTTGCCATTGGCCGCCGCCACTTCAATCACGCAGCGGCCGTCCTGCGGCTGCATCGACAGCGCGGTCACGCCTGCATCGCGCAGCCCGGGAAGGCGTGCCATGGGTTCGCAGGCCATCCCGGCAGAGGGCTTCGCGGCCAGTACCGGGGTGGCGGGCAGCGTGCCCGCCAGCAACATCAGGATCATCCTTGCCCAGACCGCCATGCCCTGCCCTCCTTGGGTTTGCCTGGCCCGATCATAGCGCGCGCCTGGGGTCGGATCCCGTCCTCAGGAAAAGGCTTCGACCGGGGGCTCGAATGATCGGGTCAGAGCCCTGCGATGCGGGGATCCGACCCCGGCCGCCAGTTGGCGTTGTTCTCCCAGAACTCCACCGAGCGCCGGTAGGCCTCCTTGTCCAATGGCACGCCGGAACCGCCCTCCTCCACGCCCAGCGCATTGCGCATCATGGTGATCGGCGCCATCGGCACTTCTTCCGGTTCGGCGGTGTAGATGCAGCCGACGATGCCCCAGTCGGCTTCGATCGGTGAGCCTTCCCTGGCCAGCTGCTCGGCGTTGTACAGGATCACCACCAGGTAGTTCGCGCGCGGCGACTCCACGCCCTCGAACCAGCGCACCAGTACCGGCAGTTCCTCGCGGTTGCGCGCTTCGTAGCCGCTGCGCAGCTGGTGGCGGTTGGCCTCGGTGACCGGCACCGTCAGGCAGCGCGTGCTGGTCCAGTTCTCGTAGACGAACAACTTGCAGAACGGGGCGTAGCCGTCGAGCACCTTCAGCGGCGCGTGCGCATTGAGGTGTGCCTCGAACTGCTCGGCAGTGCAGTCCTGGATGGTATTGCCGCGTGGCACGCGCGGGAACAGGCGGGGACGGGCGAAATCGGTGAGGACGATGGACATGGCGCGGCGTGATCTGGGAATCCGCTGCACAGGGTAACCGCTGGCAGCACCTACAACGCCATCCGCTCGCGCAGCTCGCGTGCCTGCCGCCGCGATACCTCCACCTCGCTGCCATCATCCAGCGTCAGGTCATAGCCGTCGCCGATGCTGGGCGACACCCCACGGATACGGCGCAGGTTGACCAGTGTGTTGCGGTTGGCGCGGAAGAACAACTCCGGCGGCAGGCGTGCTTCCAGCGCGCTCAGGCTGCGGGTCAGCAGGGCGTTCTGGTCGCGGAACCATAGCCGTGTGTAGTTGCCATCCACCACCAGCCGACGGATCTCCGAGACCGCGACGAACCAGCAGCGTTCACCCTCGCGCACGAACACCTGGTCGTGCGCGCCCAGCGTGCCGCGCGATTCCGGCACGTCGGCCGCAACCGCCTCGCACTGCCGCGCCCGCTCGAGCGCTTCCAGCAGCCGCGGCGCCTCCACCGGCTTCACCAGGTAGTCCAGCGCGTTGGCCTGGAACGCACGCACCGCATAGGTGTCGTAGGCGGTGACGAAGACCACGGCCGGCACCGTGTCCAGGCCGTCCAGCACGTCGAAACCACTGCCGGAGGGCATCTGCACATCCAGCAGCACCAGGTCCGGTGCCAGCGTGGTGATCGCCTCGCGTGCGGCGGGCACGTCGTCGGCCTCGCCCACGCACTGCACCCACGGCAGCGCCGACAGCAGCGTGCGCAGCTCCTGCCGGGCCAGCCGTGCGTCATCGACGATCAACACGCGCAGCATGCCAGTCATTGCGGAATCTCCAGCAGGGCCTGCATGCGGTCACCGGCCGGTTGCAGCACGAATCGGCCACACATGCCCAGCTGCGCACGCAGGTAGGCCAGGCCGACGCCATGGCCATGGGTGGGTTCGCTGCCGGTTGGAAGTGGATTGTCCACCTGCAACCGCAGCACGTCATTGTCCAGCGTGGCGCGGATCTGCACCTCGCCGCCGCCGGGTCGGCTGGCGATACCGTGCTTGATCGCGTTCTCCACCAGCAACTGCAACGCCATCGCCGGCAGCTGCGCCTGCGTGGCATCGGCATCAATCTGCTGCCGCACCTGCAGGCGCTGTTCGAAATGGACCGCCTCGATGGCCAGGTAATCATCGACCACCGCCAGTTCCTCGGCCAGCGTGACCTGCTCGCTGCGGTTGTGGGCGAGCGCCTGGCGCAGCGTGCGCGACAGGCGGGTGACCATGTCACGGGCCCGTTCCGGGTCTTCCAGGATCAGCGCACGCAGGTTGTTCAGCGCATTGAACATGAAATGCGGATTGAGCCGCGCACGCAGTGCGTCACGTTCCAGCGCACTGCGTTCGGCTTCGGCGCGCAGGCGTGCCAGCTCGCTGTGGCGTGCCCGCCGCAGGCCGTGCAGGCCCGCCCACAAACCGGTCCACACCAGCAGGAACAACGCGGTGTTCATCCAATACAGCAGCACCGAAGACCACTGGTAATCCGCATGGCCGCCAGGCAGCTGCACCCAACCCAGCGCCAGCGCCGGCAGCAGCAGCGCCGCCGTTACCGCCTGTGCGACGCTGGCCCCGAGCACCACGCCGGCAGCCAGTTTCAGCACCAGGCTGCCCAGGCTGCCCTCCCACCAGCGCTGGCGCAGTGCAACCGAACGCAATGCGCCGCTGCACAGCCAGAGTGAGACCGCGACGCTGACGGTGATCAGCACGATGCCACTGAACACGATGCCGCCACCGATCCGCATGCCGACCCACAGCCCGTACAGCGCATAGCCGGCCCATGCCAGTGCATTGAGCGTCCAGAAACGGCGGGAAGGCGTGGTGGCGTCCATGCGGGCTCTCGGCGGTGGCAGGAGGGCGGACAAGGGTCAGGGATGCGCGGCGAGGAAACGCTGCACCTGTTCCTGCAACCAGCGCGGATCATCCCACATCAGGAAGTGGAAACCCTGCGCGCTCATCGCGATCTGCACGCCCTGCAGTTTCGCGTACTGGGCCTGGAACACCGCACGCGTGCCGTCCTCGGTGCCGCCCAACGGCTGGTAGCCGGCCCAGCTGCCGAGCACCAGCGTCGGCGCGGTGATCGAAGCGATGCTGTCGCGCAGGTCGGTGGTCATCACCGCATGCATCGCATCGGCCGTGGTCCGGCGGTCGCTGGCTTCGCCCCAGCGGCCCAGCTCGGCCTGGCGCTGCGGATCGCGGGTCATGCCCGGCAGGCCCGCCTTCAACTGCGCCTGCCATTGCACGGCATCGGCGGCCAGCATGCCGCTGCGCAGACGGTCGGCCATCGGCCGCACGCTGTCAGCGGTGGCACTCGGGTCGCGCGCCGCCGGCAGGAACGGCAGGGCATCGACCACCACCAGTGCGCTGATCGCCTTCGGCTCGGCCTGCGCCATCTGCAGGCCCAGCACGCCACCGAGGCTGTGGCCGACCACCACCACCGGCCCCAGGTGCTGGTCATGCAGGTAGGCCAGCAGCTGCCCGCGCATCGCCGGCAGGAAGCCGGCCGGGCGCGGGTCGGCCGCTGCCGCGCCAGCAAAGCCCGGCAACTGCACCAGGTGGCACTGCACGTCCTTCAGGGCCAGGCAGGTCTCGCGCCAGGCCTCGGCGCTGCTGTTGAGGCCGGGGATCATCAGCAGCGGTCGCCCCATGCCGACCACCTCGACCTGTACCTTGCCAGCGGTCGAGCCGGTGGCGGCATGCGCGGAACCGGAGCCGAGCACGGCCATCGCCATGCCGATCATCGCCAGCCGGGCGAGGGCCTTCATCGCGTACCAGAGTGCCAGGAAGATCTTCATCGTCTGCTCCTTCATCAGGTGGGGGTGCCGGGATGGGAGCAGCGTGCGCCCGGCTACGGCAGCCAGGTTGCGATTCCGGAGCAACGGCCGCAGACCCGGGCAAACGGTCGCCGGCGGCGGACGGTGCCAGTCCATGCAGCCAACTAACATCCATCTTGATGAAGCGATATACTGACCCGCACCCGCCGCTGCCGCCCGTGCCATGACCGCCATCAGCTTCGAGTTCTATCCGCCCAAGACCGACGAACAGCGCAGCCAGCTGGACCGCGCCGCGGCCAGGCTGAAGGACTACGGCCCCGAGTACGTGTCCTGTACCTTCGGCGCCGGTGGCTCGACCCTGAGCTATACCTCCGAGACCGTGCGCCACCTCAACCAGCACCACGGCTTCGAGGCTGCACCGCACCTGTCCTGTGTCGGCGGCACCCGCCAGGAAATCCGCGAACTGCTCAAGCTGTACCGCGCCATCGGCTGCCATCGCCTGGTCGCGCTGCGTGGCGACCTGCCCTCCGGCATGGGCTTCCCCGGTGACATGCGCTACGCCGCCGAGCTGATCGACTTCATCCGCGCCGAACACGGCACCGCCTTCCGCATCGAAGTCGGTGCCTATCCGGAGACCCATCCACAGGCCTCCGATGCACTGGCCGACCTGAAGCACTTCAAGGCCAAGATCGATGCCGGCGCCGACGCGGCGATCACCCAGTATTTCTACAACCCGGATGCGTACTTCCACTTCGTCGATGCCGTGCGCCGGCTCGGCGTGCAGGTGCCGATCACGCCCGGCATCATGCCGATCGCCAACTTCAGCCAGCTGCGCCGCTTCTCCGAGCAATGCGGTGCGGAGATCCCGCGCTGGATCAGCCGCAAGATGCAGGCCTATGGCGATGACGCCGAATCGGTGCGGGCGTTCGGTACCGAAGTGGTGGCCAAACTATGCCAGCGCCTGATCGAGGGCGGCGCGCCGGGCCTGCACTTCTACACCTTGAACCTGGCCAAGCCGACCACGTCGGTGTTGAAGCTGCTGCACGGCTGAAAGCACGCCATGCCACCGCGATCGGCGCTACCCTGCGCCGATGAACCGGTTTTCCTTCCTGCTGTTACTGCTGTTGTTGTGTTCGGTATCGAGCATTGTCCATGCGCAGTCCCCGCGCTTGAACCGCTGCACCGATGCGCAGGGGCAGAGCGTGTATACCGACCGCCCCTGCGACAGCGTTGGCGCCCAGTCGCGATTGCCACCGCCCGCGCCCACCGGCAGCACCCTGCCACGCGACACCCTGGGTGCGCGCTGCCCACGACGCCTGAGCGAGCTGGTGGAGGCACTGCGCACCGGCATCGTCAGCAACGATGTGAACCGGCTGTCCTCGCTGTACCTGTGGGGTGCGGTCTCCGATGCCGGCGCGCAGCGCATCCTCGGCCAGTTGGAATCCTTGGCACGGCGGCCACTGGTGGACGTGGTGCCGGTGTATCCGCCACAGGGGCTGGCGTCCTCGCAGGAAGAGGGTCAGAGCCCTGCGGCGCAGGAATCCGACCCTGAGCCGCCAGCGCCACGGCATCCGGTCGGCCTGCGCCTGGAGCAGACGCTGCCCGGCAGCGCGTCGCGAGCGTCCACGGTGCTGGGATTGCGGCGGCAATACGGATGCTTCTGGATCACGCTGTGATCGGGAGGGGTCGGATCCCTTTCCAGCGGAAAGGGCTCCGACCCCGGATTGCCGCGATGGGGTCAGAGCCCTGCTGCGCAGGGATCTGACCCCGCATGCCGGCTCACGCCGGCCACAGCCCACGAATCGCAGCGATGCCCTGCCCGCCATGCCGACGCGCTTCGGCGATATGGCCGGCGGCCATGCCGCCCAACGCGTAGATCGGCAGCGATACCTGCGCGCGCAGCGCAGCGAAGGCCTCCCAGCCCAGCGGCACCGCCCCGGGATGGCTGGCCGTGGCCTGCACCGGGCCGAGCACCGCGAAGTCGCAGCCCAGCTGCTGCGCCGCCTGCAGCTGCTCCAGGTCGTGGCAGGACGCGGCGACCAGCTGTCCTTCCGGCAAGGGCCGCTCCTGCAGGGCCAGCAACTGCTCGCTGCCCAGGTGCACGCCCACGCCCAGTGTGCGGGCCAACGCGACATCGCGGTTGAGCAGCCACTGCACGCCGCGACGATGCGCGCGCACGGCCTGTTCGATCATCGCCTGCCGTTGCGGATGCTCCGGCGGCAGGCGCAGCTGGATGCGCTGCTGGCCCGCCGCCACTGCCTGCTGCAGCCGTTCATGCCAGTGCTGCACGCCGCCGGCATCTTCGGCCGGCGCCGGCGTGATGAGGTAGCGATCCGGTTGGCGCAGTGCGGCCACCACCGGCAGGTCGGCCGGCGGCATGGAATAGCGGCCCAGCTTGTCCTGCGCCACCCAGGTGATCGCCTGGCCCTCGCGCCCGCGCGGTGTGCCCTTCCAGCTGCGCACGTGGCGCACTTCCAGGGTCAGGTGCTTGTCCGGATAGCGCTGCGGCACATCCATCAGCCAGGGCCCGACATCGGCCTCGATGCCCAGCTCTTCGCGCAGTTCACGCACCAGCGCCTGTTCGGAGGTCTCGCCGGATTCGCGCTTGCCGCCGGGGAACTCCCACAGGCCAGCCATGTCGCGGTTCTCGGTACGGCGGTTGAGCAGCACGCGGCCACGGGCGTCGGTGATGACGGCGGCCACGACATGGATCGATCGGGTGGGAGAAACCATGGGGCCAGCATGCCCAGAACAGGGCGGCCAGCGCAATCACGAATCCGCGCCGGATCGCCCGCGCCAAAGCAGAAGGCCCCGCTTGCGCGGGGCCTTCCGGGGTCAGCTCAGCTGGCCGTGGCAGTGCTTGTACTTCTTGCCACTGCCGCACGGGCACGGATCATTGCGGCCGATCTTCGGCTCGTCGCGCTGCAGCGTGGCCACGCCCTGCTGGGCGGCTTCGACCTGCGCGGCTTCCTCGTCGGCGCTGTAACCGCCGGCATCCTGGTGCTGGAACTGCGACTGGCTCAGGCGCGCCTGCGCCTGCTGGCGCTCGGCCGCTTCCAGCGCCTGCACTTCCTCGTCGCTGCGGATGCGCACGCGGGCCAGCAGGGTCACCACTTCGCGCTTGACGTTCTCCAGCATGTCCGAGAACAGCTCGAAGGCTTCCTTCTTGTATTCCTGCTTCGGCTGCTTCTGCGCGTAACCACGCAGGTAGATGCCCTGGCGCAGGTAATCCATGCGCGCCAGGTGTTCCTTCCAGCTCTGGTCCAGCACGGTCAGCATCACGTGCTTCTCCAGCGCGCGCATGGTTTCTTCGCCCAGGCCGGCTTCCTTCTCGGCGAAGTGCTGGTTGACGCGCTCCTGGACCTTGGTGGCGATGGCCTCGGCGTCCAGCTCTTCGTGTTCCTTGACCAGGTCGGTCAGCGACATCTGCAGGCCGAAGTCCGACTCCAGGGTCGCTTCCAGGCCGCGCAGGTCCCACTGCTCGTCGATCGAGTTCGGCGGCACGAAGCGCGCCACGATGTCGAAGATCACGTCGTCGCGGATGCCATCGACATTCGCCTTCACAGACTCGGCATCCAGCAGCTCGTCGCGCTGGGCGTAGATCACCTTGCGCTGGTCGTTGTTGACGTCGTCGAAGTCCAGCAGGTTCTTGCGGATGTCGAAGTTGTGGGCCTCGACCTTGCGCTGCGCCTTTTCGATCTGGCGGCTGACCAGGCGGTCCTCGATGACGTCGTCTTCCTTCATGCCCATCATGCGCATGGCCTTCTGCACCCAGTCGGAGGCGAAGATGCGCATCAGGTTGTCTTCCAGCGACAGGTAGAAGCGGGACGAACCCGGGTCACCCTGGCGGCCCGAACGGCCGCGCAACTGGTTGTCGATACGACGCGATTCGTGGCGCTCGGTGCCGACGATGTGCAGGCCGCCCGCCGCCTTCACTGCCTCGTGGCGCTTCTGCCATTCGGCCTTGACCGCTGCCTTCTGCTCGTCGGTCGCGTCCTCGCCCAGGGCGTGGATCTCGGCTTCCAGCGAACCGCCCAGCACGATGTCGGTACCGCGGCCGGCCATGTTGGTGGCGATGGTCACTGCGCCCGGGCGGCCAGCGTTGGCGACGATGGTCGCTTCGCGGTCATGCTGCTTGGCGTTGAGCACTTCGTGCTTCACGCCGGCCTTGCTCAGGTGCTCGGACAGCATTTCCGAGGTTTCGATCGAGGTGGTACCCACCAGCACCGGCTGGCCGCGCTTGGCGCACTCTTCGATGTCGGCCAGCACCGCATTGAACTTGCCCTTGCGGTTGAGGAACACCTGGTCCGGACTGTCCTTGCGGATGGTCGGGCGGTTGGTCGGGATCACCACCACTTCCAGGCCGTAGATGCTCTGGAATTCAAACGCTTCAGTGTCGGCCGTACCGGTCATGCCGGACAGCTTCTTGTACATGCGGAACAGGTTCTGGAAGGTGATGCTGGCCAGCGTCTGGTTTTCGCGCTGGACCGGCACGCCTTCCTTCGCTTCCACCGCCTGGTGCAGGCCGTCGGACCAGCGGCGGCCGGCCAGGGTACGGCCGGTGAACTCATCGACGATGACCACTTCGCCGTCGCGCACGATGTAGTCCACGTCACGCTGGTAGATCGCGTGCGCGCGCAGGGCGGCGTTGAGGTGGTGGACCACGGTCAGGTTCTGCGCCGCGTACAGGCCTTCGGTCTCGCCGTCGAGGATGCCGGCTTCAACCAGCAGCTGCTCGGCGTGCTCCATGCCCGCTTCGGACAGGTGCACCTGCTTGCCCTTCTCGTCGACCCAGAAATCGCCTTCGCCGTCTTCCGCTTCCTGCTTGACCAGGTGCGGCACGACGCGGTTGACGCGGATGTACAGCTCCGGGGAATCATCGGCCGGACCGGAGATGATCAGCGGGGTACGCGCTTCGTCGATCAGGATGGAGTCGACTTCGTCGACGATGGCGTAGTGCAGGCCGCGCTGGTAACGGTCGGCCTTGGACAGCGCCATGTTGTCGCGCAGGTAGTCGAAGCCGAATTCGTTGTTGGTGCCGTAGGTGATGTCGGCCGCGTAGGCTTCGCGCTTGTCGCTGTGCGGCATGCCCGGGTACACCACGCCCACGCTCAGGCCCAGCCAGTTGTACAGCTTGCCCATCTGCGCGGCGTCGCGGCGAGCCAGGTAGTCGTTCACGGTGACCACGTGCACGCCCTTGCCTTCCAGCGCGTTGAGGTACACCGGCAGGGTCGCCACCAGGGTCTTGCCTTCACCGGTGCGCATTTCTGCGATCTTGCCCAGGTGAAGCACCATGCCGCCGATCAGCTGCACGTCGTAGTGGCGCATGCCCAGCACGCGGCGGCCGGCTTCGCGGCAGACCGCGAACGCTTCCGGCAGCACCTTGTCCAGGGCTTCACCGCCGGCGATGCGCTGCTTGAACTCCGGCGTCTTGGCCTGAAGCTGCTCGTCGGAAAGCTTCTCGATCTCCGGCTCCAGCGCATTGATCTTGGCGACGATGCGGTTGAGCTGGCGCAGCTGTCGTTCGTTACGACTGCCAAATACGCGGGTAAGCAGGCTGTTGATCATTGAAGGAACCGGGTTGGATGGACACGACGCCCGGCCTCCCCCTTGGGATCCGTCCGCCGCAAACGAAACAGGGCGCCTGGCGCCCTGTCGATGGCAACACCCATTGTAGCTTGGGACGGGCGGCTGAGGTTTCAAGCGCCAATCCGGTCGCAATCGCCCCGGATTCGGCAAAGAAACACGGATGCGGGGTCGGACCCCTTTCGCCATGGCGAAAGGGCTCTGACCCCAGCCCTCAACCGAATCGGGTCAGAGCCCTTCCGCGGCGCGGAAGGAATCCGACCCGGGCATCAGCCGCGGCTGACGCGGCCGACCGGCGTGTTGCCGCCGTCGCCGAGGAACTTGCGCGGGTTGACCACGTTGCCGTTCTCCCACACCTCGAAGTGCACGTGGGCACCGGTCGAACGGCCGGTGGAACCGGCCTTGGCCACTTCCTGGCCGGCGCGGACCAGGTCACCGGCCTTCACCACCAGGCGCGAATTGTGCGCGTAGCGGGTGACATAGCCGTTACCGTGGTCGACATCGACGACGTTGCCATAGCCGCCCTTCACACCAGCGAAGCTGACCACGCCTTCGGCCACGGCCATCACCGGGTCACCGACCTTGGCGTGGAAGTCCATGCCCTTGTGGGTGGCGGCGCCGCGGCCGAACGGGTCGGCACGGGTGCCGAAGCCGGAGGTCACGTAGCTGTTGCGGATCGGCATGCGCGACGGCACGGCGTTCTGCTGCAGCTGGTGGTCGAACATCAGCGATTCCATCACCGACAACTGGCGGCCTGAAGCAGCGAAGCGCTGCTCCAGCACCTGTAAGTCGGCGTTGACGTCCTTGACCGGAATGTCGCTGGTCGGGCCGCCGGCGTCGCCATCGCCGAGGCCGGGGGTCTCGTTGAAGTCGAATTCGCCATCTTCCAGCTTGCCCATCTGGGTCAGCCGTTCGCCGAGGGCGTTCAGGCGGGTGGCCTGCGCCTGCAGCTCGCCGAGGCGGGCGGCCAGCGCGTTGACCTGGGTCTGCGCATCGCGCTTGACCTTGGCCAGCTCCGCATCCTGGCGCTCGACCTTGGCCTGCAGGCGCGAATCATTCAGCGCACTGGCGCCAATGCCGCCGGCAAGGCCGATAATGCAGCCTACCCCGAGCACGCTGCCCAGCAGGGCGCGGGGGCGGTCCTCGAAATAGAACCGCAAACGCGTGATCGGCGACGCCTTGGCCTGTCCTTCACGCGTTTTGATTACGATCTTTTTGAATGCCATCAGTGAGTTTTCATGTCTGAGCCGAAATCCAGCGTTCGCCCCGCGTCAGTGCCGAAACCGGCGCTGGATGCGGTAATGGCGGACAAAAGCGGGAACCCGCTGCGTCGGGCCTTGTGGCTCGACGCGCTGGACCGGCAGTTGCGCCCCCAGTTGCCGCCACCTCTGCGCAGCCGCTGCCGGCTGGCCAATGTGGACGGGGAACACCTCGTTTTTCTCGTCGAGTCCCCGGTCTGGCATGCCAAGTTGCGGCTTGCCGAAGCCCAGTTGCTCGACGCGGCCCGTTCCATCGGGCTGAAGGCCACCAGGGTGACCATCAAGACTGCGTCCACCACTCCCTCACGCTCCCCAGCGATCGACAACCGGAATGGCCCCCACGCAGTTTCAGCCGCCACGCACAAAGGGCTACGCGACGCCTTGGCTTGCCTGCAGGACGTTCCCTCGAAGCCGAAGAAGCGGTCCTGATGGCAACGGAGCATCCGGCTCCGCTCCCCGTCGCGCGTGTCACCACGGCGTGAAACATTTCGGGGGCCGGGTCGCATCCTAGCGGCCAACCGGGGGCCTGTCGTTAGATTGAAGTTAAAACTTCGTTAAATTCAGGCTTCCGATCCAACAGGTTCACAAAACCGTGACCTTGAACCGGCCTTGACGCCTTTCAAGCACGCTGAATGCGTCGCAAGCGCCGGAAACAACGACGCCGCCCTGGAAGGCGGCGTTTTTATCTTGAAATTCAACGATCTATGGAATCAGGCGTAGGCCGGGGTGGCATATTCCACCGGATCCGGGCTGGTCGGCGAGTCGAAGCTGACCCATTCCCAGGCGCTGGCGTCGGCCATCAGGGCACGCACCAGCTTGTTGTTGAGCGCGTGGCCGGACTTGAAGCCCTCGTATGCGCCCAGCACCTGGCCACCGGCCAGGTAGAGGTCGCCAATGGCGTCAAGGATCTTGTGGCGCACGAACTCGTCGGCGTAGCGCAGGCCGTCTTCGTTGAGCACGCGGAACTCGTCCAGCACGATGGCGTTGTCCATCGAACCGCCCAGGCCCAGGTTGCGCTCGCGCATGTATTCCAGGTCGCGCATGAAACCGAAGGTGCGCGCGCGGGAGATTTCCTTGGTGTAGGCCAGCGTCGAGAACTCGATTTCCTGGCGCGACTGCTTGGCCGGGATCATCGGGTGGTCGAACTGGATGGTGAAGCCCAGCTTGTAGCCCTCGTACGGGGTGAAACGGGCCACCTTGTCGCCCTCGGTCACCTCCACGGTCTTGAGCACGCGGATGAAGCGCTTGGGCGCATCCTGTTCGATGATGCCCGCCGACTGCAGCAGGAACACGAACGGGCCGGCCGAACCGTCCATGATCGGCAGCTCGGCCGAGGACAGTTCGACGATGATGTTGTCCACACCCAGGCCGGCCAGCGCCGACATCAGGTGTTCGACGGTCTGGATCTTTGCGTCGTTGCAGGTCAGGCCGGTGCACAGGGTCACTTCGGTGACCAGTTCGGCCTTGGCCGGCACCTCCACCACCGGGTCCAGGTCCACGCGGCGGAACACGATGCCATGGTTGACCGGTGCCGGGCGCAGGGTCATGTAGACCTTGTCACCACTGTGCAGGCCAACGCCGGTGGCGCGGATCGTGTTCTTGAGGGTGCGTTGCTGGATCATGGGGGATGGACCGGAAGTGACACATTAGATTAACACGCGCACTCCCCTACCCCGGCTGAAACGCCAGTTGCAGCCACCGGCAGGATCCACCGGCACGCCGCTGGAAAGCGCGTGAAGCAGGGCGGCCGGGCCCATCCTGGCCCGGCGCCCGCGTTTTCAGGACATGGTGGCGCAACCCGGGGAGGACAACCCCGGGCCGCCCCGCTTAGTCCGCCTGGCGGCGCAGGAACGCCGGGATGTCCAGGTAATCGTTCGGCAGTTCCGCCGCCGCCGGGGCCGAAGCGGCCGGGGCCGAAGGGGCGGAGGCCGCTGCGGTATCGCTGCTGGCGCGACGCAGGCCCAGGCCCATGCCACCCACCGCCTTGGAGACGGCATCGCCGCCGTTGTCGAACTCGCCGAACTCCGGCTGGCCGGTGGTGGCGTTGCGGACCAGCTTGATCGGCGCACGCTCGCCCGGACGCTGGGTCTTGCTCGCCGAGACGCGGTTCAGGCCGGTGGCCACCACGGTCACGCGCACTTCGTCCTGCATGTCCGGATCGAGCACGGTGCCGACCACCACGGTGGCATCTTCGGAAGCGAAGCCATCGATGGTGCGGCCGATCTCGTCGAACTCGGCCATGGTGAAATCGGCGCCGGCGGTGATGTTGACCAAGATGCCGTTGGCACCAGCCAGGTTCACATCGTCCAGCAGCGGGTTCTGGATCGCCGATTCGGCAGCGGCCTGGGCGCGGTCATCGCCACGGGCGGTGCCGGTACCCATCATCGCCAGGCCCATTTCGGACATGACGGTGCGCACGTCGGCGAAGTCGACGTTGATCAGGCCCGGACGCACGATCAGGTCGGCGATGCCCTGCACGGCGCCCTGCAGCACGTCGTTGGCAGCGCGGAAGGCCTGGATCATGGTCGCGTTGCGACCCAGCACGGTGATCAGCTTCTCGTTCGGGATGGTGATCAGCGAGTCGCAGTGCTGGCTCAGTTCCTCGATGCCCTTCAACGCCACCTGCATGCGGCGACGGCCTTCGAACGGGAACGGCTTGGTGACCACGGCCACGGTCAGGATGCCCATTTCCTTGGCCAGCTGTGCCACCACCGGCGCAGCGCCGGTACCGGTGCCGCCGCCCATGCCGGCGGTGATGAACACCATGTCGGCGCCCTGCAGCGCGTCCATGATGCGCTCACGGTCTTCCAGCGCGGCCTGGCGGCCGACTTCCGGGTTCGCGCCTGCGCCCAGGCCCTTGGTCACGTTGGTACCCAGCTGCAGCTGCAGCTTGGCACCACAATTCTTGATGGCCTGCGAGTCGGTGTTGGCAGTGATGAATTCCACGCCATCCACCGCCGAGTTGACCATGTGCGCCACGGCATTGCCGCCGCCGCCGCCCACGCCAACCACCTTGATCACCGCATTGGGTGCCATCTTTTCGATCAGTTCAAAATGCGCCATGTCCGTGTCCTCGTTGTATCCGCTTTGGCTGGCATGGGCATTCGGGCGTCCTGCCGTCCTGCTGCATGCCGACGTTGCGGCTGTGTGGGTTGTGTGTAGCCGGTATTGCGTTGTGATGCGGGTACTGCGGGTGTTGCGCCCGGGCGAGGCCCGGGTTTTCGGGTTCCGCGTCAGAACTCGCCGCGGAACCAGGTCTTGAGTTTCTTGAACATGCTTCCGGCGCGCCCGGTGGGCAGCGACGGCCGCCGCGGGTGCTCGATCTGGCTGCCCATCAGCAGCAGGCCCACGCCGGTGGCGTGCACCGGGTTGCCGACCACTTCGCCCAGGCCGGTGACGTGCTGCGGGATGCCCACGCGCACCGGCATCTGCAGCATTTCCTCGGCCAGTTCGACCACGCCTTCCATCTTCGACGCGCCACCGGTCAGCACCATGCCGGCGCGCACCAGCTCCTCGAAGCCGGAGCGGCGCAGTTCGGCCTGCACCATCTCGAAGATTTCCTCGTAGCGGCCCTGCACGGCCTGCGCCAGCGAATGGCGCGGCATGCGGCGCGGCGGGCGGTCGCCCACCGACGGCACCTGGATGCTCTCCTCGGCCGTGGCCAGCTGGGCCAGGGCGCAGGCATAGCGCACCTTGATCTGCTCGGCTTCCGGGGTCGGCGTGCGCAGCATGTGCGCGATGTCGTTGGTCACGTGGTCGCCGGCGATCGGCAGCGAGGCGGTGTGGCAGATCGCGCCCTGCACGAACACCGCGATGTCGGTGGTGCCGGCGCCCATGTCGACCAGCACCACGCCCAGCTCGCGCTCGTCGGCGGTCAGCACTGCCACGCTGGAGGCCAGCGAGGACAGCACCAGGTCGTCCACCTGCAGGCCGCAGCGCTGCACGCACTTGCTGATGTTGGCCGCCGCCGACTGCGCGCACACCACCAGGTGCGCATGCACTTCCAGGCGCACGCCGGTCATGCCGACCGGGTTGCGGATGCCTTCCTGCGAATCGTCCAGCACGTACTCGCGCGGGATCGCGTGGAGGATCTTCTGGTCGGCCGGGATCGCCACCGCCTTGGCCGCGTCGAGCACGCGATCCAGGTCGCCCCAGGTCACTTCACCGTCGCGGATCGGCACGATGCCCGGCGAGTTCTTGCACTGCACGTGGTTGCCGGAGATCGAGGCGTACACCGAACGGATCTCGCAGCCGGCCATCAGCTCGGCTTCTTCCACCGCGCGCTGGATCGACTGCACGGTCGATTCGATGTCCACCACCACGCCGCGCTTCAGCCCGCGCGATTCGTGCGAGCCGATGCCGATCACTTCGATCGGGTTGCCCGGCGAATACTCGCCCACCAGCGCCACCACCTTGGAGGTGCCGATGTCCAGGCCAACGATCAGCGATTTGTCACCCTTGCGATTCATGTCCTTTCCTGCGTGCTTCTGGCCGGGGTCGCCGGCGTTTTCGCCGGCGTGGCCGGGGTACCCCAGCTCAGCGTGAAACCATTGGTGTAACGGAGGTCGGCGCGCTCGATCGGCGCGTCCTGACGGTTGAGCTGCGGCAGTACCTTGACGAAGCGCTGCATGCGCGAGCGCGCGTCGTCGCGGCCGACCACCACTTCGGTGCCGTTGCTCAGCACCAGCGACCAGCTGCCGCGTGCGTCCATCGTCACCCGGCGCACATCGACGCCGGCCGGTGCGAACAATGCACGCGAGTCGCTGTACAGCTTCATCACTTCCGCGGTCTGGCTGTCCGGGCCATCCAGCTCCGGCAGCGCCAGGTCGGACAGCTTCTTCGGCGTGGGGAACAGCTTGCCCTGCTCGGACACCAGGCGGTCGGTACCCCAGCGGGCGAACGGCTTGTGCTCGACCAGGGTCACTTCCAGCACGTCCGGCCACTGCTTGCGGACCTGCGCGCTTTCCACCCACGGCAGCTTCTCCAGGGCGTCCTGCGCGTCCTGCAGCTTGACCGCGAAGAAACCGGCGCGCGCATACGGCAGCAGCACCTGCTGCAGCTGTTCGGCCGGCACCCGCTTGAACTCACCATGCACGCGCAGCTTCGCCAGTGGCCAGCGCTCGGCGCCGACCCAGCCATTGACCACGGCCACCACCGGCAGTGCAACCACCGACAGCGCCAACAGCCAGACGAAGATGCGCAGCACCGCGTTCATGCGTGCGAGGCCTCCAGGGTCTGTTCCAGCACGCGCCACACCAGTTCCTCGAAACCGATGCCGGCCTGGCGGGCCGCCTTGGGCACCAGCGAATGGCTGGTCATGCCCGGCGCGGTGTTCACTTCCAGCAGGAAGAAACGGCCGCTGTCGCGATCGCGCATCACGTCCACGCGGCCCCAGCCACGGCACCCGGCGGCACGGAACGCGGCCAGCGCGATGCGCCGGATGTCCTCTTCGTCGCCACCGTCCAGGCCCGGGCACAGGTACTGGGTGTCCTCGGCGATGTACTTGGCGTTGTAGTCGTACCACTGGCCCTTGGGCACGATGCGGATCGACGGCAGTGCGACGTCGCCAAGGATGGCCACGGTCAATTCGTCGCCGACCACCATCTGCTCCATCAGCAGCTGGCCGTCGTAGCGCGCAGCCAGGGCCACCGCTTCATCCAGCCCGGCGTCATCGGTGACCCGGCTGATGCCCACGCTGGAGCCTTCGTTGGCCGGCTTCACCACCACCGGCAGGCCGAGTTCGGCGGCATTGGCGTGCACGTCCTCGGCAGTGACCTTGCGGTACTGCGGGGTCGGCAGGCCCAGCGACAGCCACACCTGCTTGGTGCGGATCTTGTCCATGCTCAGCGCCGAACCCAGGACGTTCGAGCCGGTGTACGGCACGCCGAAGGCGTCCATCAGGCCCTGCACGATGCCGTCCTCACCGCCACCGTTGTGGCCGTGCAGGATGTTGAAGACGCGATCGATGCCACCGGCGGCGAGCGCGCTGGCGAGCGCCGGAATGCCGTCCACCGCGAACGCATCGACGCCACGCGACTGCAGGGCTTCGAGCACGTTGCGGCCCGAATCCAGCGACACCTCGCGTTCGCTGGAACTGCCGCCCAGCAGCACGGCGACGCGGCCGAACTCGGCCGGGTCGGTCACGCGCAGCGGCGGGAAGGTCAGCGTGCTCACGCCTGGCCCTCCCCCTTGAAACCTTCCACCGCGATATGGGTGGCCACGGCACCGATGTCGCCGGCGCCCATCATCAGCAGCAGGTCACCGTCCTGCAGCACGTCCGGCAGCACGCTGGCCAGCTCGGCGGCCTTGCCCACCACCACCGGCTCACTGCGGCCACGCGCACGGATGGCACGGGCCAGCGCGTGCGAGTCGGCGCCGGCAATCGGTTCTTCACCGGCCGGGTAGACCTCGCTCAGCACCAGCGCGTCAACGCTCGACAGCACGGCGGCGAACTTGTCGAACTGGTCGCGGGTACGGCTGTAGCGGTGCGGCTGGAAGGCCACCACCAGGCGCTTGTCGGCCCAGCCACCACGAGCGGCGGCGAACACCGCCTCCAGCTCGCTCGGGTGGTGGCCATAGTCGTCGATGATGCGGACCTTGGCGCCACTGGCGGTGGTCACCTCGCCCAGATCGTTGAAGCGACGGCCGACACCGGCGAAGCCCTCCAGCGCGCGTGCGATCGCGTCCGGTGCCACGCCCAGCTGCCAGCCCACCGCAGCGGCGGCCAGCGCGTTGAGCACGTTGTGCCTGCCCGGCAGCGCCAGCACCACTTCCTGGCTGGTGCCCTGCGGCAGGCGCAGGGTGAAGCGCATGCGCGACCCTTCCTGCACCACGTTCTCGGCGCGCACGTCGGCCTGCGGGCTCATGCCGTAGCTCATCACGTGGCGCGGGGTCCTGGCGGCCAGCGCGGCGACTTCCGGATCATCGATGCACAGTACCGCCAGGCCGTAGAACGGCAGGCGCTGCAGGAACTCGGCAAACGCCGCCTGCACGCGGGCGAAATCGTTGCCGTAGTTTTCCAGGTGGTCGGCATCGATGTTCGTGATGATCGACATCAGCGGGTTCAGGCGCAGGAAGCTGCCATCGCTTTCATCGGCCTCGGCCACCAGCCACTGCCCGCCACCCAGCTTGGCGTTGGCACCAGCGGCCAGCAGCTGGCCACCGATCACGAACGTCGGGTCCAGGCCACCTTCGCTCAGCACCGCAGCAGTCAGGCTGGTGGTGGTGGTCTTGCCATGGGTACCGGCCACGGCGATGCCGCGGCGGAAACGCATCAGCTCGGCCAGCATCGCCGCACGCGGCATGATCGGAATGCGCTGGCTGCGTGCTTCCATCAGTTCCGGGTTGTCTTCGCGGATGGCACTGGAGACCACCACGCAGTCGGTGCCCAGCACGTTGGCCGCGGAGTGGCCGCGCATGATGCGCGCCCCCAGGCTGGCCAGGCGGCGGGTCGCCACGTTGTCGGCGTTGTCCGAGCCGGACACTTCATAGCCCAGCGTCAGCATCACTTCGGCGATACCGCTCATGCCGGTGCCGCCGATGCCGACGAAATGCACGCGCGGGAACGCGCGCACCAGGTCGTTGGTGTCGTGCAGGCGACGGATCATGCGCGGCCTCGCGCAGGGCAGGCGCGGTGGCATGCCTTCTTCATACAGCTTCCTCGAGAATGATATCGGCGATGCGCTCGGCGGCATCGACCTTGGCCAGGGCACGCGCGGCTTGCGCCATCTGCATGCGGCGGGCGGGATTTTCGGACAGATCGCGCAGCGTTGCGGCAATGCCGTCGGCCAGCGTTCCGTCCTGCTTCAGCAACACCGCCGCGCCGCGCTCGACCAGGTACTCCGCGTTGCGGGTCTGGTGATCGTCGACGGCAGCGGGGAATGGCACCAGCACGCTGCCGACACCGACCGCGCACAGCTCGGCCAGCGTGGACGCGCCGGCGCGGCAGACAACCAGGTCAGCCCAGGCAAAGGCTTCGGCCATGTCGGCGATGAACGGCGTGATTTCCGCCTGCACACCGGCCTTGGCGTAAGCCTCCACCGCTTCGGCATGCATCTTCTCGCCGCTCTGGTGGCGCACCTGCACCGGCAGGCCGGCGCCCAGCGCGGCAATCGCCTGCGGCACGCCGGTATTGAGGGCACGCGCGCCCTGGCTGCCGCCCACCACCAGCACCCGCAGCGGGCCCTGCCGGTCGGCGAAGCGCTGTTCCGGCGGCGCGATGGCAGCGATTTCCGCGCGCACCGGGTTACCGACGAACTCCTCGCCCTTGGCGAAGGTGCCCGGGAAACCGGTCAGCAGGCGACGCGCATAACGCGACAGGATGCGGTTGGTCAGGCCCGGCGCACGGTTCTGCTCATGCACGATCAGCGGCAGGCCATGCAGGCGCGTGGCCATGCCACCGGGGCCGGAGGCAAAGCCACCGAAGGCGACCACCGCGCGCGGCTGGCGCTGGCGGATGATGAGCCCGGCCGCGCGCAGCGCGCGCATCAGCCGCCACGGCGCCGCCAGCAGGGCCAGCTTGCCCTTGCCGCGCAGGCCAGTGATGGCCAGCGTATCGATGGCGATGTCGCGCTGCGGCACCAGGCGGGTTTCCATCGCACCGTCGGCGCCCATCCAGGTCACCGGCACGCCGCGCTCGCGCAGCACGCGGGCCACGGCCAGGCCGGGGAAGATGTGACCGCCGGTGCCTCCGGCCAGGATCATCACCGGGCGCCCACTCTCGGTGGCTGCACTCATGACAGCCTCCCGAAGGTCGGTTCGATGCGCGACTGCAGGCGGCTGGTGCCACGTGCGGCGCTCGCTGCAGCGGACGCGGGTGCGACCGGCTCGGCACGCATCGGCACGCTGGCGTCCACCGCTGCGGCGGGCTTGTCCATCGGTTCGGCCGCGGCGTCTTCGGCGCCACCGATGCGCACGGCCTGGCGGCGCTCGGCGCGCTTGAGTTCATACGACACGCGCAGCAGCAGGCCCATCGCCACGCAGGTCATCAGCACCGACGAACCGCCGGAGGAGATCAGCGGCAGGGTCAGGCCCTTGGTCGGCAGGATGCCCAGGTTCACGCCGATCGAGACGAAGGTCTGCATGCTGATCCACAGGCCGATGCCGAAGGCGATGTAGCCGGAGAAGTGGCGCTTCATTTCCACGCAGCGCATGCCCAGCCAGAAGGTGCGGCCGACCAGCAGCGCATACAGCGCCACGATCACGCAGGTACCCAGGAAACCGAATTCCTCGGCGGTGACCGAGAAGATGAAGTCGGTGTGCGCTTCGGGCAGGTAGTACAGCTTCTGCACGGAGTTGCCCAGGCCGACGCCGGTCCATTCACCACGGCCCACCGCCATCAGCGCGTTGGACAGCTGGTAGCCGTCGCCCTGCTGGTCGGCCCACGGGTCCAGGAAGGAGGTGATGCGGCGCATGCGGTACGGCTCGATGATCGCCAGCGCGCTCATGCCGACCAGGCCGATGATCACCGGCATCGACATGCGCGGCATGTTCACCCCGCCCAGCACCAGCATGCCGGCGGTGATCGCCAGCAGCAGGGTCGAGGAACCGAAGTCCGGCTGCAGCAACAGCAGCACCACCAGCGCACCGGCCACGCCCAGCGGCTTGAGCATTGCCGGCCAGGTCGCATTGACCTCGTCGCGGAAACGCACCAGGTAGCTCGACAGCCAGACGATGTAGAGCACTTTCACCGCTTCGACCGTCTGGAACTTGGAAATGCCCAGGTTGATCCAGCGGCGCGCACCGTTGACCGTGCTGCCCAGTCCCGGTGCGAACACCGCCAGCAGCAGTACGAAGCAGCCCAGCAGCAGCATCTGGTTGTACTGCTCGATCGACTTCAGCTCGGTGCGGGCGGCAATGACCGCCAGCACGATACCCACCGCCAGGAATATCAGGTGGCGGTTGAGGTAATAGAACGGGCTGCTCATCAGCGCGATCGAGCTGGAGGCCACCATCACCACGCCGACACCGGTGAGCGCGATGATCGCGCCCAGCAGCCACTTGTCGTAGCTGCCTTCGATGGCTTCAAGGCGTGTTGCCTGGCGGGACAGGTCGTTCATCTCAGCGCACCTTCAACGTGGCCAGGCCGATCAGCACGAGCACGACGGAGATGATCCAGAAACGCACGATCACGCGCGGCTCCGGCCAGCCCTTCAGTTCGAAATGGTGGTGGATCGGCGCCATGCGGAACACGCGCTTGCCGGTCAGCTTGAACGAGGCGACCTGGATCATCACCGACAGCGTTTCGATGACGAACACGCCGCCCATGATCACCAGCACCAGCTCCTGGCGGGTGATCACCGCGATCGTGCCCAGCACCGCACCCAGTGCCAGTGCGCCGATGTCGCCCATGAAGACCATGGCCGGGTAGGTGTTGAACCAGAGGAAGCCCAGGCCCGCGCCGGCGATGGCCGCACAGATGATGACCAGCTCGCCGGCGCCCGGGATCTGCGGGATCTGCAGGTAGTTGGCGAACACCACGTTGCCCGAGGCGTAGGCGAACACGCCCAGCGCGCAGGCCACCAGCACGGTGGGCATGATCGCCAGGCCGTCAAGGCCGTCGGTCAGGTTCACCGCGTTGGAGAAGCCGACGATCCAGAAGTAGGCGATGGCCACGAAGCCGATGCCGGCCAGCGGCAGCGCGACCGACTTGAACATCGGGATGTAGAAGGTCAGCGCTGCCGGCACGTCGGCCGTGTAGAACAGGAACAGGCCCGCAGCCAGGCCGAAGATCGACTGCAGCAGGTACTTCCAGCGCGACTTCAGGCCGTTCGGGTCACGGCGGACGATCTTGATCCAGTCGTCATACCAGCCGATGGCGCCGAAGCACAGCATCACCGCCAGCACCAGCCACACGTAGCGGTTGCGCAGGTCGGCCCACATCAGCACCGACAGGGTGATGGTGAGCAGGATCAGCGAACCGCCCATGGTCGGCGTGCCGGCCTTGGAGAAATGGGTCTGCGGACCGTCCTTGCGGATCGGCTGGCCGCCCTTGAACTGGGCGAGCTTGCGGATCATCGCCGGGCCCAGCCACAGCGACAGGAACAGGGCCGTCAGCGCGGCAAGGATGGCGCGGAACGTCTGGTAGTTGAACAGCCCGAACAGGCTCTCCAACTGCTGCAACCATCGAGCCAGTTCATACAACATGCGGGGATTCCTCTCCTTGCGCCAGCAGCGCTTTGACAATCGTGTCCATGGCGCTGCCACGGGAACCCTTGACCAGGCAGCGCACGCCGGCGTGCAGCTCGTCCTTCAGCGCCTGCGACAGCGCGTCGTGGGTGGCGAAATGGCGGCCACCTTCGCCGAAGGCGGAGGCGGCAGCGGCGCTGAGCGGGCCCAGTGCATACAGGCGCTTCAGGCCGGCAGCACGTGCGCGGAGGCCGGCCTGCGCATGCAGCGCTTCCGCGTCCGGGCCCAGCTCGCGCATGTCGCCCAGCACCAGCCAGCCCTCTTCCGGCGCCGCGGCCAGGGCATCGATGGCCGCGGCCAGCGACCCGGGGTTGGCGTTGTAGCTGTCATCCACCAGCACCGCGCCATTGCGCAGCTGATGGGCGATCTGGCGACCCGGCACCGGCTGCGCTTCGGCCAGGCCGGCGGCAATCAGCGCCAGATCGACACCGGCGGCCAGCGCCAGGCTGGCGGCGGCCAGCGCATTGCTGACGTTGTGGCGACCCGGCAGGCCCAGCACCACGCGCGCTTCGCCGGCCGGTGCGACCAGAGTGAACTGGCTGCCCTGCGCACCGGCGCGGATATCGCGCGCGGTCACGTCCGCCGAGTGTTCCAGGCCATAGCGCAGCACGCGGCAACGCGCCGGGGTGCTGATGAAATGCTGTTCGAACCAGCGCCCATAGGCATCGTCGGCGTTGATCACCGCCACGCCATCGGCCGGCAGCGCGGCGTAGATCGCGCCCTTGGTCACCGCCACGCCGAGCAGGCTGCCCATGCGTTCCAGGTGCGCCGGGGCGATGTTGTTGACCAGCGCATAACGCGGGCGGGCGACGTCGGTCAGGTAGGCGATGTCGCCCGGCTTGCCGGCGCCCATCTCGTAGACGGCGTAGTCGGCATCTTCCGGCGCATCGATCACCGCCAGCGGCAGGCCGATCTCGTTGTTGCGGTTGCCCGGGTTGGCGTAGACCACCTTGTGCGCGTGCTGGGCCACCTGCTGCAGGATCGACAGCAGCAGGCTCTTCACGCTGGTCTTGCCATTGCTGCCGGTGATCGCGAACACCTCGGTGCCACGGTCACGCTGCATGCCGGTGGCGATCTTCGCCAGCGCCAGTTCGCTGTCGGCCACCAGCACCTGCGGCAGTTCGACCGGCAGCAGGCGCTCGACCAGCAGCGCACTGGCACCGCGCGCCTGCGCGTCGGCCGCGAAGTCATGGCCGTCGAAACGCTCGCCGCGCAGCGCCACATACAGACTGCCCGGACCGAGATTGCGGGTGTCATTGCTGACCGCATCGATGGCCACGTCATCGCCGTGGATCTCGCCGCCGGCCCAGTGTGCGATCAGCGAAAGCAGGGTGCGCTTCATGCGGCGCCCTCCCCGGCCTGCGCGCTGAGCACACCGGCCTTGGCCGCCAGTGCGGCGGCGGCCACTTCGGTGTCGTCGAAGTCATGGCGCACGCCATTCACTTCCTGGTACGGCTCGTGGCCCTTGCCGGCGATCAGGATGATGTCGCCGGCACCGGCACGCTTCACCGCCAGGCCGATCGCACGCGCGCGGCTGCGCTGCACGGTCACGGCATCGGCGTTCTGGAAGCCGGCCAGGATGTCAGCCACGATCACATCGCCATCTTCGCCGCGCGGGTTGTCGTCGGTGACGATGACCTGGTTGGCCAGGCGCTCGGCGATCGCCGCCATCTGCGGGCGCTTGCCGGTGTCGCGCTCGCCGCCGCAGCCGAACACGCAGAACAGCGTGCCCTGCAGGTGCCCGTGGAGGCTGTCCAGCGCCTGTTCCAGCGCATCCGGGGTGTGCGCGTAGTCGACCACCACCGTCGGCAGGCCGTCTTCACCGCCCAGGCGGTTCATGCGGCCACGGATCGGCTGCAGCGCCGACAGCACCTCGGCAATACGCGGCAGCGGCTGGCCCTGCGCATGCAGGGTACCGGCCACGGCCAGCAGGTTGTCCACGTTGAAGCGGCCCAGCAGCGGCGACTGCACCGCCGCGCGCTGGCCGTCGATGACCAACTCGAAGGCAATGCCACGACCGTCCAGCTGCAGCGCCTCGGCGCGCACGCTGGCGTCAGTGGCACCGCGCGAGCTCAGGCCGATCGGCTGCACGCCGGCCGGCAGGCCCGCGAACAGCTGCCGGCCGAAGGCATCGTCCAGATTGATCACCGCGGCCTTCAGGCCCGGGCGATGGAACAGCCGCGCCTTGGCCGCGCCGTAGCTGGCCATGTCGCCGTGGTAGTCCAGATGGTCGCGGGTGAGGTTGGTGAACACCGCCACGTCGTAGTGCACGGCGTCCACGCGGCCCTGGTCCAGCGCATGCGAGCTGACTTCCATCGCCACCGCGCGCGCACCGGCGTCGCGCAGCTGCGCCAGAAGCGCATGCATCTGCAGCACCAGCGGCGTGGTGAAGCCGGTCGGCTCGACCGCACCATAAAGCCCGGCACCCAGCGTGCCGATACTGCCACTGGGCGTTCCGAGCAGATGCCAGGCCTGGGCCAGCAGCTGCACGGTGGAGGTCTTGCCGTTGGTGCCGGTCACGCCGACCATCGCCATCGCCCGCGATGGCGCGCCATGGAACTGGTCGGCCATCGCGCCCATGCGCGCGCGCAGGCCCGGCACGGCGATCGCATCGGCCGGGGCCGGCAGATCGGCCGGTGCCGGCGGTTCGAACAGGATGGCACTGGCACCGGCAGCGCGCGCCTGCTCGACAAAGCCCAGGCCATGCGCGCCGAAACCGGCGATGGCGACGAAGGCGTTACCGGGGCGCACGGCACGGCTGTCCAGCACCAGGCCGGTCAGAACGGGATCATGACCCGCCAGGGCCACGTCCGGAAGCAACTGCGAAAGCAACATCGAAGGACTCATTGCGTGCCTCCCGTAGCGGGCGGCGTCTGGGCTTGCGCGCTTGGCAGCGCAGCGTCGAATTCAGCGGCGGCATCGACCGGCAGCGCGGTCTCGGCCGGCGGCGCAGGCAGAATCGACGCCGAATGGCCGACCTTGCCCGACTGCTGTGCGGCCAGCCACGACTGCAGGTCGTCCAGCGGCACGTCCATGAGGCGCAGGGTGCCTTCCATCACGTTGTGGTAGACCGGCGCCGACACCAGGCCGCCGTAGAACTTGCCGGCCTGCGGGTCGTTGATGACGATGACGGTGGCGAAACGCGGGTTGGTGGCCGGCACCACGCCGGCGAACAGCGCGTTGTAATGGCCGCGCTCATAACCGCCCGGGCCGGCCTTGCGCGCGGTGCCGGTCTTGCCGGCCACGCGGTAACCCAGCACCGCCGCCTGCTTGGCGCCGCCCTGGGTGACTACCGTTTCCATCATCGCCACCACCTGCCGGGCGACGTTCTCGTCGATGATCTGCTGGCCTTCATTGCGCTGGCCCTTGACGAAGGTCGGCGCGATCAGGCGCCCGCCGTTGGCCAGCGCCGAGTACGCGGTGGCAATCTGCAGCGGCGTGACCGACAGGCCATAGCCATAGGACATGGTGGTCTTGGTGGTACCCGACCAGCGTGCCGGACGCATCACCACGCCGGCCGATTCGCCCGGGAAACCGCTGTGCGGCGCCGAGCCATAGCCGAAGCGGCGCACGCCGTCGTAGAAGGTCTGGTCCGGCATCTTCGCCGCAACCTTGGCCGCACCCACGTTCGAACTGCGGGTGATCACGCCGGTCACGTTGAGCACACCGTTGTTGCGCGGCACGTCGCGGATGGTGAAGCGGCCCAGGGTCATGTAGCCCGGGTTGGTGTCGATGATGGTGTCCTTGGTCACCGCACCGGCCTGCAGCGCGGTGGCGATGGTCAGCGGCTTCATCGTCGAACCCGGCTCGACCAGGTCGGTCACCGCGCGGTTGCGGCGCGTATCGGGGATCGCGCCGGTCAGCGAGTTCGGGTTGTAGGTCGGCAGGTTGACCATGGCCAGGATCTCGCCGGTGGTCACGTCCATGATCACCATCGAACCACCGGCCGCCTTGTTGGCCACCAGCGCGTTGCGCAGTTCCTTGAAGGCCAGGTACTGGATGCGGCGGTCGATGCTGAGGGTCAGGTCCTTGCCCGGCTCGGCGGCGCGCAGCAGATCGCTTTCGACGGTCTCGCCCTTGCGGTTGCGGATCACCCGCTTGGCACCGGCCTTGCCGCGCAGCCATTCGTCGAACGCCAGTTCCAGGCCTTCCTGGCCGCGGTCGTCGATGTTGGTGAAGCCCAGCACGTGCGCCATCGCTTCGCCCTGCGGGTAGAAGCGGCGGAACTCGCGCTGCGCGGCCACGCCCGGAATCTTCAGCGCGACCACCTTCTCTGCCTCGTCCGGATTGATCCGGCGGCGCAGGTACATGAATTCCTTGTCCGACTTCTGCGACAGGCGGCTGCTCAGCTCATCCACCGACATGCCGACCGCCTGGGCCAGCTCCGGGATGCGCTCGGGCGAACGCAGCAGGTCCTGCGGGTTGACCCAGATCGAGGCGACCGGGGTGGACACCGCCAGCGGCTCGCCGTTGCGGTCGGTGATCATGCCGCGCGAGGTCTTGATCGGCAGCTCGCGCAGGTAGCGGGCCTCGCCCTGGCGCTGGTAGAAATCGCTGTTGATGATCTGCACGTAGGCCGCGCGACCCACCAGCGACACCGAGCACAGGCCAAGCGCCAGCGCGACCCAGCGCAGGCGCTGGCGCAGGTTGAAGGCGTTGCGCGGGCGGTTGCGGCCGGTCTTGCTCATGGGCGCACCACCACGATGTCAGCGGCCTCGGGGAACTTCATGCCCAGCTTCTCGCGGGCAATGCGGTCCACGCGGTTGGCTTCGGCCAGGGTGGCCTGTTCCAGCTGCAGGCGGCCGAACTCAAGGTTGATGTCATCGCGCTTGCGCTCGGCACGCGACAGTTCGATGAAGGTCTGCCGGTGGCGGTGGCGCACGAACACCACGCCGATCGCCGAGGCGACGGTGCAGGCCAGCAGGATGATCAGCAGCAGCCGGCTCATGCATCGGCCCCCCGCTTCTGTGCCACGCGCAGCACGGCGCTGCGGGCACGCGGGTTGGCGGCCAGCTCTTCGTCGGTGGCCTTGATGGCGCCGCCGATCAGGTCCAGCGTCGGCACGAACGCAACCGCCTCGGGCAGCCGGCGGTTGGCCGGCGGCGCCTTGGCCAGGCGGTTCATGTACTGCTTGACGATGCGGTCTTCCAGCGAGTGGAAGCTGATCACCGCCAGGCGGCCACCGGGCTTGAGCCGTTCCACCGCCGCATCGAGCCCGGCTTCCAGATCGGCCAGCTCGCGGTTGATGTGGATGCGGATGGCCTGGAAGCTGCGCGTGGCCGGGTGAATCTTGTCCTTCCCACGCGGCATCACCGAGGCGATCAGCTCGGCCAGTTCGGCGGTGCGGGAGAACGGCTGCTTCTCGCGGCGGGCCACGATGGCGCGGGCGATGCGCCGGCTCTGGCGCTCTTCGCCGTAGGTCCACAGCACATCAGCGATCTCGCGCTCTTCGACGCGGTTGATCCACTGCGCGGCGCTTTCACCGCTGTCCGGATCCATGCGCATGTCCAGCGGGCCGTCCTTGCCGAAGCTGAAGCCACGTTCGGCCACGTCCAGCTGCGGCGACGACACGCCGAGGTCGAACAGCACGCCGTCCAGGCCTTCGGCCGTCGCGTTCCACTGCAGCAGCTGGGCGAAGCTGCCCCGGAAAATGGACACGCGCGGGTCCGGCGCGAAATCGCGCTCGGCAACGGCGATGGCTTCCGGATCCTTGTCCATGACCAGCAGGCGCCCCTCGGGACCGAGCTGGGTGAGCACGCCACGCGCATGACCGCCACGACCGAACGTGCCATCCAGATAACGTCCGTTTTCGATCACCCTCAGGCCTTCAAGGACCTGGGTGTACAGGACCGGCAGGTGCACCGCCGGCGACTGCGACACCGGAAGGTGACCGGCCTGCGCTTCTGTGCGCATCCGGGCACCCCGGCTCACAACTTCAGGTCGAGCAACCCATCACCCAGATCCTCGTCAGACAACGTCTGCTGGATCAGGGCCCGATGCGCCTGCTCGCTCCACAATTCGAACTTGTCGCCCATACCGAGCAATACCGCCTTCTTCTCAATGCCCACCGCACCGCGGTGGCTGGCGGGGATGCTGATGCGACCGTTGCCGTCCAGTTCCAGATGGGCGGCCGAGCCGACCAGCTTCTGCTGCAACAGGCGCACGACGCGCTGGGTGTTGGGCTTGGACATCACATCGTCGCGGACCCGCTCCCATTCCGACTCTGCATACAGCCACAGGCAGCCGGCTTCGAACGGGTTGTAGGTCAGCACGAGACGGTTGTTGCTGGCGCGCGCGACGAGGTCGCGGTAAGCGGTGGGAACCGCCATGCGCCCTTTGTCGTCAACTGTGATGGCCGTCTCGCCCTGGAACACGACGCCTGCACCTTGTCCTTCGCCCGGTGAAACATTGAACCACGAAAACCCACAAAACACCCGGATTTCCCTCTGATGCCCACCTTAGCAGCGGGCCGAGGGTTGTCAACAACTTTTCAGCGGGGAAATCGCCAGCCGCATCAATGGCTTGCAACAACCTTTAGAGAATTGTTCAAGGCTTATCCACAAGTTGCTGATCCGTCTCAATTTTTGAGATTGAACGGAAGTTCAGGGGCGTGGAGAGGGCGTGAAACATCGGCCGCGCATTCATCCGGAACGGGCCGGAAACGGCGCCGGACTGCGCAAACCGTGCACAATGAGGCCATGTGCCTGCTCGCTCTTGGCTGGATGCACCACCCGCGCTGGCGGCTGGTGATGACCGGCAACCGTGATGAGTTCCACGCCCGCCCGACGGCGGCGCTGGCCCCCTGGCAGGATGAGACGTCCGTCATCGGCGGGCGCGATCTGCGCTCCGGCGGTGGCTGGGCCGGGGTTGGCGCCTCGGGCCGGATGGCGGTGGTCACCAACGTCCGCGACCCGCTGGCGGCCCAGACCGGCCCGTCGCGGGGCGCGCTGGTGGCCGACTTCCTGCGCGGCCGCGACCCGGCCGCTGTGCATATCGACCGATTGGCGACCGTGGCTGGCGCCTATGCCCCGTTCAATCTGTTGCTGGCCGATAGCGACAGCCTGGAGTACCTCGGCAACCATCCCGCCGAACGGCAGACCCTCGGCCCGGGCGTGCACGGCATGTCCAACGGCGCGCTGGACGCGCCCTGGCCGAAGACCCGGCGGCTGATGGCGGCCCTTGAAGCCTGGCTTCAGAATGACGGGGTCAGATCCCTTTCGCACAGCGAAAGGGATCTGACCCCGGACCTGACCCCACTCTGGAATGCTCTGGCCGACGAACACCGCCCTGCCGACAGCGACCTGCCCGACACCGGCATCGGCCTGGAACGCGAGCGCTGGCTGAGCCCGGCCTTCATCCGTGGCGATGACTACGGCACCCGCGCCAGCACCGTGCTGCTGATCGACGCCGACGGCCATGGCGAGATCCACGAACGCCGCTTCGGCCCGCAGGGCACTCCCAGCGGACAGAGCCACGTCATTTTCTGACCCGGTCATGACGGCCCTTGGCCGGATGCTCTTGGCGGGGGTAGTGCCGGCCGCTGGCCGGCAGCCCTGCGATGTCTGGACGGACAGGAAGTTGCCGGCCAGCGGCCGGCACTACCCGCACGCGTGTCGTCATTGAAGTGACGGTCGTCGTCAGCGCACCACGCCTGAAACGTCATTCAGCTTCCAGCCGCGACCGCGATCCGTCCGCGCCACAGCGGTTTCAGCATCACAGCCAGCCGACTGTGCCCTTTTCGCAATCGACACTGTGTCTATAAATGTCGCCCCTGACCTCCCAGGTTGGTCGCGCCCGGCATCGCGCCGCGCAATCGACCACACCCCCCAAGGAGGCCCCATGCGTCGCATTCTCATCCTGTTCGCCACCCACCTGCTTGCTCTCGGCCTGGGCTTCGGCCTGGGCATCTATCTGCTGCCGATCCTGATCGCCCCCGATGACCCGCCGGTCACGCAGGTGCAGGCCGCGATGAACGACGCCACCTATCGCACCACCTTCCGTCGCGACCTCAAAGGCAGCGACGCGGTGCACTGGGCCGAAGGCAAGGTCAGCGTCAGCGCCACCCAGGTTGCCTTCGACGGCAAGATGGGACCGGGCCCGGACTACAAGGTCTACCTGGTCCGCGACTTCGTCGACAACAAGGCCGACTTCCTGAAGATCAAGGCGCAGGCCCAGCGCATCGGCGAGGTGAAGACCTTCAACCGCTTCCTGGTGGATGTGCCCGCGAACGTGGACGTGGACGACTACACCACGGTGGTGGTGTGGTGCGAGCGCTTCTCGCAGTTCATTTCCGCCGGGCAGTACCGCACGCCGGGCTGACAGCATGGGGTCGGATCCCTTTCCTCCGGAAAGGGATCCGACCCCGCAATCACGGTAGCTCCACGCCATGCGTGGAAGAAGAAGGAGGCGGAGCCGGCCGATAAGCCGGGTTCTGTCGTGGACAGTCATTCCTCTAGGCGTTACGTCACCGCAACGCTCAAGCAACCTACCCGGATCCAACGCGGGCCGCGCCAAAGGATCCCTATTTGGTCTTGCTCCAGGTGGGGTTTGCCGTGCCGGTCTGTTGCCAGACTCGCGGTGCGCTCTTACCGCACCATTTCACCCTTACCGGCCTTCCGAAGAAGACGTAGGCGGTATCTTTCTGTTGCACTTTCCGTCGGCTTGCGCCGCCCAGGCGTTACCTGGCACCTTGCCCTATGGAGCCCGGACTTTCCTCGGCACCCCCGAAGGGATGACGCGACTGTCTGGCCGGCTCCGCCAGCGCATATTCTAGCGTACGCAGGTCCTTCCTGCCGTGCTGATCGCGGCGTCCGGTTCATCCATCCACGCATGGCGTGGATCTACTGCAGTAGCGCCACGCCATGCGTGGCTGCAGCAATCCATCAACTACCGTACAACGCCTTGCGCGGCGCGCCGGTCAGTTCCGCGGCCAGTTTGGCGGCGGTGGACGGTGGCAGGTGCTCGCTCAGCTTCGCGTAGACGCGGCGGCCATGTGCCAGCTGCGCTTGTTCGTCATCACCCGCTCCCTGCACCATCACCACGAACTCGCCCTTGCGCTGGTTGTCGTCGGCCTCGACCTTGGCCAGCAGGCCCGCCAGGTCACCATCGAGCACGGTCTCGAACAGCTTGGTCAGCTCGCGGGCCAGCACCGCCGGGCGTTCGCCACCGAAGATCGCCGCCATGTCGGCCAGCGATTCGGCGATGCGGTGCGACGATTCGTAGAACACCATCGTGCGCACTTCGCCGGCCAGCGCCTGCAGGCGGTCGCGGCGGCCGCTGGCCTTGGCCGGCAGGAAGCCCTCGAAACTGAAACGGTCGCTGGGCAGGCCGGCCACGCTCAGCGCGGCGATGGCGGCACAGGCACCGGGTACCGGGCTGACCTTGATGCCCGCCGCGCGCGCGGCACGCACCAGGCGGAACCCGGGGTCACTGACCAGCGGGGTACCGGCATCGCTGACCAGCGCCAGCGACTCGCCGGCCTGCAGGCGCGAGACCAGGCGCTGCGCCAGGGCCTCTTCATTGTGTTCGTGCAGGGCCACCAGTGGTTGCTGGATGCCGAAATGGGACAGCAGCTGGCCACTGCGGCGGGTGTCCTCGGCACAGATGGCCGCCACCGAACGCAGCACCTCCTGCGCGCGCGGGCTCAGATCGGCCAGGTTGCCGATCGGGGTGGCGACGACGTACAGGGTTGGGACACTCATTTCAGCGGTACTCACGGGGCAAGGGTAGAATCGTAGCGTGTACCCGGCCAAGGCCGCTGCCCTCATCGCATGGACCCGATCATGAACAAGCCCGCCGCACGGTTCTCCGCCCTGTCGTTGTCGCTGATGCTGCTGGCCGGTTGTGCCACCACCAGCCTGACCAGCACCCCCGATTCGCCGGCCCAGGGCCAGGCGCTGGCGCTGATCGAACAGGGCAAGCCGCGCGACGCCGCACTGCAGCTGGAAGGCCTAGCCGCCACGCTGCGTGGCGGCGCCCGCAGCAACGCACTGGCCGACGCGGCCTGGGCCTGGCACCTGGCCGGCGACAGTGCCCGCGCGCGCAGCCTGCTGGGCCAGCTCACCGCCCGCCAGCTGTCCGGCGCCAGCCTGCAGCGCTACCAGCTGACCGGTGCCGAGCTGGCGCTGGCCGACAAGCAGCCTGCGCAGGCGCTGGCGCTGCTGAAGGATCATGCCGACAGTGTTGCGGTCGGCCTGCGCACCCGCTGGCTGCTGGCCCGCGCCCAGGCCCTGCAGGGCACCGGCGATGCCTTCGGTGCCGCCAACGAGCGCGCCCGTGCCCATGCCGGCCTGACCGGCAGCGCGCGCAGCGAGAACCAGGCCGCCATCGCCGGCCTGCTCGGCACCCTCGACGACGCCACCCTGCGCAGCCGTGCCGCCGCGCTGCCGGCCAACGACCCGCTGTACAACTTCGCCGGCCGTGCGCTGATCGCGCGCGGCCTTCCGCTGCCGCGCCCGTTCGACCGCGATGGCGCGGCCCAGTTCGACACCAGCAAGCGCCCGCCGGCGATGAGCGACGGTTACCGCCCGCCGGCCAAGCTGGCCGTGCTGCTGCCGCTCAGCGGCCGCCTGGCCACCGCCGCGCAGCCGGTGCGCGATGGCCTGTTGAGCGCCTACTACGGTGAAAGCCGCCGCCGCCCGGACATCAACTTCTTCGACACCGCCGGCACCCCGGCCGGTGCCCTCGCCGCCTATGACAAGGCGGTCGCCTCCGGTGCCGACTTCGTGGTCGGACCGCTGGGCCGCGACGAAGTGGACGCCGTGTACGGCCGCCAGCAGCTGCAGGTGCCGGTGCTGGCCCTGAACCGTGGCAAGGACGCACCGCCGGCCGGCAGCGCCGGTTTCTCGCTGGCACCAGAAGACGACGGCATCGTCGCCGCCGAATACCTGCGTGGCCGCGAACGCAACCGCGCACTGGTGATCAGCAGCAATGACGACACCGGCCGCCGTTCCGCCGCCGCCTTCGCGCAGCGCTTCGCACAGCGCGGTGGGCAGGTGGTGGCCACCTTCAACGTCAGCGATGCCGTTGGCGATGTCGGCGCGCAGGTGCGCAATGCCGGCCAGGTCGATGCGGTGTTCCTCGCCGTGCGTGCACCGCAGGCCCGCCTGCTGGCGCCGCAGCTGGCGCTGGCCGGTGCCGGTGGCGCCACCCGCGTCGGCACCTCGCAGCTGACCGTCGGCAGCGGCAAGGTGGAAGAAGACGTGGCCCTGGACGGCATCGTCTACCCGAATGAAGCCTGGAACGTGCGCAGCGTGTCCGGCCTGCCCTCGGCCAGCCAGGTGGCCAGCACCCTGCCGAGCGCACGCGGTGCGGCCGGCCGCCTGTTCGCGTTCGGCGCCGACGCCTGGAAGATCACCGCCTATCTGGACAAGCTGTCCAACGAAGGCGGCCTGGACGGTGCCACCGGCACCCTGTTCCTGGACAGCAACGGCAACATCCTGCGCCAGCCGGCATGGTCGACCTTCAATGGCGGCCGGCCGATGCCGATCGTCGGTGGTCGCTGAGCGCAGCCAACGTGGCTCGGCGGTGGAAGCCGCCGCCGAGCAGCATCTGCAACAGGCCGGACTGCAGCCGCGTGCGCGCAACGTGCGTTATCGCGGCGGTGAACTGGACCTGGTGATGGACGATGCCGGCATCGTGGTGTTCGTGGAGGTGCGCTATCGCGCGCGATCAGAGTACGGTGGCGGTGCCGCTTCAGTCGATGCGCGCAAATGCCGGCGCCTGGCGCATGCCGCGCAGCTGTACCTGCAGGACAACCCGACGCTGGCCAATGCGCCCTGCCGTTTTGATGTGGTCGACGCCACCGGCGAGCCGCCGCAGCTGCGGTGGCTGCGTGATGCGTTCCGGCTGGATGATTGCTGATGGGTACCGTCCGCTCTGGTAGAGGCCGACCTTGGTCGGCGCTTCTGTGCCAACCAAGGTTGGCACCTCCCAGAGCGCAGCCAGGCCGGCACGACCACGGTGTGTGACTGATGCCTTCGATCATCACCCATGCTGCTGTGCCGCTGGCGCTGTGGTGCGCCGCTGATCGCGGCCGCATCCCGCCGCGCCTGCTGGTTGCAGGCGTGATCGCCGCGATGCTGCCCGATGCCGATGTACTGGCCTTTGCGCTGCACATTCCCTATGCGGATGCCTTCGGCCATCGCGGTGCCAGCCATTCGCTGCTGTTTGCCGGAGTGCTGGCGGCATTGGCGGCGGCGTTGGCGTTCTTTGGTAGTCGCCGACCTTGGTCGGCACCACACAGCCCCGGTAGTCGCCGACCTTGGTCGGAGCAGCACAGCTCCGGTAGTCGCCGACCTTGGTCGGCGGTTTCGTGCCAACCAAGGTTGGCACCTACCAAGGCAGGGCCAACGGTGACATCGACCGTACAAGCCGCTGTATTCGTCTTCGTCTGCGCCGCCAGCCATCCACTGCTGGATGCGATGACCTCCGGCGGCCTCGGCGTCGCACTGGCCTGGCCGTGGAGCGAACACCGCTTCTTCGCGCCGTGGCGACCGATCCGCGTTTCACCCTTCGCCCCACAGTTCTTCAGCGCACGCGGCGTGGCTACCCTGCTCTCCGAACTGCGCTGGGTGTGGCTGCCACTGGCCGGCGCCGTTGTCGCCTGGAAACTGATCCAACCCGCTCCTGCTGCCTCTCGAGATCCGTCATGAGTCCTGCCCTGCCTGCTGCCCTGGTCGCCGAACTGTCCACCCTGCTGGGCGCGGAGGGCTGGCGCATGGATGACAGCGCGCTGGAGGCCAACGCGCAGGACAATTCATGGCGCCGCCAGCGTCCGGCAGCCGTGGCGCTGCCCGCCGACGTCGAACAGGTTCAGGCACTGGTGCGTGCCTGTCGCGCGCATGGCGTGGCGCTGGTCGCGCGCGGCGCCGGCACCGGCACGACCGGTGCAGCCGTCCCGCGGCCGGGCAGCATCGTGCTGTCGTTCACCCGCATGGACCGCATCATCGAGATCCGCGCCGGTGATCGTTGCGCGGTCGTGCAGCCGGGTGTGCTCAATGGAACCCTGCAGCAGGCCCTGGCCCCGCATGGCCTGTTCTGGGCACCGGATCCTTCCAGCGCCGAGATCTGCAGCATCGGCGGCAACCTCGCCTGCAATGCCGGTGGCCCGCGCGCGGTGAAGTACGGCACCAGCCGCGACAATGTACTGGGCCTGGTGGCGGTGACCGGCACCGGCGAAGTGGTCCGCTGCGGCGGCGCCTACACCAAGGACGCCACCGGCTACGACCTCACCCATCTACTGGTGGGCAGCGAAGGCACACTGGCACTGATCGTGGAAGCCACGTTGAAGCTCACCCCGTTGCCGGTCAGCCAGGCCGGGCTGCGCGTGCTGTACCGCGACGCCGATGCCGCCGCCGCCGCGGTTTCCCGGTTGATGTCACAGCCGGTGGTGCCGACCCGGCTGGAGTTCATGGATGCGCGTAGCCTGGAGCTGCTGCGGCTCAATGGTGCCGACGTGCCAGAGGCCGGTGCGATGCTGCTGGTCGAGGCCGATGGTGACCACGACACCCTGCCCTATCTGCTGCAGGCCCTGGCCAGCGCCGCCGAAGGCGACGGCATGATCGAACTGGACGTGGCGATGGAAGGCCGCGCACGCGACCAGCTGTGGGCGGCGCGCAAGGCGCTGTCGCCTGCGCTGCGCAGTGTGGCGCCGGGCAAGATCAATGAAGATGTAGTGGTCCCGGTGTCGCGCATTCCGGAGCTGGTGGCCGGCGTGCAGGCGCTGGCACGTGACTACACGCTGACCATCGTCACCTTCGGCCATGCCGGCAACGGCAACCTGCACGTCAACATCCTCTACCACCCGGACGATGCCGACGAGAACGCACGCGCACATGCCGCGCTGCCAAGGATCTTCGAGCTGACGCTGGCATTGGGCGGCACGTTGTCGGGCGAACACGGCATCGGCCTGGCCAAGCGCGATTTCATGGCGCAGGCCTTCACCCCGGAAACGCTGGCAACGATGCGCGCGATCAAGGCCGCGCTGGACCCGGACGGCATCCTCAACCCCGGTAAGGTGCTGCCGCCGGCATAGACTGCGCGCACTCCTGCGCGCTCCTGTAGAGCCGAGCCATGCTCGGCTGCTCTTCGACCAGATCGCGATGACGCCCGCGCTGTGCGCGCAAGCCGAGCGTGGGCTCGGCTCTACACCGTCTTGTCGGCTGCGATATCGATCAGGGTCTGCCGGAAACTGGGCAGCAGCACGCGGTTGCCATGCCCGCTCAGGTGATCATTGTCGAAGAACAATGGTTCGCCGTCTTCCACCGCCGAACAGGCCTGCGGCCCGCACAGCAGTGGCAGCGGATCCCACACGGTCATTGACGGGTAACGTGCCGCCAGGTCATCCAGCAGTGCCATCTGCGGCACGCGCAGCATTTCCAGATCCGCACGCGGCATGCTCAGACCGCCGGCACACGCCGGATTGCGGCGGTTGAACCAGTCCGAACAGCGGTACGCACCGGCCTTGAACAACGGCAACGGTGCATCCACAACCACGTGCACGCCCAGCTTCTGCAGACGCCCAAGAACACGACCAGCCTCATCACGCGCGGCCTGCGCATTGGTCGGCGTGCGTTCGGCCAGCAGCTGTTGATAGATCTGCTGTGCATCCTGCCGCTGCCAGTCGAACCCACGCAGTTCCGGCATGCGCAAGGCCGCCAGCAGCACGATGTCACCCGGGCGCGCCTCGCGTTCGATGGTCGACAGCGTGTCTTCAATGAAGTCCTGGCAGTCGGCCGGGCTGGCCCGCAGCAGGTTGACGAAGCTGCAGCCGCCGCGATCCTGCTGGCGCACCTCCATGCCGGTCTGCCGCGCGACCATGCTGGTCATGGTGCGATACGCCGCCGCATGCGAGTCGCCGGCCACGAACAGGCGCCGCCCTTCAAGCGCCGGCGCACTCACCGGTTCCAGCGGGCGCCACGCCGGGTAGCGACGCGCCTGCCATGCGTAGCCGTTGCGGGTGACGCTGAGCGAGACCTGCTCGTGGTACTCGACCGTGGCCCAGGCGCCGGCACCGCACAGCGCCACCAGCGGAAACGCCATCGCCAGCACCTTGGCCGGTGCCAGCCGCAGCAGCGGCGCCGCACTGCGCAGCGGGCGCTCGATGAAGTGGTAGGACGCGGCCGACACCGCCAGCAGCAGCACCGGATACAGCCACAGCGCGACGCCATGCAGGCCATACGTCCAGCGCAGCAGTACCAGCAGCGGCCAATGCCACAGGTACAGCGAATAGGACAGCCGACCCAGGTAGGCCAGCGGTGCGCAGCCCAGCGCACGGGCGATGCGCGATGTCCCCGCTGTCGACACGCCCGCCAACAGCAGCAGGGTACCGGCCACGGTCGCCAGCACGCCCGGCACCGGCATCGCCAACTGCGGGGCGATCAGCACACCCGCGGCCAGCAGCGCCAGGCCCGCCGCGGCAGCCGCGCCGCTGCCCTGGCGTGGCGTACGTTTATGCATCCACTGGTAGAGCAGCGCACCTGCGGCCAGCTCCCAGAACCGCGCCGGCAGCAGATAGAACGCCGACGCCGGCGCCGATCGCGCCTGCCAGCCCGCCCACGCCAGCGACAGCATGGTGAGCGCCGGCAACAGCCAACGCGCCCCCGGCCAGCGCTCACGCCCGCGCAGCCACACGAAGAACAACAGCGGGAAGACCAGGTAGAACTGCTCTTCCACACCCAGCGTCCAGGTATGCAGGAACGGATTGAGTTCAGCGCCGGGCGAGAAGTAATCGTCCTGCTGGCCGGCCAGCACGATGTTGCTGAAACCGACCAGCGCGGCCCAGCCGGTCTGGTCGAACTGCTCATTGCGCCACGCGCGGGGAATGAACAGTGCCGACAGTACGAAAGTGGCCATCAGCATCACCAGCAGCGCCGGCAACAGGCGCAGCACGCGACGCCGGTAGAAATCGAGCAGCATCGCACCCAGCGATGCTTGGGCGCGCGAGGCCAGCGACTGGCTGATCACGAAGCCGGATACCACGAAGAACAGGTCCACACCGGTGAAGCCGCCGGGCAGCCACGTCGCGTTGGTGTGGAAGACGACGACGGCCAGCACCGCCAATGCGCGCAGGCCATCGATGGCGGCGTTGTGGGAACGTTCGGGAGGGGACATGCAGGCAACGGACGGAGAACGATCCGACAGCATCACCATCACTGCCGCAGTCATTCAATGGATGATCGCGACAGGCGTGGACAACGTTCAGGTCCGGTCCCGGATCGACGCGATTGTAGCGTCGAGCCATGCTCGACTGCTTTCCGGTCAGGTCGCGCTGAGTCGAGCATGGCTCGACTCTACAGGAAATGTCGCAATTGCCACATTGAAGCGCGCGCCGCACGTCTGCAACGTTTTCGAATTTTCAAATCTTTCTCATTGACATACCTGGCACGGCATGCAAATCATGTAGCGCCACCGACAACGGGTGGCACGGGCTTCCAATCCCGATCGGTAACACTGTTGTTTACGCTTGTCTGCCGGCGTCACCCTTTCCTTGTTGGGTGGCGTCGGCAGGCATTCTGTCCGCGCACCTATGGCGGGCGGTGCGTGGGGGCCTCGTGCCCGCCGGCGTTTCGCAGTGTTACCACCGGTATTGGAACCACTCACCGTCCGCCACCCCCGCTGTTAAGCAGGGTGGCCCCTTGCCGCTTGCACAAGGACGCCGCCATGACCGCTTCCCCTTACCCGCACCTGTTCGCCACCTTGGGCGAGGCCGCCACGCGCCTGCCCGATGACCTGGCCCGCACGCTGGAAGACACCTTCGTTGCGCTGCAAAGCGGCAACAGCGCTGGCGCCATCACCCTGCAGGCCTGCCTGCAGTACATCCGCCAGGGCGATGCCGCCGATGGCCAGCCGTGGCCCGGCCACAACCGTACGCCTGGTCAGCGGCTGGCATTGGCGCGCATCGACCGCGCCAATGCGGGGCTGAGTTTCCTGCTGGAGCTGCTGCACGCCACCGAACGCGTACGCGTGGACGGGGATATTGATCAGCAGATAGGCGATGGCGCGCGCGAGGGCCTGCTGCTGGCCTGCCGTGGACTGGCCGAGTATGTGGATGTGCAGTTGCGGGCAGTGTAAGCATCCAACAAGGAGAACTGCGGGGTAGCGCTCAGTTCAGTCGCGCACTGCGCGCAATTGCAACGATTCCGATGGCTCCTCATCACAGGAGCACCAATAGTGCGCACTTCTTTTCAGGGAGTGCCCAGATGCACAAGATGATGATTCCGCTTGTCCGCTACGCACAGTTCAGCGGACGCGCCAGTCGCAGTGAATTCTGGTGGTTCCAGTTGTTCGTCGTGATCGTGCTGATACCGTCGAATGTGCTGGGCTTCATTGCTGGCTACACCGGTTCAAGCACGCTGGCACTGATATCGACGGGCGTGGGCGCATTGGTGTGGCTGGCGATCATCGTGCCGATGATTGCAGTGACCGTGCGCCGCCTGCATGACACCGACCGTTCCGGCTGGTGGTACCTGCTGATGCTGGTGCCGATTGTGGGCCTGGTGGTGCTGGTGTTCCTGCTGCTACCCGGCACGCCGGGCAACAACCGCTTCGATGCAGCGGTTCCGCACGTGTAACCAGCCCGCGTTGGTAGGTGTCGGCCTTGGTCGACACGGTGTTGCCAAGGGCGACTGACACATCCGTGCCAACCAAGGTTGGTACCTACCAGAGCAACATCGATGCATTTCACTTGGGGTCAGATCCCTTTGCGGCGCAAAGGGATCTGACCCCCCGAAGCTTGGCACCCAGCAGGGCGGTACCGCTGCGGCTACGCGAAGTGCTGGTAACCGCCGTCGGCGGCTTCGCCATCCACATGCACGCCCTGCCCTTCGGCAATCCGACCGATGCGGGTGAGCGGCACGTCCAGCGATTCGGCGAGGTAGTGCAGTGCCTCGCGCTGGTCGGCGGCGGCGGTGAAGCACAGTTCGTAGTCGTCGCCCCCGCGCAGTGCGCAGTCGCGCGCAGTGTCGCGGCCGAGCAGCTCACGCAGCGCGTGCGAGATCGGCAGCGAATCGGCATCCACATGCGCGGCCACGTTGCTACGCGTGGCGATATGACCGAGGTCGGCCAGCAGGCCGTCGGACACATCCACCGCCGCGTGCGCGAAGGCCCGCAGGCGCAGGCCGAGGGTCACGCGCGGTGTCGGCCGCAGCAGGCGCAGGCGCAGGCTTTCGTAGTCGGCCAGCAGCGTGGCGGTGGCGATGCTCAACGCACCTTGTTGCCACAGGCGCAGCGCACCGGCGGCATCGCCGAGCGTGCCACTGACCCAGATGTCATCACCCACCTGTGCGCGGTCGCGACGCAGGGCCTGGCCACGCCCGACCTGGCCCATCGCGGTCACCGACAGCGACAGCGGACCGCGCGTGGTGTCGCCACCGATCAGCGCGATGTCGTGCTGGTCGGCCAGGGCGAAGAAGCCATCGGCAAAGGCCTCGATCCAATCTTCAGACGCTTCCGGCAGTGACAGTGCCAGCGTGCACCATGCCGGGCGCGCGCCCATCGCGGCCAGGTCCGACAGGTTGACCGCCAGGGTCTTCCAGCCGATGTCGAAGGCAGGCGTCTCAACCGGGAAGTGCACGCCGCTGTTGAGCGTATCGGCGGTGACCACCAGTTGCTCGTTGGCACGCGGCTGCAGCAGCGCGGCGTCGTCACCGATGCCGAGCAGGATGTCGTCGCGCTCGAGGGTGCGGGCGCGGATGCGGTCGATGAGGGCGAATTCGGCCAGGGACATGGGGCGTTCCCGCTGTTGTACGTGCCGCGCAAGGCGCGGTGGGCGGTAGTGCCGGCCGCTGGCCGGCAACCTCAGGATCCCTGCAGCTGCCGGCCAGCGGCCGGCACTACCACAGGTGGGTCAGTGACCCGATTCGACCTTGCGCCATTCCACGGCGGCACGATCCAGCACGCCGTTGACGTAGGTGTGGCCGTGTTCGGAACCGAAGCGCTTGGCCGATTCGATCGCTTCGTTGATCACCACGCGGTATGGCACGTCCAGGCGGTAGCGCAGCTCGTAGGCGGCCAGGCGCAGCACCGCGCGTTCGATCGCGTCCACTTCCTCGATGTCACGGTCCAGGTACGGGCCGAGCGCTTCATCGATGTCACGACGGTTGTCGAGCACGCCGTGCAGCAGCGCCTCGAAGTACGCCAGGTCAGCGATTTCACGGGCCTGCTCGTGGGCGAACTGGGCGATCAGCGACTGTGCGTTGCCGCCGGAGATCTGCCAGGCGTAGATGGCCTGCACGGCACGACGGCGGGCGCGCGAGCGCAGCACCGGATCGACGCCATCGCGGCGGACGGGTTTACCGGAGGGCTTGCCCTGGGTGTTCTTGTTCATGGCAGTTGCTCCAGCAGATTGACCATTTCCAGTGCGGCGAGTGCGACTTCCTCGCCCTTGTTGCCGTGGCTGCCGCCTGCGCGGGCCTCGGCGTCTTCAACGCGTTCCACCGCCAGCACGCCGTTCAGCACCGGCACGCCGAAATCCAGCTGCACGCGCATCAGGCCTTCGGCGCAGCGGTCGGCCACGTGTTCGTAGTGGCGGGTGTCGCCACGGATCACGCAGCCCAGGGTGAGGATGGCGGCGTGTTCATGGGCGGCGGCCAGGCGCGCGGCCACCAGCGGCAGTTCCCAGGCACCCGGCACGCGGATCACGTCGATGTTGGCTTCGGTGATGCCGTTGCCGGCCAGGCTCAGGCGCGCGCCTGCGACCAGCGCGTCGGTGATGCGGGCGTTCCAGCGGCTGGCCAGGATGGCGAAGCGCGCCGACTCGGGAGTGCGAAGATCGCCTTCGTAGTGGCTCATATGCGGCTTGGGGACTCGATAAGGGGGTAATTCTAGCGTGGATGGGCCCCGGCCGTGGCTGGCGGGGGCCCGCAGGGTGTGCCGACCAACGGTCGGCACCCACCGGTGGCATGGGGTCGGCACCCACCGGTAGTGCCGGCCGCTGGCCGGCAATCCCCCATTACAGGGTGACCGTCTCCACCACTTCCAGGCCGTAACCGGCCAGGCCAACCTGGCGGCGCGGGGTGCCCAGCACCCGCAGCTTGCCCAGGCCCAGGTCGGACAGGATCTGTGCGCCGGCACCGTTGCGGCGCCACTGGCCCACATCCTTGTCCTTGCCCGGCACCACCGGCGCCGGCTGCTGGCGCAGGCGGGCCAGCAGGGCTTCACCGTCGCGCGGGGCCGACAGCACCACCATCACGCCGGCGCCCTCGGCATTGATCGCGCGCAGGGCATCGGTGGCCGCCACGCCGAAGTCGTCGCGGCGCCAGTGCAGCAGGTCGGCCAGCGGGTTTTCCACCTGTACGCGTACCAGGGTCGGGGTGTCCGCATCCGGCGTGCCACGAACCAGCGCGAAGTGCAGGTCGTGGGCGATGCGGTCGCGGTAGGTCACCAGCTTGAACGGACCGAATTCGGTGTCGATCTCGCGCTCGTCCACGCGCTCGACGGTCTTTTCGGTGGCCAGGCGGTAGGCGATCAGATCGGCGATGGAGCCCATCTTCAGGCCGTGCTCGCGGGCGAACACTTCCAGCTCCGGGCGGCGCGCCATGCTGCCATCCGGGTTCAGGATTTCCACCAGCACGCCGGCCGGTTCCAGCCCGGCGAGCATGGCCAGGTCGACGCCGGCTTCGGTGTGGCCGGCGCGGGTCAGCACGCCGCCCGGCTGGGCGATCAGCGGGAAGATGTGGCCCGGCTGGTGCAGGTCCGACGGCTTGGCATTGGGCTTTACCGCGGTGCGGATGGTATGCGCGCGGTCATGCGCCGAAATGCCGGTGGTGACGCCCTCGGCGGCCTCGATGCTGACCGTGAAGTTGGTCTGGAACTGGGCGGTATTGGCCTGCACCATCGGCGCCAGGCCGAGGTCGGCGGCGCGGCTGCGGGTCAGCGGCAGGCACACCAGGCCGCGGCCGTGGGTGACCATGAAGTTGATGTCCGACGGCTTGACCAGCTCGGCGGCCATGATCAGGTCGCCTTCGTTCTCGCGGTCTTCGTCATCGACGATGACCACCATGCGGCCCAGGCGGATGTCTTCCAGGATTTCCGGAATCGGGGCGAAGTTCATGCTGCGTCTCCCTGTGGGTGCTGACCGTTGCTCGGCACACCCATCAATCGCTCGACGTAACGGGCCACCAGATCGATTTCCAGATTGACCGCGCTGCCCACGCCGGTGGCGGAGAAGGCGGTGTTGGCCACGGTGTGCGGGATCAGGGCGACTTCAAAACCGTCGTCGTCCACTTCGTTGACGGTGAGGCTGACGCCGTCAACGCAGATCGAGCCCTTCTTGGCGATATAGCGGCGCAGCGAGGCCGGCGCGGCGAAACGCCAGCGCTGGGCCCGCGCGTCGTCATGGATGGACAGCACCTGGCCGAGGCCGTCGACGTGGCCGCTGACCAGATGGCCGCCCAGGCGGTCGGTCGGGCGCATGGCGCGCTCCAGATTGATGACCGCCCCTTCGCCCAACTGGCCCAGCGTGGTCAGGCCCAGGGTCTCGGTGGAGGCATCGGCCTGGAAGCTGCTGGCGTCGAACGCGATGACGGTGAGGCAGACGCCGTTGATGGCGATGCTCTCGCCCATCTGCACGTGGTCGAACGGCAGATTCCCGACGTGGAAGGTGAAGCGGACATCGCCGCCGATGGATTCGCGTGCAGCCAGACGGCCGACGCCTTCGATGATTCCAGTAAACAAGTAACGTTCTCCGCGAAAAGTGAGCGAAAAACGCCGCAAGGCAAACAGGCGGGCGCAGGGCCGCGAAGGCCCTGTGGCACCGTCTTCTTTCATCCGGACTATGACCGTCGGCTCCGGCATTGGACCGGATCTGCTGACCCCCGGCCGTGGGCCGGGGCGCTCGCGGGCTCGTGCTTGCGCACCTACCGCCGGTGGGGAATTGCACCCCGCCCTGAAGACGTTTGTGTACCGGCGAACCGGCGTGGCTAGTGTACCAGCCCGTGCTGAACGGGGTGGGGATGACCGGGGTCTGATCCCTTTCCGCAGGCAAGGGCTCTGGCCCCGGCCCTCTCGAAATCGCTACGGGTCAGAGCCGTTTTCCGACGGAAAACGGATCCGACCCCGATGCAGGCCGGCTCGGCCGGCTCGCATTCTGATGACCGGGGTCGGATCCCTTTCCGCAGGAAAGGGCTCTGACCCCGGCCAAGCCAGACCAGCTTGTGACGGCCGTCTCTCGCATTTTGTAAAACTTTCATTAAAATCCGCAGCGGACGACATGAGGTCGCCACGGGCAGCCGCGAGGGCAGGCCCGCCAATGGACTGAAATTCACAGGAATTCCCATGCGCAAGATCCTGATCGTGGCCGCCCTGCTGGCCGCTGCTCCGTTCTCGGCTTCGGCCGACGCCCTGAGCTACACCTACGTGGAAGGCGGCTGGACCCAGGTCCAGGTTGACGACAACGTGCTGGACGACCCGAAGGTCGACGGTGGCTACCTGCGCGGCTCGGTCGCGCTGGCCGAGCAGGTCTACGTGTTCGGTGGCTGGTCGCGCACCAGCAAGACCCGCCACTACGGCGAAGACTCGCTGAAGCTGGAACTGAACCAGCCGGAGCTGGGTATCGGCTACCACATGCCGTGGACCGACCGCCTGGACTTCACCGCCGATGCCGCCTGGGTGCGCCAGAACGCTGAATCGACCCTGCGCTACGACGGCGTGCGTTACCACGGCAAGGACCACACCAACCTGGGCCGCGTCACCATGGGTATCCGCGGCAAGCCGTCGCGCATGACCGAAGCCTGGGCCAAGGCCGGTTACATGGATGGCGGCAACAACTACAAGGGCACCTGGGTCGGTACCGTCGGCGGCCAGGTCAACTTCACCAAGACCTGGGGTGTAGTGGGCGAGATCGCCGGCTACCGCGACGTCACCCAGTACTCGGTCGGCGTCCGCGCCAGCTTCTGATTTACCGATCGCTCCTCGTCGTGCGATCGAACGGGCCCCGCAAGGGGCCCGTTTTTTTTTGGGCCCGCGCGCGCCGGCAGGCGGCCACAGGGCACCATCGGGCCTGCGCAAAGATGCGCTACGCTTGCGCGCCTCTGGAACAGGAAACACCGTCATGAAGACTCCCTTGCGTGCCCTGCTGGCCAGCGCCCTGCTGGCGGCCCCGCTGCTGGCCGGCGCAGCCCCCGCCACGCTGACGCCCGAACAGGCTTTCGACCTGTACGCACGCGTGCTGCTGGAAGATGACGCCGCGGCGACCCGCGCGCTCAACGATGCGCTGAAGCCGGCGTTCGAAGGCCAGGACGCGGTGACCCCGAACCCGGGTGCGCTGGCCAAGGCGCTGGCCGAACCGTGGCAGGTCGTACTAGCCAGCACCGGCGCAAAGGCCGACGCGGCCGCCACCGAAGCGCTGTATGCCAAGGCCCTGCGTGATTCGAAGTGCCGCGCCAGCAAGAGCGTGATTGAAGACAACGAGTACGTGGAAGACCAGAAGCTGGCGCGCATCACTTTCAGCTGCCAGGTGCCCGACCTCGGCAAGGTGCGCCCGCTGTTCGCCGCCAGCCTTGCAGCCGACGCCAGCCCGGCCGCGCGCAAGCAGTTCACCGACGCCTACACCCAGGCGCTGCAGAGCGGTGCGCGCGTGCCGGTCAGCGGCACCTTCACCCTGTACCCGGCCAAGGACAACGGCTACTGGTACAGCGGCAACTTCGACGATCTGGTGGGTACCGTGACCGGCGCGCTGGCACCGTTCGAGGACTGGGTGCAGGACGCGCAGGCGGCCAGCGCACCGAAGGTGACCGGCGTACCCGGCTGTGACCTGCTGCTGCAGCAGCACCGCGCCTGCGTGGCGAAGATCGCGCCGGACCAGATCAGTGGCGTGGATGCCATGACCGAGGAACTGAAGGCCAAGGCGAAGGTGAAGTCAGCCGAAGACATGACGCAGGAATGCAAGGCACTGCGCCCGATCGCCGAGATGATGTGGACCGACGAATGCGCGTAAGCGCGATGTAACGCCGAGCCTACGCGCTGCCCAGCGTTGCCGACGGCAAGGGCAACTGCATTTTCAGAACCCTTGCATGGCCCTGCGCGGCCTGCATGGTCAATGCTGTTGCCCTCTTCCACCAGGGCAACCGCATGAAACACTGTATGACGTCGACCGCGCTCATGTTGCTGGCGCTGATGGTGTGCTGGCAGGCCGAAGCGTCCAGGTTCAAAGCCACGAAGATCATCGTCGTCCAACCCTCGGTCGCCTTCGAGTCAACGCAGCTGAGCGATAGGCACCTGGATGCGTGGATGAGCAATGACGACCACTGCCGCGATTTCCTGATGTATCACGATCAGTGTGCCGTGCTGGTACTGCCGGATGAGTACGACGACGGTTTTACGCGTCGCCAGTTGCGGTTCAAGGCGAGGCAACTGCCGGGCGAGGCGCTCGGCGCGTACTGCCGCGACCTGCATGTGCTGTGGAAGCAGCAGTGGAAAGGCCAATGCCCCGTTGGCGAAGAAGACGACGAAGCGGCCTGACGCCATGGGCGTAGCCCCTGCTCTGCGTCATTCCTTCATGGGCGCAGCAGCAGCCGGATGTCCTCGCCCACCTGCCGCTGGTCGACCACGCGCAGGCGACGCTGCTGGTCCATGGCATCGATGCCGAGGCCAGCCAGCAGCGGGCGGCCGTTGTCGCCCAGCAGCGTGGGCGCCTGATAGAGCAGAAGCTCATCGACCCAGCCGCCGCGCAGCAGCGCACCGGACAGCGTCGCGCCGGCTTCGGTATGCACCTCGTTGATACCGCGCTCGGCCAGCAGCGCCAGCACCGCGCCCAGGTCCAACCGCCCATCAACGCCATGCACGCTGGCGAATTCGGCATCGGCCGCATCCGGCGCGCTCACCGCCGCAGCGTGCAGGTACAGCGTCGGTGCCCCGCCCTCGCGCACGCGGCTGCATTCGAGCGAGCGCAGGCGCGAATCCAGCACCACACGCAGTGGCGCCATCACTTCGGTATCGGCCAGGCGCACGGTCAGCATCGGGTCGTCGGCCAGCACCGTGTCGGCGCCGGTCAGGATCGCACCGGCGCGCGCGCGCCAGTGCTGCACGTCCTCGCGCGCGGCCGGCCCGGTGATCCACTTGGAACTGCCATCGGCCATCGCGGTACGGCCATCCAGGCTGGCGGCCAGCTTCACCCGCAACCACGGCCGATTGCGCTCCACGCGCGACAGGAAGCCCTTGTTGAGCTCGCGCGCCTGCACCGCCATCAGCCCTTCGGCGACGTCGATGCCGGCATTGCGCAGCAGATCGAACCCACCGCCATCGACCTTCGGGAACGGATCACGCATCGCCGCGACCACGCGCGACACGCCGGCTTCGATCAAGGCCAGCGCACACGGTGGCGTGCGCCCGTAGTGGGCGCAGGGTTCCAGGGTGACGTAGGCGGTGGCACCGCGTGCTTCGCTGCCGGCCTCGCGCAGGGCGAACACTTCCGCATGCGGGCCACCGGCGCGCTGGTGCCAGCCCTGCCCGACCACGCGTTCGCCATGGGCGATCACGCAGCCGACCATCGGGTTGGGGCGGGTGGTATAGGCAGCGCGCTCGGCCAGGCGCAGCGCGTTGGCCATGTGCAGGTGGTCGAGGACGGAGAACGAAGTGGTCATGCAGCCATGGTAACGCCGCCGGTGTTGATCCATGCCGTCAGTGCCAACCAACGGTTGGCACCCACCAGTGAATGCGGCCACCGGTGCCCACCAAGGTTGGCACCCCCAAGGCAGAGGCAGTCAGCCCTTCTTCTTCTTGGTCAGGGCGATCACATCGCCCAGCAGCTGCAGTTGTTCGGTACTGGACGGCAGGTCGCGCTCGAGCTTCTCGATCTCCTCGCGGAAATCGGCCACGTCCTCGAAGCTGCGGTAGACCGAAGCGAAGCGCACGTAGCCGACATGATCGAGCTTGCGCAGTTCGTTCATCACGAACTCGCCGACCTTGATCGAGGGCACTTCGCGCTCGCCGCTGATGCGCAGCTGGTGAACCACCGCACGCACCGCTGCTTCGATCTTGTCTTCGGCCACCGCACGCTTCTGCAGCGCGCGGTCGAAGCCAGCGCGGACCTTGCGCTGGTCGAACGCCTCGCGGGTGCCATCGCTCTTGACGATGGCCGGCAGCTTCAGTTCGACCGTTTCCAGGGTGCTGAAGCGCTCGCCGCAGGCTTCACATTCACGCCGACGACGGATCGTCGCGCCGTCTTCAGAGACGCGCGAGTCGATGACCCGGGTATCGGCATGTTGGCAGAAGGGGCAGTGCATGGAACGCCTGGCTCAGGAAAGTACCTATTGCCACGGTCATGGCAGCGTCGCAAAGGTACCTGAGAAAGGGCGCAGCGGCAAATGCTGTCTGCGCGGAAGTACCTGCATTTCGGCCAACCAGAGCGTCCAGTGAGGTCAGCAGGACCAGACGTTCAACCAGGTGCCGACGGCACCGGGGCCGCGCGTGCCCAGCGCAGCCACGCCAGGTGCCCGGCCATCACCAGCAGCGGCGGGCCGAACCCAAGGAAGGCCAGGGTCGAGATTTCCCCATGCTTGAAGGTGAAGTACAACGCGGCGGCGACCACGGCCAACGCGGCCAGCACCCCCAGCGCAAGGCCGACCCAGGCGACAACCGGTGATTGGCGCAGGCCGGCAACACCGCGCCACAGGAACAGGCCGCTCAGCCACAACCACGACAGCAGGCCGATGATTCCAGCCGACGACCACAGCAGCAACCACGTGTGCTCGTCGCCCGTCAGGTACTTGCCGTCCCATACGACCATCAGCCCCAGCACGGCACCCGTGCCGCCTGCCGCCACGGTGGGCAGGCCCACCAGCAGGCCGGCGATCGCCATCCAGCGTTTGTGCAGACGCTCATCCATGCGTTCGATTTCCTTCCATGGGCCACGTCATGCGCGGCGTTTGATCCACACCAGCATCGCAGCCGGCACCAGCATCGACGGGCCCAGCAGCAACAAGCCGATGCCTTCGGCATGCACGGCGATGCCCCACCACAGCGCCAGCCCCAGCGGGAGCAAGGCGGCGAGACCGCCCGCCAGCAGCATCCACCACCAGAGGCGGTGCACGTGCAGCCCGGCACGCCCCTGCAGCAGAAAACCCGCGCTGAGCCACAACCAGGCCAGGCAGCCGGCAATGCCGGCCAGGCCCCACAGCGGCATCACCGTCACCGAGGCCAGCGTGCCATGACCGAACTGGCCCAGCCCCATCAGCAGCAGCATCGTCGCCGCCGCGCCGCCCATCACCAGGCTGGGCAGGCCAAACAGCACCGCCAGCGCGGTGTACAGGTACTTGAGGTGGCGCTCATCCATGCGCGGTTACTCCGATGCCGGGGTCAGAGCCCTTCCCTGCGGGAAGGGATCCGACCCCTGCGTCGATCCGGAGGGCGGGGTCGGATCCCTTTCCGCCAGGAAGGGCTCCGACCCCACTCTCCGATCAGCCGTAGACCGGGTACTTGCGGCACTGCGCGCTGACGGCGTCGCGCACGCGGGCGATGACCGCGTCATCGTTCGGTGCGTCGAGCACGTCGGCGATCCAGTTGGCCAGATCCACGCAGTCCTGTTCGACGTAGCCACGGGTGGTCACCGCCGGGGTACCCAGGCGCAGGCCCGAGGTCACGAACGGCGAACGCGGGTCGTTCGGCACCGAATTCTTGTTGACGGTGATGTGGGCCTTGCCCAGCGCGGCTTCCGCGTCCTTGCCGGACACGTCCTTGCCGATCATGTCCACCAGCATCAGGTGGTTCTGGGTGCCGCCGGAGACGATCTTGTAGCCACGCGCGATCAGCGTGTTGGCCATCGCCTGGGCGTTCTTCACCACCTGCTGCTGGTAGGCCTTGAAGCCCGGCTCCAGCGCTTCCTTGAAGGCCACGGCCTTGCCGGCGATGACGTGCATCAGCGGACCGCCCTGGATGCCCGGGAACACGATCGACTGCAGCTTCTTGACCAGGTCTTCGTCGGCGCCCTTGGCGATGATGATGCCGCCGCGCGGGCCGCGCAGGGTCTTGTGGGTGGTGGAGGTGACCACGTGGGCGTGTTCCAGCGGGCTCGGGTAGACGCCTGCGGCGACCAGGCCGGCGACGTGGGCCATGTCGACGAACAGGTAGGCGCCGACCTTGTCGGCGATGGCGCGGAAGCGCGCCCAGTCGATCACCTGCGAGTAGGCCGAGAAGCCGGCCACGACCATCTTCGGCTTGTGCTCCAGGGCCAGGCGCTCGACTTCGTCGTAATCGATCAGGCCCTGGTCGTTGACGCCGTACTGCACGGCGTTGAACAGCTTGCCCGAGGCATTGACCTTGGCGCCGTGGGTGAGGTGGCCACCGTGGGCCAGGCTCATGCCGAGGATGGTGTCACCCGGCTGCAGCAGGGCGAAGTACACGGCCTGGTTGGCCTGCGAACCGCTGTGCGGCTGCACGTTGGCATAGTCCGCATCGAACAGCTGCTTCAGGCGGTCGATCGCCAGCTGCTCGGCGATGTCCACGTATTCGCAGCCACCGTAGTAGCGCTTGCCCGGGTAGCCTTCGGCGTACTTGTTGGTCAGCTGGCTGCCCTGGGCTTCCATCACCGCCGGGCTGGTGTAGTTCTCGCTGGCGATCAGCTCGACGTGGTCTTCCTGGCGCTGGGTCTCAGCGGCGATGGCCTTGGCCAGTTCGGGATCGTAGGATTCGATGCGGACGTCACGCGGGAACATCGGGTACTCCAGCAGGCAGGGAAAAGGGGTACGGCTCAGCCCTCGATTGTAGCTCCGCACTGGCCCGCTGGGGCCGAAACGGACGGGGCCGGCATCCCCGAAGGAATCCGGCCCCGTATGGTTTCGATCGATAGTTGAGGTCAGAGCCCTTTCCGTTGGAAAGGGATCCGACCCCGGCCGCGATCCTCAGCGACTGAGCACGTACTGGGCGATCACACCGGTGGCGATGGCCACCAGCAGCATGTTGCCGCGATCATCCCGGATCCACTGATGGCCGTACGGCGGGCGGCGCAGGTTGTAGCGCGGGTAGTCGTTCACCACGTAGACCGGGCCGCGGTAGTAGTCGCGGTAGCGGTGGCCGACCTTCCAGCCATAGCCCGGGCCATAGGCCGGGCGATAGACCACGCGCGGCGGTGCCGGGCGGTAGTAGCGATCATGGTCACGGTGCCAGTCGCGGCGGTCGCGTTCCCAGTCGCGCCGGGCCTCGCGGCGGTCGCGCTCCCAGTCGCGGCGGTCCTGGCGCCACTCACGGCGATCCTCGCGCCATTCGCGGCGGTCGTGGTCGCGGCGATGGTCGTTGTCGGCGAAGGCCGGGGTCACGGCGCCCAGGCCAGCACAGAGGCCACGGCGCCGGCCATTACTCGATTGATGCGCATGTCAGACCTCTGCTTGGGTGGGTGGTGAGCCCATATTGCGCAACCGATCTGAACCGTTTCCGGCTGGAAACGCTTCCCGCTGCAGGACTGTGACGGAGTATTCAGGCCACGGCCAGCCTGAGCGGCTCCGGCCGGGCGCGGGCCGGAACCGGTTCCGGCTATAATTGGCGGTATTCCATTCCAGTCTGTGCCCGCTGCCGCAACGGGATGTTCCCGTGACGGGTCGGGCGCAGGGCCGCGCCTACGGAGACCGCATGTCCTCGCAATACATCTACACCATGAACCGCGTGTCCAAGGTGGTCCCGCCCAAGCGGCAGATCATCAAGGACATTTCCCTGTCCTTCTTCCCGGGCGCGAAGATCGGCCTGCTGGGCCTGAACGGCGCCGGCAAGTCCACCGTGCTGAAGATCATGGCCGGCGTGGACACCGATTTCGAGGGTGAAGCCCGCCCGCAGCCCGGCATCAAGGTCGGTTACCTGGCGCAGGAACCGGAACTGGACCCGAACAAGACCGTGCGCGAGTCGGTCGAGGAAGGCGTGGGCGAAGTGCTGCAGGCCCAGGCCGCGCTGGAGGCGGTGTACGCCGCCTACGCCGAGGAAGGCGCCGACTTCGACGCGCTGGCCAAGGAACAGGAGCGCCTCGAGGCGATCCTGGCCGCCGGCGACGCGCACACCCTGGAAAACCAGCTGGACGTGGCTGCCGATGCGCTGCGCCTGCCGCCGTGGGATGCCAAGATCGCCAACCTGTCCGGCGGTGAAAAGCGCCGCGTCGCACTGTGCCGCCTGCTGCTGCAGAAGCCGGACATGCTGCTGCTCGACGAACCGACCAACCACCTCGACGCCGAGTCGGTGGAATGGCTGGAACAGTTCCTGGCGCGCTATACCGGCACCGTGGTGGCGGTCACCCACGATCGCTACTTCCTGGACAACGCCGCCGAGTGGATCCTGGAACTGGACCGCGGCCGCGGCATTCCGTGGAAGGGCAACTACACCGAATGGCTGGTGCAGAAGGATGAGCGCCTGAAGCAGGAAGAGAACCAGGAAAAGGCCCGCCAGAAGGCGATCCAGAAGGAACTGGAGTGGTCGCGCCAGAACGCCAAGGGCGGCCGCTCCAAGGGCAAGGCCCGTCTGGCCCGCCTGGAAGAGCTGCAGTCGCAGGATTACCAGAAGCGCAACGAGACCAACGAAATCTTCATCCCGCCGGGCGAGCGCCTGGGCAACATGGTGATGGAGTTCAAGAACGTCTCCAAGAAGTTCGGCGACCGCCTGCTGATCGACAACCTGTCGATGCTGATTCCGCCGGGCGCGATCGTCGGCATCATCGGCCCGAACGGCGCCGGCAAGTCGACGCTGTTCAAGATGATCACCGGCCAGGAGAAGCCGGATTCGGGCGAGATCGTGATCGGCCCGACCGTGCAGCTGTCCTACGTGGACCAGAGCCGCGACAAGCTGGAAGGCAACCACAACGTCTTCCAGGAAATCGCCGGTGGCCTGGACATCCTCAACATCAACGGCATCGAGATCCAGTCGCGCGCCTACATCGGCCGCTTCAACTTCAAGGGCCAGGACCAGCAGAAGATGGTCGGCTCGCTGTCCGGTGGTGAGCGTGGCCGCCTGCACATGGCCAAGACCCTGCTGCAGGGCGGCAACGTGCTGCTGCTCGACGAACCGTCCAACGACCTGGACATCGAAACGCTGCGTGCGCTGGAAGACGCGCTGCTGGAGTTCCCGGGCAACACCTTCGTGATCTCGCACGACCGCTGGTTCCTGGACCGCATCGCCACGCACATCATCGCTTTCGAAGGCGACTCGCACGTGGAGTTCTTCCAGGGCAACTACCGCGAGTACGAGGAAGACAAGAAGCGTCGCATGGGCGACGATGCCGCGCCGAAGCGCCTGCGCTTCAAGGCGCTGAAGTAAGAAAGGAAGAACGGCCGCGCTCTGCGCGGCCGTTCTGCATTCGGGTAGGTCACGACCGTTGGTCGTGACACCTTATTGTTGCGAGACGCCCCATGTCCCTGTTCGAACGCCTGTTCCAGCTGCAGCAGCACGGCACCACCGTGCGCACCGAGCTGCTGGCCGGTGTCACCACCTTCCTGACGATGTCCTACATCGTCTTCGTCAACCCGGAAATCCTCGGCACCACCGGCATGGATGCGGGTGCGGTGTTCGTGGCCACCTGCCTGGCCGCTGCGCTGGGTTCGGCGGTGATGGCGCTGGCGGCCAACTTCCCGGTCGGCATGGCACCGGGCATGGGCCTGAACGCGTTCTTCGCCTTCACCGTGGTCGGTGCCGCCGGCCTGCCGTGGCAGCAGGCACTGGGCGCGGTATTCATCTCCGGCCTGGTGTTCCTGGTGCTGTCGCTGACCGGTGTGCGGGCGTGGCTGGTGTCGGGCATTCCTTCGTCGCTGCGCTCGGCGATCGTGGCCGGCATCGGCCTGTTCCTGGCGATCATCGCGCTGCAGAAGTCCGGCGTGATCGTCGGCAATGAAGACACGCTGGTGGCGCTGGGCCCGTTGAATACGGCGCCGCCGCTGCTGGCACTGGCCGGCTTCCTGCTGATCGCGGTGCTGGAAGCGCGCCGTATCCGTGGCGCGATCCTGATCGGGATCCTGGCGGTGACCGGCGCGGGCTGGGCATTGGGCGACGTGCAGTACCAGGGCCTGGTCTCGCTGCCGCCGAGCCTGGCGCCGACCTTCCTGCAGCTGGACCTGCCGGGCCTGCTGCACCACAACGGTGGCGCGCCGATCGCCGTGTTGCTGCAGGTGGTGCTGGTGTTCGTGCTGGTGGAAGTGTTCGATGCCACCGGCACCCTGTATGGCGTGGTCGGTCGCGCCGGACTGCTGAAACTGCCGGGCGCGCAGAAGCGTTTCGGCCGCGCGCTGCTGGCCGACAGCACGGCGATCGTGGCCGGTTCGCTGCTGGGCACCAGCAGCACTACCGCGTTCGCTGAAAGCGCCTCGGGCGTGCAGGTGGGCGGCCGCACCGGCCTGACTGCACTGGTGGTGTCGGCACTGTTCCTGGCCGCACTGCTGTTCTCGCCGCTGGCGGCGATGGTGCCCGGCTATGCCACCGCACCGGCGCTGCTGTTCGTGGCCGGCCTGATGCTGCGCGAACTGGTGGACGTGGACTGGAGCGACCTGACCGAATCGGTGCCGGCCGCACTGTGTGCCCTGGCGATGCCGTTCACCTACTCCATCGCTAATGGCCTGGCGTTTGGCTTCATCGCGTATGCGGCGCTGAAGGCCGGCACCGGCCGCTGGCGCGAAGTGCATCCGGCGGTGTGGCTGGTGGCGGTGCTGTTCGCGCTGCGCTACGCGTTGGAATAATCGGGGCGCGATGCCGGCCAGCGGCCGGCACTACCGGATGGTGATTCACCTGCCACCCGGGGCACGATGCCGGCCAGCGGCCGGCACCACCCGGCGCGGGGTTCACCTCCCACCCACGGTGCTCTGGGATGATGCGGGCATGGTTCGGCCCGACCTTCCCACGGATCCGTCTTCGCCGTTGCGCCGCCGGTTGCTGCGCGCGGCAGTGCTGGCGCCGTTGGCCGCTACGCTCGCCACCCTGCCCGGCTGTTCGCTGCCGGTGCAGGTGGATGGCACCTTCCTGCAGCCCTGGCGCAGCCATCTGCAGTGGGGCCCGGCCGACTGGCAACGTTCGTTGAAGCTTGCCCACGCGCTGGGCTGCCGGCAGCTGGTGCTGCAGTGGACCGGCATCGTCGGTGGCAGCGATGGCGACTGGTCGCTGCCGGACAGCAACCTGCAGCAGCTGTTCACCGCCGCCAGCGAGAACGACATCCGCATCCGCGTTGGCCTGCCCTTCCAGCAACGCTGGTGGCAGGCCATCGGCGCCGACGACGCCACGCTGCAGGCGTTCCTGGCCGACAGCCTGGCGCACGCGCGCAGCTGGTTGGCACAGGCGCCGTGGGCGCAGCAGCCCGCCTTCGGCGGCTGGTACCTGCCCTACGAACTGGAGCAGTTCCACTGGGCCGATCCGGCCCGCCAGCAATGGCTGGCGCAGTGGCTGCACGGGCTGGCGCAGGCCGCCAGCGCGCGCGGCGGTGACTGTGCGATCTCCTGCTACTTCAGCCGCCTGCAGACCGACGGCGACCTGGTCGCGCTGTGGCAGGCGGTGCTGGCACGGGCCGCGCTGCGGCCGATGGTGCAGGACGGCGTGGGGGTGGCCGGCGCCGGCAACGTGCAGCAGCTGCAACCGCTGCTCGGCCATTTCCGGGCACAGGGCATCGGGTTCGATGCGATCGTCGAACTGTTCCGCGAACTGCCCGGCAGCCCCGCCGACGGCAGCGCGTTCAAGGGCGAAACCGCAGATGCCGCGCGCATCCAGCGGCAGCTGGCGTGGGCGCACGACAGCGGTGCGCAGCACGTGCTGGTCTATGCACTGGAGCCGTGGCTGACCCAGGACACGCCGCAGGCCGCGGCGCTGCGACGACGTTGGGGCCTGCCTCAGTAGGAGAGGATGGCGGTGGCGAACAGGCCCTTGGCGCGCTGCGTATCACCGCCGCCGATCGCGAAGCGGTACTGCACGGTCAGGTCCAGGTAGGAACGCGGCGTGTTGTAGTGGTCTTCGCGGAACCAGTAGCGCACGCCCACGCCCGGCCCTGCGCCGAGTGACCAGCTGCGCTGCGTATCGTTGAGTGCGAACGACTGCGCCGGGAACAGCGGGTAGCGGATGTCGCGCACGCGCGAGCGCTGGTCCAGCCAGTCCGCCCCCACCACCACATACGGCGTGACCACCCAGTGGGTCTGCCCGGCACCAAAGCGGAAGCTGCGGCCGGCACGCAGTTCACCGGCAGCGAACCACTGTTCGCGATGCAGGCGCCCGTTGGCATCGCCCACCCGGCGCACCGGCGTGCCATTGGCATCGAGTGCGTCGAGGGTGAAATGCGCGCTGTTGTCATCCCACGTGTAACCGCCCTGCGCGTAGCCACTGACCATCCACCACTGATTCACGTCGGTGCGCAGGTCGGTGCCGTGGTAATAGCCGTAGGTCAGGTAGGACATCCAGCCACCGGAACCGCTGGCCAGGCGGTAGCGGGCCAGTGTGCTGGCTTCCAGTGGCGGGTTGCGGGCCAGCTGCAGGCTGCATTGCACGGCCGCCGAAGCGGGGTAGACATCGCCCGTGCGGGTGGCGCTGCCGAGGAACTGGCGACGCTCGATGCCGGCGCTCAGGCCGGTCTGGCCGAAGGCGTAGCGCAGGCCGAACGAGGCGATGGTGGACGGCCAGCCGGTGGTGGAACGCGAGCGGCTGAGCCGTTCGGCGCGTGCGCGTGCATCGGGCGTCGATTCGCCGGTGCACGGGTCCACGGCGCGGAGCGACTCGTAGGTGCCACCCTGGTCGTACAGGGTGTTGAGCAGCCGCGCGTAAAGCTCCAGCGCGCCGTGCTGGTCATTGAAAGCCGGCGGGCGCCAGAACGCTTCAAGCGTGCTGAACACCGAATCACCCGGCGTACTGATCGCCGCGCCGCCGACATTGGTCGCCGCCTGGCGCGCGCCACGGAAGCCGGCCGAGGCGATCACGCCCCACTCGCGCGAATAGTTGGCGATGGCATTGCGCACGTTGTAGCGCTGGTGCGCATCCAGTGGCAGCTCGCCGGCATCGGCACGATCAATGGCCGTCCGCAGCAGGGTCACCGCCTGCGGGTGATCGCCGTTGGCCGCGCTGGCGTAGGCCTGGTCAAGCACCACGCCCTTTGGTGCCCTGCCGGTCGCCTCGGCGGCACGGAAGTCGGCCAGTGCGCGCGCCGGCTCGTGCGCCTTCTGGTTGAGGTAGCCGCGCTGCATCAGCGCCTCCGCATCGTCAGGGCGCTGTGCCAGCGCCGCATCCAGACGCTGCCGTGCTTCGTCCTGCTGGCTGCGGTTGCCTGCCGCCAGCGTGGTGGTCAGCAGCCCCTGCAGGCTCGCGTCCTCCGGTGCGAGCTGCACGGCCTGCCGCGCCTCGCCGATGGCCTCGGCGTAGTCCTGCCGCGCGTAGGCCGCGTAGGCACGCTGCGCGGCGCCACCGTCGCCCTGCAGGTCGGCCGGCATCAACTCGCAACGGTTGCCGCTGTCGCCAGACTGGCAGTGCTGGAACGGCGCCGGATAGGTCTGCGCGCTCATGCGCGGACGCTCGCGACTGGAACGGACCGCCTTGGCGCGCTGCTCGATGCCCTGCTGCAGCAGCTGCTGCGCGCGTGCATCGCTGGCATCTGCTGGCAATGCCGCGCGCAGCGGCGCCAGCAGTGCAGCCGCACGTGCGCGATCCCCAGCGGCCAGGGCCGCATCCACCGCCAGCAGGCGCACGTTGCGCTGCTGCGTCGTTGAGCCCGGCATGGCGAGCGCGGCGTCGAAGTCCTCGTTGGCGAGCAGGCTGTTGCCCTGGCGCTGGCGCAGGTAGCCGCGCATCACCCGCGCATTGAGATCCTGGCCGTCGGCCTGCAACGCCTGGTCGGCACTGCGCTCGGCGTCGGCCAGCTGCCCCTGCTGCAGCTGCGCGGTAATCAGCAGCAACCGGTACGTCGCCACCTCCGGTGCCAGCTCGACAGCGGCACGTGCCTGCGCAACGGCCGCCGCATCATCCTGCGTGGACAGCGACCGGTACGCCTGCTGGGCCTGCAGCAGCGCGCGCTGTCGATCCAGCGCCACGCGCTGTGCGCGCAATGCCTCGACATTCGGCGCGCCCAGCTGCAGCGCGGTGGCAATGGCGGCGTCGGCCTGTTCGGGCTGCTGCTGTGCCTCCAGCGCGGCCACCCACAGCATCGCCCAGGCGCCCTGCGTTGGCTGCTGCCGGAAGGCCTGCTCGGCCTTGCTGGCTGCCTCTCCCATCCGCCCGGCGTCATAAGCGGCGTAGGCCTCGGTGGCCAGCGCGTAGGCCTGCTGCCTGGCGCGGTCTGCGCCGCTGCCAGCCACGCGCGGTGGGGAGGGTGCGCGCCCGCTCTTGGCATCCGGAGGCGTGCTGCGCGCAGCGGTGGCAGCGGCCAGCGCCGGCAACGCCGGATCCTTCAACCCCGCATCCAGTGCACGACGTGCCTGCTGCTGGGCCTCCGCCGGCCGGCCCAGTTTCTGCAGCGCGTAGATCTGCAACAGGCGCAGCCGCACCACGTCCGGGCGCAGCCGGATCGCTTCGGTGGACTGCCGGTAAGCCGCCGGGTAGTCACCGCGCTCATAGGCGGCAAACGCCTGCTCGGCGACGCGGTAGGCCGCACCGGACAACGGCAGTGCTGCATCGGCCTGGGCCAGCACCGGCGCGGCCGCCGTGGCCAGTGCCACGGCAATGACGGAGGACAGCAGCGTGGTCTTCATGCCGGCAAGGCTCCGGGAGGCGGCGACTGCAGCGCGGCCGCACGCCGGCGCTGTTCCTGCATGGCCTGGGCCACGGCGTCTTCGGTGGTGATGCCCTGCTTGACCAGGTAATCGCCGATGCGGCCGTCGCGCTGCGGCTTGTACGCGTCCAATGCGATCTCGAAGCGCGCGTGGTCGATCAGGCGCATCTCCACCAGCAGGTCGCCCAGCAGGGGCACGTTGTCCAGCTGCCAGTGCCGGTCGCCGCCGATCAGGCGCAGGCCTGCGTTGATTTCGCTTTCGCGGGCAATGCTCTGTTCGATGTGCTCGCTGCGGGTTTCCTGCTTCAGCAGTGCCAACGCTTCTTCGGGCAATGGGCTGGCCACGGCCAGCCGCAGGGTGCCCTGCTGGCGCGGTGGCAGCGGCAACATGCGCCATTGCACGCAGGCATCGGCACTGACCGGGAAGTGGCAGGCGCGCAGGTAGTCCACGTCAATCACCGCACGAGGCAGGTCGCCCTGGAAGGCGATCGCCTCGGCCAGCGTTTCATCATCCAGCCACCCCTGGGTGAGCAGGATGCGGCCCAGTGGCTGCTGCCGGCCGGCATGCTGCTGGTCCAGCGCCTGCTGCAGGCGCTCCGGCTCCACCGCCTGCCAGGTGGTCAACAGCTCGCCGAGCTGCTTGCGCGTCTGCACCAGCTGCGCCGCATCCGGGAAGTCGTGCATGGTCTTGTCCCAGACCATGCGCTTGCCGAACAGCAGGTAAGCCAGGAACACCTTCCACGCACGCGCGGTGGCCATGAAATTGATCATGTTGCCGACCACCATCCGCGGGATCGACATCAAGGCATGCTCCCAGCCGTACAGCCGGTTGACGAAGTAGAAGCGCTGCACGACGCGGGTGGCCAGCGCGGCGGTGGTCAGCAGCGCGACGTTCATCTGCCAGGTACCGGCCTGGAACACGCTGGGGAACTGCATCGTCCACACCCCGGACATCTTCAGCAGCCAGAACAGCAGCAGCTGCAGGAAGATGAGGTAGGCAATGATGCTGACGAACGAGGTGATGATGCCCTTGCGGTCGCGCGCCAGCAGGTACTTGGTGGCCAGCGAGCCGCGCCAGCCCAGCGACTCCCAGCTCTGCAGGCCGATGCCCAGCACCCAGCGCGCCTTCTGCCGGTACGAGGCACGGAAGTTGTCGGGGAAGTACTCGCGCACGCACAGCGCCATCTGCTGGGTGCGCTCGCGCACCGGCCCCCAGCCGAACCAGGACGGGCGACGCACGCGGAACTGCACCGGGAAGCGGGCGAAGATCGACTGCATGCCCATCGCCGCCAGCCGCGCACCGACGTCATAGTCCTCGGTGAGGCTGTCGGTGTTGAAGGGCTGGTTGTCGGTCTGCGCGCTCAGCGCCAGCAGCGCGCGCCGCGAGAAGCAGGTACCGACGCCCGCCGATGGCACCATGCCGGAAACACTTTCACGCACGACCAGATCCTTGGCGTGCCATTCGGCGAATTCGTCCATGTAGACACCGGCAACCAGCTCATACCACTCGCGGTCCAGCGAGGTGACCGGCAGCTGGATCATGTCCTTGCGCGGCAGCAGGTAGTTGTAGAAGCGCAGTTCCATCGGATGCAGCACGTCCTCGCTATCGTGCAGGATCACCCCGGCGAACTCGATGTCGTGGCGCTTCTCGTAGTCGAAGATCGCCAGGATCAGCCAGTTCAGGCAGTCGGCCTTGCTGGTCGGCCCGTCGTGCGGCACTTCCACGCGGCGCAGGCGCTTGTAGCGGCGACGCATGCGCTCGACCTCATCGATGGTCTGCTGGTCGTTGGGATAGGTGCCGACGAACACGACGTACTCGCGGTAATCGAGCACGTTGATCATGTTCTCCACCATCTGCGCGATGACGTCGTACTCCATCCACGCCGGCACCATGATCGCCAGCGGCTGCTGCGGGCGCTGCAGCAGGTCGTCCTGGGTCAGCGGCCGGTAGGCATCGCGGCGCTTGATCGTGAGCGCGCGCCAGCTCTCGCGTACCCAGTACCAGACATCGATGAACAGGTCATCGAGGCTGGAGATCAGGATCAGCACGGCCACCGCCGCCGCCGTGGTTTCCAGGGCGGCGTAGTAGTTGGCCAGCTGGATGTTCCAGAACAGACCGTCCACGGTGGATCAGTGCCCTGTGTTGGCGGACTTGCGGCGACGCACCTGGGTGACGCGGGCGGCCAGCAGCGCGAACACGATCACGCCGACCAGCAGCAGCAGCCAGACCATGTGCCGTTCCCACTTCGATTGCGGGTTGCCGTCCTGCGCGATACGCGTGCCGTAGGGATCCTGGCGGTCGAATTCGCGCACGGCATCACTGCCGTCGAGCACGGCGAGATCGCCCCGCAGCAAACGGAATGGGGCGCCGAACGGCGGTGACTGCGCACCGAGGTCGCTGTAAACAACGCCCAGCTGGCCACCGGACGACCCCACCTGCACCACCGCGGCACGATCCAGCCCGCTCACATCCAACAGCGGTTGCGGCTTGCCGCCGATCAGCAGGTGGCCATCCTTCAGGCCGGCCACATCGACACCGGATGGCGCCACGCCGAACGCCAGCCACGGCGCGCCCGGGCTGACCACGGCACCGGCTTCGACCACCTTCAGTTCCGATGCCTCTGGCGAGGCCCCCACTGCACTGGCCACCGCGATCACCTTGCGCAGCGATGCCGGCGCGTCCTGCAGCCACGTAGCGGGCACGAACATCTGGTTGCCGCGTGACAGCTGGCTGCTGGCACCGACGAAGTCACTGCCCAGCGAACGTTTGGCCAGGGTCAGGTGGCTGCTGGGCAGGATCGAGACCGGATACGCGGTGGCCGGATCGTGGCAATAGGGGCGTGCCGGCTGGCGCAGGAAGCTGACGCGGATCTCGTTGCGTGCCGACAGCGCGTAGGCCGGCACCCTGGCCACCAGCCGCTGCGGCTGGCCGTTGGCCGACAGCACCTTGCCACCCAGCAGGTAATCGTTGAGGTAGATCGTGGCGACCGCGCCCTGCCCGGCCGCGTTGGGGGCCGCCGAGACATCGATCACCACCTGCTCGGGCAGGCGGCCATCGGCCGACAGTGCGCCGAGGTCGAAGCTGGCGCTGCGGTCGGCGCGGGTCACCACATCCATGGTGCCGACGATGTTGCCGAGCCGGCTCAGCAGTACCTGGTCACCATCCAGTCTGGGCGTGCCCGCTGCGCTGACCTGCAGGCTGCGGCCCAGTGCATAGCTGCGCCACTGCTCGGCGAGCAGCCCGGCGACCTTGCCCGCCGCCGCCGGGTCGACCACCAGCGTCGGACGCCCGGCCACGGCCACCACGCTGACCGACGCGTTGGCGGCGGGCTTTTCCAGGCCGCCCATGCCGGTACCGCGCCACGCGGCGAACGCGGTGCCCGCATCGGCCCCCGCCGCGCCGACCTGTACGGCCAGCGCATCCAGCGCCGCACGCACGCCGGCGCGCAGTGCATCGCTGCCGATCATCACATCGGCGGCCAACGGCCCGCTGTCGCGCAATGACAGCAGCGCGCCGACTTCGGCCAGATCCCTGATCGCATGCGCGCGCTCACCCGTGGCCAGCGCGGCGTAGGCCGGCACGCCCTGCAGGCTGGCCGGGATGCTGATACCGGCCAGGTCAACGCTGTCACCGACCTTGGGCAGGGCCACCACCTGCACCTCTTTGCCCCCGGCCTGCAACGCGGTACCGATGCGCCAGGCCGCATCGTAGGCCGGTGCCTGCAGCGCCTTGCCATCCACCAGCAGGCGCACCCGCGGTGGCAGCGCCCCCCACGCCTTGGCAACGGTATCCACGGCGCGGCCGTCGAAGCGGTAGCTGAAACGCGAGTCCGGCGACAGCCGCAGCACATTGGCCGGCGCGCTCTGGTCGGCGCACTGGTAATCGGACACGATCGACCACCAGCCGACGCCGACCCGTACGAAGCCGCTCTGGCGGGGTTCGCCATCGATGGCCAGCAGCTGGCTGGCATCGCCCTGGGCATCGGTGATCGAACGCGCCGCGATCGGGTCGCCATCGACCGACCACAGGCCCGAGGTGCGCCCGGCGTGGCCGCGCACATAGCGCCCATCCAGCTGCAGCTGCGCGTCGCGGGTGGCCACACCGGCCGGCACCGGCAGGTAGACCTCGCGCTGGCTCTCCTGCCCGCTCAGCACCAGTGGCTGGCGGAAACCGAGTTCGCGCAGGGTCATCTGCCGGTGCACCGTGCTGTCGCTGCTCCATTCGGTGAACTGGCCGGCGACGCTGTCGGCGGCATGGGCACTGCCAACCACGCCCGACAGGACGAACGCAGCGGCGGATGCAAACAGGGAAGAGCGGCCGGTCTGGGTCATGGCGTCACTTCGCGTGGATGGGGTGGACGGCGCCGCTGCTGCGGACGCCGGGCGAGAATTCGGGAAGGGGCGCACCGCGCAGGGCGGCGACGATGCGGGCGCTGGCGCGGCCATCCCCGTACGGGCTGGCATCGGGGTCGAAGCGGGCCGGCTGCGGGGGGCGTGCCAACACCGCGTTGACCGCATCGACGATGCGCGAGGGCGTGGTGCCGACCAGCGTGACCACACCGGCTTCGACCGCCTCCGGCCGTTCGGTGACATCGCGCATCACCAGCACCGGTTTGGCCAGCGCCGGGGCTTCTTCCTGCACGCCACCGGAGTCGGTGAGGATGACGTCGGCGCGCTGCATCAGGCGCACGAAGCGGAGGTAATCCTGCGGTGGCACCAGGTGCACGTTGTCGAGGTTGCCGAGGTGGGCATTGACCGGGCCCTGCACGTTCGGGTTGAGGTGCACCGGGTACAGCACCTGCAGGTCCGGCCGCCGTGCCAGCTCGGCCAGCGCACGGCAGATGTCCTCGAAGCCCTGGCCGAAACTCTCGCGGCGATGGCCGGTGACCAGCAGCAGCCGGCGGCCGGGGTCGAGCATATGGAAGGGTTCGTCGGCCTGCGCACGCAGTGCCGGATCGGCATCCAGCCGCTGCACGGTCTGCTGCAGGGCATCGATGACGGTGTTGCCGGTGACCAGGATCTGCCCGCCCAGGTGCTCACGGGCCAGGTTGGCGCGCGAGCCGGGAGTGGGTGCATACAACTGATGGCCGACCACATCGATCACCCGCCGGTTCATCTCCTCCGGCCACGGCCGGTGGATGTCGCCGGTGCGCAGGCCGGCCTCGACATGGCCGATCGGGATGCGGTGATGGAACGCGGCCAGGGCCGCGGTCATCGCCGTGGTGGTATCGCCATGCACCAGCACGTAGTCGGGGCGGACCTGCGTGTAGAGCGCGTCAAGCCGTTCGAACAGCCTGGAACACAGGCCATTGAGGGTCTGGTTGGGCACCATGACATCGAGGTCATGGTCGGCGGTGATCTCGAACAGCGCCATCACCTGGTCGAGCATCGCCCGGTGCTGCCCGGTGATGCAGACCACCGATTCGATATCCGCAGCGTGTGCCAGGGCGCGCACCAGCGGCCCCATCTTGATGGCTTCCGGTCGCGTGCCGAACACCGACAGGACCTTCACCGGAGCGCTCCCGAAAGCCGGCGCGGAAGGGGGCAAGCAGCAGTAGCCACGTCTGGATCCTTTCGGCGTTGCCGTCCAGCACCCGCAGGCAGGAGACGGTCACCTCATGAGGAAACTCCAAATTCGCGACATACATCACACTAGGGCGTCTGTATGCGCGTCGTGGCATCGATCTTCATCGTTGCAGGATCAAGACGCAGTCAACGCCGCCCGTGAGCCGGGCGACGTTGCGGCGGAGCGCAGCAGGGGCAGCCGCCGGGGCGGCCTTACTCGTACTGGATGGTGAACGTGGCCTGGCCGTTTGCGACACCCGCGCCCACCGTACCGGCCTGGGTCTGCACGTAGCGCGCGCGCAGCGGCAGCGCCATGACGCTGGTACCCGGCGCGGTGGTGCCAACGCTGATGGTCTGGCCGAAGCGCACTTCACGCTCGGTGCTGCCATCGCGCTGGACCATCTGGATGCCGATGCGGGTGGCACTGTTGCTGGCCGCGCTCAGCTTCAGCACGCCCGGCATGTTCGAGCTGTCCTGGTCGGCATCGAGGCGGATGCCGATCTTGCTCTGGTAGGCGGCAACGTTGCTGCCCTGGCAGTTCAGGCGGATTTCGAAGTCGCGATCAACGGCCTTGGAGCCGACACCAGTGAAGGTGGTGTTGGGCACGCTGCCGAAATCGACGGCAATGTTGCGGCTGCCGGCCTGCACTTCACAGGTCGGGCTGACCACGGTGGTGCCCGAGCCCTTGAACGTCGAGGTCAGTACCGGGCGCCCGGGGCCATCGCCGTCGAAGTAGTAGTTGGTGAAGCGGCCGTTCGGCGCGATCACGCCCGAACCGGTCTGCGCAGCGGTCTTGATCAGCTGGATGCGGAACTGGCCACCGATGAGGCTGACCACGGAACCGCCACCGAAGTTGATCGAGTGCGGGTAGTAGGTCTGGATCGCACCCGAATCGCGGTACAGGCGGATGCCGACGCCTGCCACATCGGTTTCATAGACGTTCGAGAAGCCGGCCACGGGGCGCTTCTGCGCTGCGTTGACGTACTCACCGATCGAACGACCGCCGGTCCAGGAATCGCAGCGGGCAACGCTGTTCTGCTGGGTGATCGGTTCACTGATTTCCTTGATCACACCGCCGACCGGGGTGCTGGGCAGGATCACGATCTGGCCCATGTCCATGGTCACGTCCTGGGCGATGAACCAGCTGTTCTGGATGCGGCAGGCGGCGCTGGCCTGCTGCGCCAGCAGCACGCCGCCCAGTACGGCCAGCGCGGCCAGCGCCTGGCGGCCACGGGAAGAAATCATCGGCATGCTGCCTCCAGCGGGATGAAGCCGGTCTTGGACGCATCGGCGCCCGCCGGTACCTGGTAATCAATGGTGCAGCGCTGGTCGGCACCGGCGCCCCACTCGACCTGCAACTGGCCCTGGTTCTTCTCGCTGCGCACGTACAGGCGGCCGCCCTGGCTGACCATGCCGACCGGCTGGCCCTGTTCGTCCTTGACCTGCGCACCGAACGGCATGCTGCGGCCATCGGCGTTGCGCACCTGGATCAGCAGCGCGTTGCCCTTGCGGGTGTCGAAGCGCAGGTAGCTGATGGCACCGGCGAACGGCGCGATGGACTGGCTGGTGCTTTCCAGTTCGACGTCGTGGGCCATGCCCTGCGGATCGAGGGTGACGGTGTTGAGGCGGTACGGCGACACGTACGGCACCACGGCGTAGCCGCGGCCATCGACGCGCAGGCCCGGCGCGTTGCTGACGATCGCATCGCGCGCGCCCGGCGCTTCGACCAGCACCATGGTGTCGCCGCGCTGCGGGGTGAATGTGAAGCCGCCCGGATGCACGACCACGCTGCCGTTGGCACCGACCGACGCCTGGCGGAAATCACGCGAGTGGCTGTAGGTGGCGTTCAACGCCGAGTAGCGGCTGCGGTACTCGGCATTGCCGACCGCAGTGGTGCCACCCTCGCGGGAATCGGACAGGGCCACGCCGTAGCTGAAGTTGTTGTCGACGCCGGCCGAACCGGTGATGCCGACGCGGCTGTTGTCGTAGCCACCGCGGTCGCGCGCGCCAAGGTCGGCGCTGAACGACACCGGGTGGGTGCCCCGGCCCAGCGGCACGCTCATCGACAGCAGGTACTGGGTATCGGAACGGCCGAGCACGCCTTCTTCGGTGCGCAGCGCCGAGAAGCCGTAGTTCACCGAGCGCCAGGCGTTGTTGTAGCCCACCTGGTACTGCTTGGAGGTGCCGGAACGGTCGTAGAAGTCACGCACCGAGCCGGTCACGTACAGCGCACCGCCACGTCGGCCCAGCGGCTGGTTCAGCGTTACCTGGAACTGGCTGCGCTGACGGCCACGGGTGGTCGGATCGATGCCGCGCTTGTCCGAATCACGGCCATACAGCGCGTCCTGCAGGCTGTAGAAGCCTTCAGTGGAGTAGCGGTAGGCGGCCAGGGTCAGGTTGGTCCCGGTCTCGCCGATCATGTTGCTGTAGCTCAGCCGCACACTGGCGCCGGTATGGCTGCCGTAGTGGTCGAACGAGGTCCGTGCATGGGTGACGTCGGCAGCGAAGGCACCGACGCGCGTGGACAGGCCGACACCGTACAGCAGCGACAGGTAGCCTTCGCTCAGCGCGCTGCCGCCGTACAGGGTCAACTGGTTGCCGATGCCACGCTGGTAGGTACCCTGCACCAGCCACGGCTCATCGGCCAGCAGCTTGTTGCGCACCTGGCCGGCGGTCAGCGAGTAGCGCGACACGCCTTCGCGCAGCATCTGCGGCACAGAACCGAACGGCACCTTGAATTCGCGGCGGCGGCCGTCGGCCTCGATCACGCTCACTTCCAGGTCGCCGCCGTAGCCGGTCGGGTACAGGTCGTCGATGACGAAGCTGCCCGGCGATACGGTGGAGGAGTAGATCAGCTGCTGGTTCTGGCGCACTTCGATGCGCGCGTTGGTTTCGGCAATACCGCGCACGACCGGCGCGTAACCGCGCAGCGAATCGGGCAGCATGCGGTCGTCGCTGGCCAGGCTGGCACCCCGGTAGCCGATCGAATCGAACAGCTCGCCCGTGGTGTAGGCCTCACCAATGGTGAGCATGCCGCGCACCTGCGGGATGCCGCGCTGCGCATAGGTGGCAATGCTCTGCCAGTGGCGGCCGTTGCCTTCGGACCAGGTCAGGTTGGAATCGTGGCGGAACTGCCAGCCTCCCAGGTTCAGGCCGGCGTTGAGGCCGAGGTAGGCGCTGCGATTGCGCTGCCCCCCTTCAACACGGCTGTCGCTGTCGATGGCGTTGAAGCTGTAGCCGACGAAGCCAGCGTTGATGCCGCGGTCCCACAGCGACGGATTGACGTAGCCGCGCGCCTCGCGGCGCAGGAACACCTGCGGGATGCTGAGATCGTAGCGCAGGTTGCCGCTGTCATAGATGCCATAGGCATTGGCCATGCGCCGCTGTACCGGCACGCAGCTGTTCGTGTCGGTCGGCAGCGTCGGGTCCTGCTGCAGCAGCACGGCCTCGCTGTCCACACCCATTTCTTCCAGCATCGGCAGCGGCAGGCAGGCGTCGACGCGGCCCTGCTCATCGGCCTTGAACTGCAGATCGCGACGGCCCTGCCAGCCACCGTTGACGTAGACGTCGACACGGTAGGTGCCAGCCACCATCGGGTTGCCATTGGTGAAGGAGGCCAGGTCGACCTGCTTGGCCTGGCCGGAGAGGAAGCTGGAGTTGAACTGGGCCGACTCGGGTGCACGCGCATTGGCCGCACCGCTCTGCGCCATCAGCGCCTGTTCGCCGAGATTGGCCGGCGCAGCCAGCGCCCATCCTGGGCAGGCCACGCCAGCAACCAGCAGGCAGATCGCCTGGTGGATCGACAATGTCAATCTGTTTCCGATCACACTGACATTCCTTCAATTCGCCGCACGGCGGCGGTGGCGGGATGCGCAGGCCCATGGCCGGCGCGGCGCGTTCAGCCCCCGGTACTGCCGAGGCGGACCGTGTGCTCCACCCGACCGCCGTAATCGTTGATGGTGATGAAGCGCACCTGGTCGGAGCCCGCCGGTGCGGTGAACTCCAGGCTCTGCTTCGGCGCGACCATGGCGCCCTTGTCCTCGACGGTCTTCTCGCTGCTGCCGGTCACGGCATGCACTTCGGCCAGCGTGACGTGGAAGGGGCTGGGGTTTTCCACCCGCAGGCGATCGCCCGTGCGGGTCCAGCGCAACGCTGCCGGCGCGTCGTTGGCGACGCCCTTCAGGCCCTGCGGCCGGTAGAACAGTTTCAGGCGCGAACGGAACGCGACCTGCAGGTAATTCTGGTCGCCGCTGTCGGCGTTGTCGGGCGACGGCGGCACATCCAGCACGTTGAGCCAGAACACCGACTCACGGTCGGTCGGCAGCTGCGCACCGGAGAAGATCACGCGCAGCGCCTGGCTGCGGCCCGGCTCGACACGCGCGATCGGCGGCGTCAGTACAAACGGGGCGTCGCTGTTGTCGGCGGTCTGGTTGGCGTCGCCGCTGTCGATCCAGGCCTGGACCAGCGCCGGCGAATCGCCCACGTTGTCGACCTGCACGGTCACTTCGCGCGCCTGCGCCGGATAGATCACTCGCGTGCCGTTGACCACCACGCCGGCCAGAGCGTTCTGGCAGAAGGGCAGCGTGAACGCTGCCAGCAGCAGCGCCCGGGGAAAGATTGCTTTCATCGGAAGTACTACGCTCGAGGGGTGTGGCCAGGGGCCGCGAAGCACTGGCCGGCGCGTACGCCGGCCAATGCGGGTACGACGACGATCAGTTGTAGATGATCGTGTACTTGACGCTGCTGGTGACGTCGCCCGGGGTGGCGGCGGCAGTGGCGTAGTACTCAGCGTAGTAGTTCAGATCGGCCGAGCCGTCGGTGCCGACGGTGACCCACTGCGAGTTGGTCTGCGCCAGGCCAGCGCCAGCAGCCTTGATCGGCAGGAACTGGTTGTTCGAGCCCAGCAGCTGCAGCTGCACGTTGGTGGCAGCGTTGGCCGAGGCCTGGTTGACCAGGCGGCCGCTGTTGAAGTCGACGGTCGAACCCGGCTCGAAGTAGGTGGCGACGTTGCCGGCGCTGCACTTGGTCAGGTTGATGGCGAACGGGGTACGGCCCGCAACGGCACCGGCGGTGGCCAGGGTGTTCTTGGACACGGTCGGCAGGGTCACGGCGAAGTCCTTGCCGCCCGGGGTCGAGATGGTGCAGGTCTTGTCGGTCACCTTGCCATTGAAGGTGATGGTGCCGTCGGCGGCGTTGGCGGCCAGCGGAGCGGCGGCCAGCATCAGAGCGGCAATGAGGTTCATCTTGTGCATTCGCTTTTACCTAACCCTACTGAAGAGATGAGAAGTAGAGGAGGAAGCAAGGAGCACTGCCGGGCTAACAAGACCCATCCTTGCGTCTCACCTGTGGCCGGACTCGGACATACCTCTCCCTGAATCCGTGACGCAAGTATAGGCACAACTGTGATGAAAGTCTCATTATTTTTCTGAACGCCAATTCATTGACGCCTTAAATGTGACGTGTTAGGCGAATCACAGCCTCGGGGTGCGGGGGATTTGACGCGGGGCCCGGTCACGCTACAAACGACTGGGGATGTCGCATTGCGCGACGCGTTCGGCACGCGCGGAAACAGGCATTTTTCAGGGGGAATTTGGCTTCTTTGATGCGCATCACTCTTTCTTGGTGATGGCCCTAGCAGATTCGGAATCGTCCTATTAAAGGTTGATCGATCCTGTCGCTAACTAGGACACACCGAACCAGAGAACGTGTCATGAGGAACTCCATTCTGCTGTGCGTGGCCCTGATGTCCGTCAGTGCGCTGGCCCAGGCCAGCAGCGGCAGCATCCGTTTCAGCGGCCGTATCGCCGAGCCGGGCTGCACGACGAACCTGTCCCAGGGTGAGCTGAGCCTGGCGGCCTGCCCGCCGTCGGCCAAGGGCTCGACGGTGGCCGTGACGGCACTGGCCGATGGCCAGGCGGCGACGCTGCGTGACGGCAAGCGCCAGGGCCAGAAGCTGTCGGTGTCGGCCAGCGCGATGCGCGCCGGCGATATCGCCTTCTCCGAGCGCTACAGCGTGCAGGCTTCGAGGCAGCAGCCGCTGCAGGGCGCCTACCTGGTGGTCGTCGACTACCTGTAAGCCCTGCAGGCCGGTATTACTCCGGCTGCGGCAATTCGAACACCTGGCGCAGGTAGGCCAGGTAACCCGGGTCGTCGCACATGCTCTTGCCCGGCGAATCGCTGAGCTTGGCCACCGGCTGGCCGTTGCAGCGGACCATCTTGATGACGATGTTGAGCGGCGTCGGGCCGAGGTCATTGGTCAGGTGGGTGCCAACGCCGAACGCGACCTGGCAGCGACCGCGGAAGTAGTCGTACAGCCGCATCACCTTGGCGATGTCGAGCCCATCGCTGAACACCAGCACCTTGCTGCGCGGATCGACCCGGCGCTGCTGGAAATGCGCCAGCATGCGGTCGCCCCAGTCGAACGGATCGCCGGAGTCATGGCGCACACCGTCGAACAGCTTGCAGAAATACATGTCGAAGTCGCGCAGGAACGCGTCCAGGCCGACCACGTCGGACAGCGCGATGCCAAGATCGCCGCGGTACTCGCGCGCCCACGATTCCAGTGCTGCCACCTGCGAATCACGCAGGCGCGGGCCGAGCGCCTGGAACGCCTGCAGGTACTCGTGGGCCATGGTGCCGTGCGGGGTCATGCCATACAGGCGCGCGAAGTGGACGTTGCTGGTACCGACCAGCTGCGGGCCGAGCGCGTCGCGCAGCAGCGGCAGCAGGCGGGCATGCCAGTCACGCGAGTAGCGGCGGCGGCTGCCGTAGTCGGCGATGCGGCAGTGCTCGAAACCGGGGGTATCGCGCAGCAGCGCGGCCTTGGCCTGCAGGCGGCGCTCGCCTTCGGCGAAGTCGGCCGTGGTGGTGTTGCGGAACCAGACTTCGTTGATGATCGCCAGCAGCGGCACTTCGAACAGGATCGTGTGCAGCCACGGGCCGGTGATGTCCAGCTCGATCTCGCCGGGCACGGCCGTCGACGCACGCAGCTGGATGTACTTGCGGTCCAGATGGAACAGGCCGAGGAAATCGGCGAAGTCCGGCTTCACGAAGCGCAGGCCACGCATGTAGTCCAGTTCCGCGTCGCTGAAACGCAGGCTGCACAGGTGGTCGATTTCCTCATCGATCTGGGCGATGTAGCTTGCCAGGTCGATGCCGGGGGTGCGGCACTTGAACCGGTACTGCACCTGGGCGCCGGGGTGCTGGTGGAGCACCGCCTGCATCATGGTGAACTTGTACAGGTCGGTGTCGAGCAGGGACTGGATGATAGGCATGGGGCGGATTATGCGCCCGGCGGAGTGAACCGTGGGCGCGGCGAGTGGAGCCACACCATGCGTGGATGCCCCTATCCATGCAGCCGAGCGTGGGCTCGGCTCTACAACGACCTGCGCAGCAGGCGCGGCACCAGCATCAGCGCATGCACCCAGATCGCAGCCCATACCGCCGCGCGCACCGGCAGCGAACGCTGCCTGGCCTCGAACTTCTGGAAGTAGCGCCACAGCCCCCTGTGCTTGTGCCATTCCACGAAGAACGGCCGCGAGCGGCTGGAGACACCGCGCACATGGGTAACCTGCAGGTCGTTGGCGATCGCTACCACCGCGCCGGCTTCGCGCGCGCGCCGGCACAGGTCCAGGTCCTCGGCGTGCAGGCGATAGCCCGCGTCCCAGCCACCGATACGGTCGAACAGCGCGCGCGGCATCATCAGCAGTGCGCCGGACAGTGCCGGCACCCGCTGCAGTGCCTGGTGCGGCTCACGCGGAACCGCCAGCTTCGAGCCCTTGCCGGGCGAACGCAGCATCCTCAGGAAATCCGGGTCGCGGCGGCGCACCGCCTCGTCGGCATGGCCATGCTCGTCCACCTGTTCAACGCCCAGCAGGCAGTCGCCCAGCGCTTCGGCGCGGGAGCGCAGTTCGGCCAGCGTGTCCGGCTCGACCATCAGGTCCGGGTTGATGAAGGCCAGCCACGGGCTGTGCGAGTCGGCCACGCCCTGGTTGTTGGCGGCGGCGAAGCCGGGATTGTCCGGGTTGCCGACGAAGCGCACGCGTGGATCGTGGCTGGCATGCCGCTGCACGATGTCCAGGGTGCCATCCAGCGAACCATTGTCGATCACCCGGATCTCGGCCACATCCTGCGCCTGGCGCAGGCGCGAGAGGCAGGCATCGATGGTGCTGCCACTCTGGTAAGTGACGACGATGGCGGCGATGGCAACATTCAAACGGGTGGCTCCGGCACTGACGGGACGAACAGGTCGCCCTGTTCCTTCGGCATTATCGCCTGCCGCATGCGCTGCTGCAGGTCGGCGCGCAGCCCGTGCAGCGGGTCGTGCATCAGGAAATCGGCCAGCCGCGGTACCCAGGCCGGCCAGCGCGCGGCCAGGGCCTCCAGATCGCCATCGCGGCTGACCGCCTCCCCTGCCCGGCTGACGAAGGCGGTCTCGCACAGCACGTTGCGCCAGCCAAGGCCTGCCATGCGCAGGCTGAGGTCGACCAGTGCCGCGTTCCAGCCAGCGTAGCTGTCCACGTCCAGGCCGCCGGCGCGACGGCGCGCGTTGCCGCGCACCAGCACCGCGTGGGTGACCGCCGATGGCAGCTCCGGGTGAAGCGTCGGCAGCGTCGCGCAGGTGTGCGCCAGCAGGACCGGGTCCTGCGGCTCGGGATTGATCTCGCCCAGCCGTGGCCACGCGGCGGTTTCGCCGGCATTGCACCACGGGGTTGCGGTCGCGATGGCGGCATCGCGGGCGAAGGTGTCCTGCAGCTGCTGCAGCCAGCCCGGCGCGGGCACGCTGTCCGGTGCCAGCACCGCCACGTCCATGCCATCGCAGGCGCGCAGCATCTCGTCCAGGTGCGCCACCTCGCCCAGCGGCCGCGCACGGCGGGTGTACTCGGCCTGCAGTGGCGTATGCGCCAACCAGTGGTCCACCACCGCCTGCGCGCGCGGCCCGGTCTGCGCGTCGTCGGCCAGCCAGACCGCGGTTCCCGGCGCGGTGCCGGCATCCAGTGCGGCCAGGCAGCGGTCGAGCGCGGCATCGTCCACGCACAGCGGCAACAACACGATCGCCCCCATCCCGCCTCCGTGGTTGTCGGTGGCCACAGCGTAGCACCGGGAGGGTATCGGCCGGGTTGCACCCGGCACCCGCGGTAGTGCCGGCCGCTGGCCGGCAACAGCAACAGCCGAAGCAGAAGCCGGCCATCCGTGGGTTGGCGGGGTGGGCCCGGTTGCGGGGGACGCTGCAAGTACGTCCATGTAAGCTCGGTCGCCGCATCCATGCGGCTCACGCCCCCGCAACCGGACCCACCCCGCCTTCGACAGATTTCTGCGATCTGTCGGCAAAGCCTGGGGTCAGATCCGTTTTCCAGAGGAAAACGGATCTGACCCCATTTTCTGATTTCGAAATCTGACAGACAGTCATCCACGCATGGCGCGGATCTACCGTGTCGACCAAGGTCGACACCTACCAACAGCCGCAGGAATCTGTCAGAGGTGTGTCGGCGTGGGGTGGCAGGACCGTTGGCGCCATGGATGGCGCCATCGAGCCCCCAGGGACGGGTTTACGGCGTGTCCTGCCACCCCACGCCGACCCACCCTCCCTCAGTAAACCCGCTGTTGCTTTCGCTTTGGCCGTTGCCGTTGCTCCGGCCTCGGCGGGTGTCGGGCGCCGCCCGGCCGTCACCCCTTACTTCTTCGCGCGCGGCTGGTTCAGCGGCTCCATTGCGCGGAAGCGCTTGCTGTACTCGTCGGTCAGGTTGCGCGATTCCTGGCTGTTGCGGACGATGGTCGGGGTCAGCAGCACGATCACTTCCGAACGACGGCTGGTGCGGGTCTTCTGCCCGAACAACGCACCGACCACCGGAATCCTGCTCAACCCCGGGATGCCGCTGCTGCCGTCGGTGGCCGAATCGGTGATCAGGCCGGCCAGCATGATGGTGTCGCCACTCTGCACCGCCGCTTCGGTGGACAGCTTCTTGGTCGAGATGCGCGGGTTGCAGTTGCGCTCGGTCGGGTTGCAGTCCTCCGGCACGTCCGAGGCGCTGCTGACTTCCTGCACGATGTCCAGGAACACGGTGCCGTCGCGGGTCACGCGCGGGCGCACCTTGAGGATCACGCCGGTGTCGATGTACTGCACCGAGCTGTAGGTGCTGGTGCCCACGCCAGTGTTCACCGTGGTGGTGTTGATCGGCACCTTGTCGCCGACGTTGAGCGTGGCCTCGGCGTTGTTGCGGACGAACACCGACGGCGTCTGCAGCAGGCGCAGGTCGGTCACCTTGTCCAGTGCACTGACCACCGCGGCCGCGTTGTGGCCGGTGAAGGCCCAGCCCACACCGTCATTGCCGGTGACGCCGCCGGCGAAGGTGTTCCACGAGCCACCTGCAGCCGGCGGCAGGGTCAGGCCCGCCAGGGCTCCGGTGAGCGCGCGACCGGCCACGGCATTGTCGAAGAACCAGTTCACACCGTACTTCAGGTCACCGGTCAGCGCGACTTCGGCCACCTGTGCCTCGATGTGTACCTGCAGCGGCATCACGTCCAGCTTCTCGATCACCTCGCGGATCGAGCGCCACGCCTGCGGCGTCGAGCGCACCAGCAGGGTGTTGGTTTCCTCCACCGCCGACACGCCGACGCGGTCGCCCTCCACTTCCAGGCTGACACTGACGTTGCCGGGCTGGCGCTGCGGCAGGTTCAGGCTGCCATTGCTGCTGCCATTACTGCTGCCACTGCCACTACCACTGGTTCCGCCCAGCGTCGAACCCAGGTTGCTGCTGCTGTTGTCCATGCCACGGTCGCCGTCGCCGCCTAGCTGCGACGGAATGGCGCCCGGTGCCAGCGAGGCCGGGCTGGAGCCGCCGCGGTTGCCACTGCTGGCGAAGGCCTCGCTGAGGCGCTCGGCCAGGTCGCGCGCCTTGATGTAGCGCAGCTCGTAGGAGAACAGGCGGGCGCTGCCACCAGCGGTGTCGATACGATCCAGCCACTGCTGGATCTGGTCCAGGTAGCGCACCTGCGGCGTGATCACCAACACGGCGTTGGCATTCTCCAGCGGCAGGAAACGGAACATGCCGGCGCTGGGCGTCTTGCTCTCTTCGCCGAACACCTTTTCCAGGTCGGCCGCGACCTGCTCGGCCTTGCCCGACTGGATCGGGAACACGCCCACCGACATGCCCGACAACCAGTCGACGTCGAAGATCTCGACGGTGCGCAGGTAGTTTTCCAGTTCCGCGCGGGTACCCCCCAGGGTGATCACGTTGCGGCCACTGTCCACGTTGACGATGGCGTTGGGGCGCGCGTACGGCTCCAGCACCTTCTTCATTTCGGTGGCGGAGATGAACTGCAGCGGGACCACGCGGACTTCGAAGCCGCGCGCGCTGGCCGCGGGTGCCGTGCTTGGCGCGACCGTGCCGGCCAGCGCCTGGTCGGCGGCGACGATGTTGTAGCGCCCACCGCTGTAGACCATCCGCGCGTTGTTCCAGCCCAGCACCATCTCCAGCAGGTTCAGTGCCTGCGCCGGCGATACCGGCTTGGGCGTGGCCAGGGTGACCGTGCCCTGCACGCCTGGTGCGATCACGTAGTTCTGGCCAAGCATGTCACCAAGGATGGCCTTGACCACCGCATGCAGCGATTCGCCTTCGAAGTTGAAGGTCGCCTCGCCGGTACTGGCACCGTGCAGCGCCGGTGCCGGCGCACGCGCGGCCTCGCGGTTGATCATGGTGCCGGTGCCGCGGCGGATCACCGCCTGCGGTGCCCCCTGGCTTTCACGGGCGGCATCGGCAGCGACATCGGCCGCCTGGCCGGCGTCGGCGCTTGGCGACAGATTGCCGTTGCGCTGCACGTGCGGCGCGGACACCGTACTGCAGCCGACCAGCAGCGCGAGGGCAAAGGACCAGGGAAGAAAACGCAGGTTCATGCATTCACTCTATCGGTTGGTGCCATCGCCCGGGGGCGGCGACGGTTGTTGCTGCTGTTGCTGCAGCTGGCGGCGGCGGGCCTGGATGCGCTCGCGGATGGCCTGCATCTGCGCTTCACTGGGACCGTTGTTGTTGGCCGGTGGGGTTGTTGCAGCGGCCGCCGCAGGCGCTGGTGCATTGCCAGCGGGCGACGGCGATGGGATTGCCGCGGGCGGTGGCGGCGCCGGCGGAGCGCCCGCCGAGGGCGGCACCACGATCGCACCTGCAGGCGGTGCGCCGTTGGCACCGCGCAGCACCGTCGGCGGCTCACCGCCCTGGCCGTTGAACACCGCCAGTTCCAGGACCTGGTTGCCACCGGGGCCGATCACCGTCGCCTGGCGCGGCTGCAGCGCCACCAGCTGCCAGCCATCCACGGCTTCGCCGTTGAGGCGCAGGCGCAGCGAGCGGTTCTGTTCGGTGGTGAACGTGGCCATGCCGAAATCGCCGGTCAGCAGCACACCGGTGAGGCGCAACGCGGCGCTGGCCGCCGGTTCGCTGCCACCCAGCAGATAAGGCCGCGGCCTGCGGTCTTCGGCGAACAACGGGCGCTCACCGATCGCGCTGTAGCTGTCGGCGCTGGCCATGCGCTCGGCCGCCAGCGGCGGCAGCGATGGCAGCGATGGCGCGGCGTCGGCATCACCGCCGGCACCCGGCAGCTGGCTGCCCAGCCCGAAGCCGGTCGCCAGCCAGACGGCGGCCGCCCAACCGGCCAGCGCCAGCAGGAAGCCGGTACGCAGGCTGATCTGCTCAAGTTTCATCGGCCACCTCCTGCCCTTCGGACGGGGGCGCCGGCTGCGGCGCAGGTGCGGCCTCGGCCGGCGACGCGGACGGTGCCGGTGTCGCAGCAGGCGCCGGAACCGTGCCATCGGCGGCAGCGCCCGGCAGCAGATAGCCGGCCAGCTCGAAGGACACGTCCAGGCCCAGCCCCGATTCGTTCGGTGATTGCTGGAAGCGCTGCGCGATCAGGTTGAGGTTGTCGACGAACAGGCGTGGGCTGCCGGTTTCCAGGCTGTGCAGCACGGTGGCCAGTTCGGCCACCCCGCAGCGCAGGCGCACCTGCATGGCGACGCGCACGAACTCGGCGTCGCGCCGGTTGTCGGTCAGCGGCGTGCGGTTGCTGATGGTGCAGCTGCGGTTGCCCGGGCTGGCCATCGCCACCGCATCCTGCAGCCGGGCGCCCAATGCAGCGGCGGCAGCTTCGGCAGTGGCTTCGCGCAGGAAGCCTGGCCGCTGCTGCAGTGCCTCGCGGGTAGCGCGAAGGCGCTGTTCGATCTGCGGCTGCTGCTGCAGCTGCGCCTGCACGCGCGACTCGCGTTCGCGCAGGGCGGCGACATCGGCATCGATCGCACGCAGCGGCTGGGTGAACCAGGGGTGCACCAGCAGCAGATAGGCCAGGCCCAGCACTGCCAGCAGCAGTGCCAGCGCCAGCCAGCGGTCACGGCGTGCGCTTGGCATCGGCATCGGCCGCCTCCGGGGTTGGTGCGGCGGCCGGCAACGGCTGCAGTTCGGCGGTCATGGTGAAGCGGTCGCGGCCACTGGCCGCGCCATCGGCCTGCAGCACCCCGGTCAGGTTGACCTTGCGCCACTGCGGTGCGTCCTGCAGCAGCTGCACCAGCTGCGACGCCTCGCGGCTCAGGCCGATCAGCTGCAGGTTGTTGTTCTCGATCGCCAGCTTCTCCAGGTAGGTACCTTCCGGCAGGCGCCGGGTCAGTTCGTTCCAGATTTCAACGGTGCCGGCGCGCTGGCTGCGCTGCTTCTCCAGGAATGCGGCGCCATCGATCAGCGCCTGCAGCTGCGCGCGTTCGCTGGCCACACCTCGCGCACTGCGCGCGCTGCGCTCGACCTGTGCACGCAGCTCATCGGCGGCGGCCTGGCGGTTGTCGAGCAGCTGCACCGCGGCCAGTACCAGCATCACGACGGCAGCCACTGCCAGAAGCAGGTTCCAGCGTCGCATCGGGTCTGGCCGCAGTTGGCGCTGTGCGGGCGGCAGCAGGTTCACCTGCAGCACGTTGCCCTGCGCATCGATGGCATCGACGCCCGCCAGCGCATCGGCCCATGGGCCCACACTGGTGCGCCATGCGTCCAGCTGCCGCAATGGCCACGCCACCAGTTCGACCTGCAGCTGGCCCTCGCCGCCCGCGCCGAGCTCACGCACGTCATAACTGACCTGGGATGATTCGAACGGGGTCTGCCGGTCGATCTCGAAACCGACCACGGCGCGCAGGCGGTCGGCCGCTGCAGCGGGCAGGCGCAGGCTACGCCGCAGGACGTCCGTCGCCGGCAGCAGCCACACCCGCGGCAGAGTACGCAGGCGAGGCTCCAGCACGCGGTCCAGCTCCACCGGCGACAGCGGCCACGGCAGGCGCGCCACCGCTTCGCGGCGTTCGCCGGCTTCACGCCAGACCTGCAGCTGGTCGCCCTCGTGCTGCAGCAGCAGGCGTGCCTGGCCCCAGCCCAATGCCCATTGCCAGCGCACCGGCACCCAGGCCAGCAGCGACTGCCGCCACCAGCGCAGGAAACGGCCGGCGCCCGGGCCGATCCGGCCCTGCACCTGCCGCAGACTGTCCTGCCACGCCGTCATCTTGCTGTCATTCCCTGCTCCCAGCGAAGCACTGTGTAAGTCCGCCCGGGAACCCCGCCCGAGCCACTGCGTACCACTGCCTGCAACACCGACCTGCGTCCACTGCCGTCGATGGCACCGGACTCGATACTATAGGTGCCGCTGCTGCTGGCAAGCGTTGTCGTGCCGCCAGCGGAATCTGCATCACGCTCCTGCTGTGCGCGCTGCGCCATCACGCTGTCCGCATCCAGGCCCAGCGCGGTCAGCACCGGCGCGCTGGCGAACCGCGGATCCGGCCGTGCCTGGCGGCTGTAGAGGGTCAGGTGCGGCAGCATCGCCCGGTACAGGGGTCCGCGCATGCCCAGGACCCGCTGCAGCTCGCCCAGGGTCTCGAAGCGCTTGTTGCGTGGGCCGTAGGGCAATCCGGCTGCGGCGTAGTCCGGCGCTTCGGCGCCACCGCCCGGTTGCAGCAGGCTGTCCTCGTCGCGCCAGTCGATGATGGCGCCGGCCAACTGCCGGGCCTGTGCATCGTCTTCGCCCAGCGCCTTGAGGAAGGCGGTCAGCAGTGCGGCGTCGGCCAGGTTCAGGTTGATCTTGCCGTTCTCGTCCAGCACCTTGATCTCGATGCTGGCGTCGTCGAACTGCCAGCGGTAGGTACGGCCATCGGCACGCCAGGGCGCCCGTTGCGGATCGGCTGACAGGCGCAGGAGGGCATATTCGAGGCCGGCGCGCGCACGTTCCTGCCCGCGTGCATCGTCATCCAGCACGCGCTGCTGCAGGTGCTCGACCCGTGCGCTCAGCGCGAACGCACCGACCAGCGCCGTCATCAATGCGATCAGCCACAGCACCAGCACCAATGCCGCCCCGCGCTGACGGCTCATCGCGTGCCTCCACTGCCACCGGCACGCAGCGCCACCACCAGTGGCGGCCACGGCGCGCCCCGGGATGGCACGATCTGGATTTCCACCAGCATCGGCAGGCGGCGGGTGTCATCCCAGCGCGGCAGCCAGTCGGTCACCTGCCCGGTGCCGGCATCGATGCCGCGATAGCGCAGCTGCACCGACTTCAGGTTGTCCACCAGCACCTCCGGCGGGCGCGGCGGATTCTCGGCGATGCGCTCGCCTTCCTGCAGCAGCACGAGGTCCAGTAGCAGGCGCTGTTGGCCACCGCGTCCGTCCACCTGCAGCGCGTGCAGGTAGGGGCCGCCACGGCCGAGGTAACCGGGCAGGTCGGCGGCGAACAGCATGCGTTGCTCCTCGCCCTGGAAGAAGATGGGTTCGCGGGTGGGGTCCGGGGCCTCCAGCGGGGTGCGCAGTGCACCCGCCAGCTGCCTGCGCAGCAACGACTCGACCGCGCGCATGCGTTCGCTTTCAGCGGCGATCTGCTCGCCGCGCTGGCTGACCGCCATCGCCGAGCGCACGCTGGCAAAGGCCAGTGCCAGGCCGCCGGCCAGCAGCACGGTGGCCAGCATCACTTCGACCAGGGTGAAGCCCGCGGCGCGCCGCTTCATCGCGCGTTCTCCAGGTCGGGCGGCAACAGGCGCAGGCTGCGCCAGTGCAGTTGTTCGCGCTCGCTGTCGCCCCAGCGCACCCGCAGCTGCAGCTCGGCCAGCCATGGGGTGCCCGCTGACGTGGCCTGCACGACGTTGCCGGCGCGTGGCTCGACCCACGGCTGGACCTGCAGCTCCCAGTGATAGCGCCCCTGTTCCCAGTCACCCTGCTGGCTGCCCACCTGCAGCGGCGCGTCGACACCGGCCTGGGCCAGCAACGACTGTGCATGCAGCACCGCACGCGTGCGCAGCTCGGCGTCACGTACCTGCTTCGCGCCACCGGACAGGCTGCCCAGCAGCAGGGTCAACGCCAGGCCCAGCAGGGCGAAAGCGATGATCACTTCCAGCAGGGTGAAGCCACGCGCGCGCCGCTTCATTGCGCCCGCCAGGGGCCGGAGCGGACCTCGCCGGTCAGCCAGCCGACGTCGACGCGCCATTCGGCACCGTCGCGCTGCAACCGGATACGGCCGCCGCTGGAGCCACCATCGGGATGGAACTCGATCACGCCCTGCCCCGCCGCGGTGGCCAGCTGTGCGGCACCTTCGAACTGCACCTGCAGCTGTGCCGGCACCTCACCGTGGCGCTGGTTGGCCCCCTCCCAGCGGCGCCGTGCCGGTTCGATCACGAAGCGCTGCGGTTCGCCGCGGGCGATCGCCTGCGCGCGCACCATGCGCAGCTGGCTGGCGATGTCCTTGCCGGCGCTGCGCAGCTGCATGCCGGCGAACCCGCGCGACAGGCCGGCGGCGGTGATCAGGCCGATCGCCGCGATCAATGCGATCACCAGCAGCATTTCCAGCAACGACAGTCCAGCCGCGCGCCTGCCGTGCAGGCGCGGGCGTGGCAACCGGCGCGGCAGGAAGTGCGTCATGCGCGGTTACGGCTGGTAGCGGATGTCAGCGTCGACGCTGCTGCCGCCAGCCTTGCCATCCTTGCCCAGGCTGACCAGCTCATACGGCTGGCCTTCGCCCGGCGCCCGGTACTCCAGTGCGTGGCCCCACGGGTCATTCAGGTCGGCGGGCTTGGCGTACGGGCCGAGCCAGCCGCCGACACCGGCCGGCGCCGTCACCAGGTCGTTGAGCGTGGCCGGCAGCTTGCCGGTGTCGATCTGGTAGTTGTCGATCTTGGAGGCGACGGTCTGCACCTGCGCCTTGGCGATGTTGGCCTTGCCACGGTCGGCGCCGCCCAGCACGCGGCTGGCGACCAGGGTCAGCACCGCGCCGATCAGCACGATGACGATGATGATTTCCAGCAGGCTCATGCCCGACTGGTTGCGCGCGGCGGTGAAGGAAAGGCGGATCGGTCGGCGACGGGCAATCATGGACGGTCCTTTCAGTTGCGGAGTGTCGGGGTTGCAGGGAGTGCCATCGTCAACCGATGGCATTGGTCAGGTCATACAGCGGCACCAGCACGGCCACGATCACCGCGCCGACCACCGAGGCCAGCACCAGGGTGATCGCCGGCACCATCGCCGCCAGCATGCGGTCGATGCGCCGGGCGCTGTCCTGTTCGAAGGTGTCGGCGGCCTTGAGCAGCATGGTATCGAGTGCGCCGGATTCCTCGCCGACCTGGATCATCTGCAGCGCCAGGCGCGGGAACCGCTTGCCGCGCGACAGGGCCAGCGACAGGCCGGCGCCGTTCTTCACTTCATCGGCGGCCGTTTCGACGTCAGCGGCCAGGGCGCGGTTGCCCAGCACGTTGCGCGCGATGCCCAGTGCCCCCAGCAAGGGGACGCCGTTGCGCAGCAGTGTGCCCAGCGTGCGCGCCAGCCGGGCGGTTTCCAGCTCGCCGATGAGGCGACCGATGCCACGCCGCTGCAGCAGCCAGCCATCCAGCGCCAACCGGAACGCCGGTTGCCGCGCCTTGCGCTCGAAGAACAGCACCAGCACGCCGGGCACCACCAGCAGCAGCACCCACCAGTCACGCACGAACAGGCCCAGCTGCAGTACCGCGTTGGTGAACCACGGCAGCGCCACGTCCAGGCTTTCGTACATCTGCGCGAACTGCGGCACCACGTAGCCGAGCAGGAACAACAGCGCGCCACCGACCACCACCAGCAGTATCGCCGGGTAGACCAGCGCGTTGATGACCTTGCCCTGCAGCGCGCGGCTGCGCTCGAGGTAGTCGGCCAGGCGTTGCAGGGTTTCATGCAGGCTGCCACCGGCTTCGCCGGCGCGCACCATGTTCACGTACAGGCGCGAGAACAGCCCATGCTGGCGCTCCAGCGCGGTGGACAGCGGTGCGCCACCGCGCACCACGTCGCGGATGTCGGTGATCGCGCGGCGCGATCGTTCGTCCTCGGGCAACCCCAGCAGGATCGACAGCGCGCGGTCCAGCGGCTGGCCAGCACCGAGCAGAGTCGCCAACTGCTGGGTGAACTGCAGCAGCGCGGCCCCCTGCAGCGGGCGCTGCTGCAGCAGGTTGCGCCAGCTGCTGCCGCCGATCGCGCCGGCGTCGGCCAGCTGCGTCTCCATCGGCAGGTGGCCCTGGTCCTGCAGGCGCGCGATCAGCTCGGCCTCGCTGGCCGCTTCCATCTGCCCATCGAAGACCTCGCCATGCGGATTGAGCGCCTTGTAGCGATAGTTCGGCATGTCAGCCCCGGCGTCCTGCACGCATCAGCTTTCCTCGGTCACGCGCAGCACTTCCTCGATGGTGGTCTGCCCGCTCAACGCCTTGGACAGGCCATCCTCGTACATGGTGCGCATGCCGGCCTCGCGGGCGATGCGCTCGATCTCACCCATGCCATCGCGGCGCATCACCGCACGGCGCAGCGCATCGTTCATCACCAGGAATTCCATGATGGTGGTACGCCCCAGGTAGCCGGTCGGCGCCAGCGCAGACGGCTTCGGGCGGTACAGGTGGATCGGCCCTTCCGGCTGCAGGCGGCGCAGTTCGAACCGCTCGATCTCTTCCGGCGAGGCTTCGTAGCGCTCGGCGTGGGTCGGCTCCAGCCGGCGTACCAGGCGCTGGGCCAGGATGCCGTTGATGGTGGACGTGAGCAGGTAGTCCTCCACGCCCATGTCGAGCAGGCGGGTGATGCCACCGGCTGCGTTGTTGGTATGCAGGGTGGACAGCACCAGGTGGCCGGTCAGCGCCGACTGGATGGCGATGCGCGCGGTTTCCAGGTCGCGCATTTCACCGATCATGATGATGTCCGGATCCTGGCGCACGATGCTGCGCAGGGCATTGGCGAAGTCGAGGCCGATCTGCGGCTTGGCCTGGATCTGGTTGATGCCTTCTATCTGGTATTCCACCGGGTCTTCGACCGTGATGATCTTGACGTCGGCGGTGTTGAGCTGGCTCAGCGCGGTGTACAGCGTGGTGGTCTTGCCCGAGCCGGTCGGGCCGGTGACCAGCAGGATGCCATGCGGCTGTTCCAGCACCTTGCGGAACTGCGGCAGGAAGGCATCGGTGAAGCCGAGCCGGTGGAAATCGAACACCACCGTTTCGCGGTCCAGCAGGCGCATCACCACGCTTTCGCCATGCGCGGTCGGTACCGTGCTCACGCGCAGGTCCAGCTCCTTGCCCTGCACGCGCAGCATGATGCGGCCGTCCTGCGGCAGGCGGCGCTCGGCGATGTTGAGCCGGGCCATGATCTTGATGCGGCTGATCACCGCAGCGGTGAGGTTGGCCGGCGGGCTTTCGCCCTCCACCAGCACGCCATCGACGCGGTAGCGGACCTTCAACCGGCTCTCGAACGGTTCGACATGGATATCCGAAGCGCGCAGCTCCACCGCACGCTGGATCACCAGGTTGACCAGGCGGATCACCGGTGCTTCCGACGCAAGGTCGCGCAGGTGCTCGATGTCGTCGACCGCACCGCCCTCGCCATCCGCGGTTTCCACGATCGCGCCCATCGCGCTGCGGCCCTGGCCGAACCAGCGCTCGACCAGGTCATCGATCTCCGCGCGCATGCCCAGCACCGGTGTCACCGGGACCCCAAGGGCCAACTGCACGGCCTGCTGTGGATAGGCGTCGTGGGCATCGGCCAGCCACAGCCGCACCCCGTGTTCATCCAACTCCAGCGGGCACACATGGAACTGCTTCAGGAAGCGCAGCGACAGCGGAAGTCCCTCGGCCAGCGCCTGCGGCGGGGCCTCCGGCACCTGCTTGCCCTCCAGCAGCGGCAGGCCCAGCACCTCAGCGCTGGCCTGTGCCTGGTCGCGTTCAGACACCAGGCCCAGGCGCACCAGCAGGCCCAGCAGACTGCCGCCGGCCTCGGCATGCAACGGCCGCGCGCGTGCCAGGTCTCCTTCCTTGAGCCGGCCGCGCGCCAGCAACGCATCCAGGATGCGGCCTTCGGCGTCGTCGGTAACGGTTGCAGCGAGCGCGTTCACGTGACTCTCCTGTCAATCGGCCCGACTTTAGCAGTTAAGCCGTGATTTCCGCCGCCCTGCGGCCACCTTTCGTAAAAAGACGAAGCCCGTCACACAGGGTGACGGGCATCGGCCGTTCAACTACGACACGAGGTGATTACTGCGTGGCGAGAATGCTCACGCCGTTGTATGCCGCTTCGCCCACCACCTTGATGTAATAGGTGCCCGCCACCGGCTTGTTCACCCGCACCGTTTCGGACGTGCCGGGACGGGTCGACTTGCCGTCGTTGTCGCTGGCGCTCGGCTCACGCCCCTGGGCAATGTAGACCGAGACGTTGCCGGTGCCACCGTAGGTGATCACGCTGAGCTGCTTTCCGGCGACGGCTTCGAAGCTGTACAGCTTGCTGCTGCCGGCAGCACCGTTCAGGCCGCCGACTGCGGCCTTGTTGGTCAGCGGCGTGGCCACCGGCCCGCAGTTCTCGGTGCACGGTTCTTCCAGTGCCTTGGCCAGCGCGGCCTTGGCATCGAGGATGCCGGTACCGATCGGGGTCGCCGCCGGGATGGCGACCGGGAACGGACGCGCCGTTTCCTTCAGCAGGGTACGCATCGCGGCCGGGGTCAACGGATCCTTGCCCTTGGCGATCAGTGCGCTCTGCACCAGTGCCGCAACGGCGGCCACATGCGGCGAGGCCATCGAGGTACCGCCCATGCCCATGTAGCCCGGCGTGCCCGATTCCGGCGTGGTGGCCGCATTGGAGCCGGTCTGCCAGATGTAGCCGCCCGGGTTGCCGTCGACACTGCCGCCACCGCCCGGACCGGACAGGTCCACGCGGGCTCCATAGTTGGAGTAGTAGGTGATGCCACCGGTGATGCGGGTGGCACCCACGGTCACCACGCCTTCGCAGCTGGCCGGCTGGTACTTGGACGCGTTGTCGGCTTCATTGCCGGCAGCCACCACCACCGTGGTACCGCGCGAGATCGCGCCGTTGATCGCGTCCTGGTAGGTGCTGGCGCAGGAACCACCGCCCCCCAGGCTCATGTTGATGATCTCGGCCGGATTGGTGTTGGCCGGGATGCCGGTCACGGTACCGCCGGAAGCCCAGGTCACCGCATCAGCGATGTCGGACAGGTAGCCGCCGCACTTGCCCAGCACGCGGACCGGCAGCACCTTGGCCTTGTAGGCGACACCGGCCATGCCGACGCCGTTGTTGGTCTGCTCGGCCACGGTGCCGGCGACGTGGGTGCCGTGCCAGGAACTGTCGTCGGCCAGCGAGCCGTCATAGCACTCGTTGTCGTTCTCGACCCAATCACCGTAGTCCTGCGCACCCGGCACGCGATCGTTGGTCGGGCGCCGCGAGGTCTCCGCATCGCTGATGAAGTCGTAGCCTTCCAGCAGGTTTCCGACCAGGTCCGGATGCTGCGGCAGGACGCCGGTATCGATCACTGCCACCACGATGCCCTCGCCCTGCGAGACATCCCACGCCGCCGGTGCGTTGATGCCGCCGACCGCATTGTGCAGATGCCACTGGTTCTGCTGGTAGAAGGGATCGTTCGGCACCAGCGCCGGCTGCACGTTGCCGGCACGCAGTTCGCTGCGGCGCAGCTTCACGTCGGCTTCGGCGTACTGCACCGACGGATCGGCCTTCAGTTCCTTCAGCACGCGCTGCAGTTCGGCCGGTGCCAGGCGGCCCTGCACACGGATCAGGTCCGCACCGGTAGACAGCTTGCGGACCACCTGCGGGCCGAGCGTGTTGGCGCGTGACGTGCCGCCGGAGAGACTGGCACGGGTCAGTGCGGACTGCACGGTGGACAGCTTCGCCGAGCGGTCGGTGGCGGCAGCAGCGCCGGCCCGGTACTTGACGATGATGCGCTCGGTACCCGGCTGGGCGGTGCTGGCCTGGCGCACCGGTTCACGGGTCGGCAACCCGGCGGCGTGGACGGCACCGACCGCCGTCATCGACAGCACGGCGGCGGCAAGCACATTGATGCGAAGGTTCTGCTTCTTGATCACGTCGAATTCCTCTTCTGGGTCATGGATCGAACCAACACTGCGGCCATCATTCCTTGACGACTCCCGGCCGGCCCAGCCGGGATTGCCGTGACCTCCCCCCAGGCCCTCACTGCAGGTACGGCGCCGGCGTGGGTGGCCGCCGGCGCGATGGAGTGGCTTACCAGCCGAAGCCGGCACCGACGCCGACCGAACTGTCGTCACTGCTGAAGGCGCCGCCGAAGGTGACCGTGGCGCGATCGCTGATCGCACGCTGGTAACCCAGCGACAACGCCGACTCGCCACCCTGGAAACCGATGCCGACGCCGACACGGTTCTGGGTGCGGATACCGGCGGCACTGGTAGCCATGTTGAGCATCGCTGCGCTCATCGCGCCCTGGCGATCGATGCGGCGGTCCATGTGGCGCAGGCGTCCGTCGATCTCGCCCTTGAACACATCGAAGCTGTCGGCAACGGCCTGGACGCGACTGTCGGTGTAGCTGTTCGCCGTCGCCATGCCACGATCCAGCTGGCCCTTGTTGACGGCGTCGGTGGCGGTGGTGCCCGCGGCGACGTTGGTGACCTGGCGTTCGTTGCCTTCGCTGCCCACCGAGACCGTGTTGGCACGATCGGCAACCGAGCCCTGGCCCAGCGCCACGGCATTTGCCGCCGTGGCACTGGCGCCCTGGCCGATGGCCGTGGACGAAGCGCCGCTGGCTACCGCGCCATCGCCCATGGCCACGGCGTTGAAGCCGGTGGCCGGGGTGCCGACCGGAATGCCCGCCCCCGCCGCGGCCACCGTCGGCGTGCCCTGCACGCGTGCGGTACTGGCCGGTGCGGCATCGGCCGTTGCCGGTGCGTCGGCCACGCTGGCCTGCGGGCTTTCATCCAGCGAAGCACTCATTGCGCGCAGGCTGGACGCGCCTGCACGCGTGCCACCGGCAGTACGACGGTCAATCTCACTGACCTTGCGGTCCAGCGCGCCCAGCGCATCGCCGACATTGCTGTAGGTGGCGCCCTGGATCACGTAGTTCGGCGCCACGAACACACCCTGCATGCCGACGCTGGCACCACCGCCGAGGAAGCTGGCGGCATCACTGAGCGACTGGAACAGCTGCCCGCCATTGATCGCCTGGCGGCTGCCGGCGGCGATGTTGCCCGCGCCGACGTTGTCGATGGTGGTGCCCTGGAAGCCGGACAGGGTCAGGCGGTCACGGCTGGCGTCGTCATAGCCGACGGCGCTGGCCGCCGTGGTCTCGACCGTGGCGATGCGCGAGTCAAAATCACCGACACGGGTTTCCACGGCGCCCACGCGCTGGTTGGTGACGTTGAGCTGCGAGCCGGTGACCGCGTCGCTGCTGCCGGCGGCGATGCGGCCGTCGGCCACATTGACGATGCGGCGCGCGGCCGGGCCATCGGTGCCGTTGCCACCACCGACCGACACCACGTTGGCATCGAGCGCACGCGAGCCCGCACCCAGTGCCACCGAGTTCGCACCGGACGCGCCGGCACTGTTGCCCAGTGCAAGCGCACCGTTGCCGATGGCCATCGCATTGGCACCCAGCGCATTGCTGCGTGCGCCGCTGGCACTGGCGGCCGAACCGATCGCTGCGGCATCGCTGCCGCTGGCACTGGCGGTACCCGCGCCGCTGGCCTTGACGTAGCGTGCGGTGCCATCGGCGGTCGCCGCGACCGCATCGAGCTGGCCACGATTGACTGCATCGGTGCGCTCGGTACCGGCGGCGACACGGGTGATCTGACGATCACTGCTGGCACTGCCGACCGACACGGTGTTGGCACGATCAGCCACCGAGCCTGCGCCCAGTGCGATGCTGCCGGCCGCCGAAGCGTTGGCACTGACACCCACCGCGGTAGCGTTCGCACCGGTGGCCTTGCTGCCGTAGCCCACCGCAGTACCCAGTCGACCACTGGCTTCGGCGTAGCTGCCCAGCGCCGAGGCACCATCGGCCGAGGCAGTGGCGCGGAAACCGCTGGCCTGCGACTGCGTGCCGCTGGCCGTGGCCTGCGCGCCGCTGGCGGTGCTGTAGGCGCCCTTGGCCTGCGCGCCGGCGCCGGTAGCGCTTGCACCGAGTTCACTGGCGCTGGCAGCGCTGCCCACGGCCACGCTGTCGACACCACTGGCCTGTGCGTTGGTACCCAGTGCCGCCGCGTTGCTGCCGGTCGCCAGGGCATCGGCGCCTACCGCCGTGGCGTTGGCGGCCATCGCGTTGGCGCCACTGCCCAGCGCGGTGGCACCGTTGCCGATGGCGTTGGACGCGTTGCCGGCGGCCAAGGCGTTGTCACCGTCCACCAGGGCACCGGCCTCGCCATCGGCGTTGCCGCTGGCCTGGAACTGGCGGCTGGTCTTGTCGGCGACGCTGGCAACGGCATCCAGCTGGCCCTTGTTCACCGCGTCGGTGGCTTCGGTACCGGCTGCCACATGGGTCACCTGGCGTTCGCCACCGGCCTTGCCGACGGCCACGGTATTGTCACGGTCGGCCTTGGAGCCGGCACCGAGGGCGACACTGTTGCTGCCGTTGGCGGTGGCGTTGGCGCCCAGGGCCGTGGCATTGCTGCCGGCGGCCCACGAGTTCCAGCCGATTGCCGTGGCGTAGTCTTCGGTCGCCCATGCGCCGGCGCCGAACGCCGCCGCACCGGTGCCACTGGCACGCGACGGGATCAGGCCGAAGAAGGTGCTGCCACCGATGGCCACGCTCTCCTCGCCGCTGGCCTCGCTGGACTGACCCACCGCCACGGCACCGGTACCGGCTGCAGCAGCACCGAAGCCGACGGCGGTCGTGTTGGCCCCACTGGCCGCCGAGCCGTAGCCCAATGCGGTGCCGAGGCGTCCACTGGCCTCGGCATAGCCACCGACGGCAGTGGTGCCATCGGCAGAGGCGGCACTACGGAAGCCGCTGGCCAGTGCCTGTGTGCCGCTGGCGTTGGATTCGGTGCCGGTTGCCGTGCTGTACGCACCACTGGCCTGTGCACGCGCACCGACCGCGCTGGCGCCGAGCTCGCTGGCACTGGCACCGGTGCCGAGCGCAAGGCTGTCTTCACCGCTGGCCTGCGCTGTGCTGCCCAGCGCCGCCGCGTTGTTGCCGGTGGCCAATGCATCCATGCCCACGGCCGTGGCGTTGGCCGCCAGCGCGTTGGCACCGCTGCCCAGCGCGGTGGCACCGTTGCCGATGGCGTTGGCCGCATCGCCGGCCGCCAGCGCGTTGTCGCCCTCGACCAGTGCCCCTGTTTCGCCATCGGCGTTGCCGCTGGCCTGGAACTGCCTGCTGGTCTTTTCCGCTGCGGCGGCTACGGCGTCGAGCTGGTTCTTGTTGACCGCATCATTGCCCTGCGTGCCATCAGCCACGTTGGTGATCTGGCGGGTGTTGCCACCGCCGCCGACCGACACGGTGTTGTCGCGGTCGGCGATCGAATCGGCACCCAGCGCCACGCTGTTGGCAGCGCGCGATTCGGCGGCGTTGCCCAGCGCGGTGCTGTTGATGCCACCGGACCAGGCGCCGCCACCGACGGCGGTGGAGTAGTTGCCCGATGCTTCGGTGGCCAGCACGCCGAACAGCGATCCGCCGACGGCGACGCTGTTGGTGCCGGTGGCCAGGCTGCCCTGGCCAGTCGCGGTGCTGTAGGCACCGGAGGCTTCCGAATCACCGCCCAGCGCCACGCTGTTGGAGCCGGAGGCATTGGCGAAGTTGCCGAAGGCCGTGGCATTGAAGGCCGAGGCCTGTGCATAGCCACCGATGGCGGTGCTGTAGCCGCCGGTCGCCTCGGCACCGATGCCGAACGCTGCCGACGCGGTGCCACTGGCGACACTCTCGCTGCCGACCGCGGTGGCGCCGCTGCCACTGGCATTGCTGAAGTACCCCACTGCCACTGCCTCCTCGCCGGAGGCTTCGGACAGCACGCCGGTCGCGGTGCTGCCAGCACCGCTGGCGATGCTGGCCGCACCGAACGCCGCACTCTGCTCGCCACTGGCCTCGCTTTCCGCACCCTGCGCGGTTGCGTATTCAGCGGTCGCCTGTGCATTTGCACCGACCGCGCTGGCGTTGGCGGCGCTGGCCAGGGCGTTGACGCCCAGTGCCTGCGCATTGCTGGCCAGCGCGTTGGCGCCACTGCCGAGTGCGGTGGCCCCGTTGCCGATGGCGTTGGCCGCATCACCGGCGGCCAGCGCGTTGTCACCGTCCACCAGTGCACCGGCCACATCACCGCCGTTGCCGCTGGCCTGGAAGAAGCGGCTGGTGGTGGCTGCCGCGCCCGCCACGGCATCCAGCTGCGCCTTGTTCACCGCGTCGGTGGCCTGGGTACCGGCGGCGACGTTGGTCACCTGGCGTTCGTTGCCGGTGCTGCCGACCGAAACGCTGCGGGCGCGGTTGGCGACCGAGCCGGCGCCCAGTGCGACGGCGTTGCTGGCGCTGGCGTTGCTGCCGGCACCGAGCGCGATCGCGCTTTCACCACCGGCCACCGTGTTGGTGCCGATGGCGATGCTGTTGAGGCTGTTGCCCAGCGCCTGGAAGCCCAGCGCCACGCTGTTGTCGCCATAACCGAATGCGCCGCGACCGACGGCGGTGGAGCTGGTGCCGTTGGCCCAGCTGTTGTAACCGATGGAGGTCGCACCACTGCCACTGGCCCAGGCCGCGTTGCCGAATGCCGAGGCATTGGTGGCCGTTGCCCAGGCGCCGGAACCGAACGCACTCGCCCCGCTTGCGGTAGCCCAGCTGTAGCCACCGACGGCGGTGCTGTCGTCACTGCTGGCGAAGGCGCTGTCGCCAACCGCAACCGCGTAGCTGCCGGTCGCACGCGACTTGCCGCCGGCCGCGAAGCTGTTGTCTCCGCTGGCCCTGGCGGCGTTGCCGAACGCACTGCTGGCAGCGCCGGTCGCCTGCGCACCACTGCCGACCGCCGTGGCGTCGGCAACGGCAGTGGTGCCGACCTGCTGTGCTGTACCGTCGGCACCGATGATCGGCTGGTTGTACTCGTCGTAGGCCTGGCCGAGGCCACCGATGGCAACACCGCCATTGCCGGTGGCGTTGCTGTTGCGCCCCACCGCCACGGCGTCGTCACCGATGGCCGAGGCCGCTGCGCCCTGTGCAATCGCGCCAGCGCCGATCGCATTGCTCGACGAACCCGCCGCAACCGCACCTTCGCCCTCGGCCAATGCACCGGCATCGCTGCCTGCTTCCGGCTGGGCCTGGAAGAAGCGCGCGGTGCTGTCGGCGGTGCTGGCCACCGCGTCGAGCTGCGCCTTGTTCACTGCATCGGTGGCTTCACTGCCCGCGGCGACGCTGGTGATCTGCCGTTCGTTGCCGGCACTGCCCACGGCCACGCTGTTGGCACGCACCGCTTCGGAGTTGGCGCCGAGCGCAACGCTGTTGGCACCGCGTGCGGTGGCGTAGTAGCCCACGGCGGTGCTCTGCGCGCCGCTGGCCCAGGTCTGCGCGCCGAGCGCGCTGGCGTTCTCGCCCGGAGCGTAGGCGAAGTAGCCGACCGCAGTCGCTTCGGCGCCGGACGCTTCGGTCAGGCTGCCGTTGGCCACCGCGCGATCACCGCTGGCGATGGCGCCGGCGCCGACGGCGGTCGACGCTTCGCCGCTGGCCTGGGTCTGCACGAAGAAGCCCAGGCCTGGAATCAGATCGGCCGGGCCGCCGATGGCCACGCTACTGGTGCCGGTGGCGTTGCTCTGCGTACCCAGCGCGGTGGAGTAATCACCGATGGCATTGGCAACCGCACCGAACGCGGACGACTGCGCGCCGGCGGCATATGCGCCAACGCCATAGGACGACGCGGCGAAACCACCGGCCTCGGCACTCGCACCCACCGCAGTACCCCCGACACCGGCACTGGTGGCGCCGGTTTCCACCGGCACGCCGCCACTGGTGATCAGCGGATTGCCATCGGCATCCACCGCAGCACCACCGACGGCGACACTGCCTGGGCCGTTGGCCTGCGCGTTGTTGCCGAACGCGGCACTGTTCTGGCCCGAGGCCAGCGCGTTGTTGCCAACGGCGGTGGCGTTCTGCGCGACGGCGGTCGCACCGGCGCCCACGGCCGTCGCACCCTTGCCGATCGCATTGGCGGCCTCGCCAGCCGCCAGCGCCTCGTCGCCCTCGGCCAATGCACCCGCATCACTGTTGCTGCTGCCGGTGGCCTGGAAACGCTTGGCGGTGGCATCGGCCACGGCGGCGACGCCCTTCAACTGGCCGACGTTGACCGCGTCGGTATCTTCAGTACCCGCAGCGACGCTGGTGATCTGCCGGGTCAGGCCGTAGTCGGCGGCGCCGACCGACACGGTGTCGACACGGTCGGCCAGCGAGCCGGCGCCCAGCGCCACGCTGCCGGTGGCGACCGCCGCCGAGTTGGACCCCAGCGCGGTGCTGTACTCACCCACGGCAGTGCTGAACGCCCCCACCGCGATCGATGCTTCATTGGCGGCAGTGGCGCCGCGGCCCAGTGCGGTGCTGCCCGGGCCCATCGCCACGGCACCACCGCCGACGGCCGTCGCGCCATCGGCAGTGGCTTCGGACAACGCACCGAGTGCGGTGGCCGCGCCGTTCTCGCTGGCTGCGTACGCGCTGGCGCCGACGGCCGTATCGCCAAGCCCGAACGCGGCCGCGCTCTGCCCGACCACCACGCTGGCATCGCCGATGGCCAGGGCGCCCTGGCCGAAGGCACTGGCGCCGAGACCGGCGGCAATGGCCTGGGTCCCGATGGCGGTGGTGGCGTTGGCCAGCGCCTGTGCACCGGCGCCGGCCGCGACTGCGCCCTGCCCCTCGATCTTCGCCGCGTCGCTGTCATCGCCTGCGCCGTCGGCCTTGAAATAGCGGTTTCCATCGGCGGCGACATCAGCCAGCGCGGCCTGCGTGGCGCGCGCCTGCGCGTCCAGCTGCGCCTTGTTCACCGCATCGGTGCCCTGCGTACCAGCAGCCACGTTGGTGAGCTGGCGCTCCTTGCCAGCATCGCCGATGGACACGGTATTGGCCCGCGTGGCCTTGGAGCCAGCGCCCAGCGCCACGCTGTTGGCGGCGCTGGCATTGCTGTTGCTGCCGATCGCCACCGCGTTGCTGCCCTTGGCCGTGGCCGAGCCTTCGATCAGGCACTTTTCCAGCAGCTTGCCGCTGAATGCAACGCAGGTGGCGCTGCCGCCGATCTGCACCGACTGTGCCGTCGCGCTGCCGCTCATGCCCAACCCCAATACCAGGCCCAGTGCCACCGCCAGCAGTGCGGGCGTGGCCTGTGTCGCATCGCGGCGCTGGTCGACGACCCCGCCACTGCTGCTGTCGGAGGAGGCCAGTTCCGAGGCCACCACCAATTGACCCAGTGCTTTGTTCCAGACCTTGCGATAAATCCGATTCATCGGTACGGCTCCTGATTGGACTGGTTTTGGGCAAAGCAACGCCACCGCTGGGCTTTCCGGCCCAACGTCCCCTGGGGGCGTTTATTCGCGTGATTTACTGCGGGGTATTGCCGAACGGCGCGCAGCGACAGAAAACCGAGCGCGTGCGCCAACCGGTTACTGCGAAATGAATGATTCTGAAACGGGGTTCAAGTGTTAACGGCAACTTTGCAGATCGTCAAGACTTTGACACGACAAATCCTATTGCCGTGAAGCAGTTCACTATTTCACGTGTTTATAAAGGCATTTTGTTAGACATACGTGACGAACTGCTGGCGCATGAAAACGGATGTAACTAGCGGCCAGATCAGCAATTTCACGCACACAAAGAAAAACCCGCCGACAAAGCGGCGGGTTTTTCCATACGCGGTGGCATTGCGGCCTGCGCGGAACGATGCGATCAGCCGCACCACACCCGCGCGTTGCGGAACATGCGCATCCACGGCGAATCACCCTGCCATTCAGCCGGTGCCCAGCTCAGGTTGAGCGCGCGCGGGGTGCGCTCCGGGTGCGGCATCATGATGGTGACGCGGCCGTCGGTGCTGGTCAGGCCGGTGATGCCGTCCGGCGAACCGTTCGGGTTCAGCGGGTACTGGCTGGCGACGTTGCCATGGCCATCGATGTAGCGCAGCGAGACGCGGGCGGCAGCCTGGTCGACGGCGTTGTCGAACACGGCCTGGCCTTCGCCGTGCGCCACCGCTACCGGCAGGCGCGAGCCGGCCATGCCACGCAGCAGGATCGACGGCGATTCCACCACTTCCAGCAGCGCGGTGCGGGCTTCGAACTGCTCGCTGGCATTGCGGCGGAACTGCGGCCAGTGCCCGGCACCCGGGATGATGTTCTTCAGCTGGCTCATCATCTGGCAGCCGTTGCACACGCCCAGCGCGAAGCTGTCTTCGCGCGCGAAGAACGCGGCGAAGGCATCACGCAGCGCACTGCGCTCCAGGATCGAGGTGGCCCAGCCACGGCCGGCACCGAGCACATCGCCGTAGCTGAAGCCGCCGCAGGCGACCAGGCCGGTGAAATCCTGCAGCGCCACGCGGCCTTCGATCAGGTCGCTCATGTGCACGTCGAAGGCGCGGAAGCCGGCACGTTCGAAGGCGTTGGCCATTTCGATCTGGCCGTTGACGCCCTGCTCGCGCAGCACCGCCACGCGCGGACGCGCACCGGTGCTGATGAACGGTGCCGCCACATCCTCGTTCAGGTCGAAGCTGAGCTTGGGCTTCAGGCCCGGTGCGTTGAAGGCACGGGCGACCTCGCGCTCGGCATCGGCGTTGGCCGGGTTGTCGCGGCGCTTCTGCATCGCGTGGGTGACCGACCACCAGGCGTCGAACAGTGCGTCCCAACGCCATTCGGCCAGGTTCTCGCCACCCAGCGACACGCGCACCACCGGCGCGGTGGTCGGCTTGGCGATGCGCTGTGCGCATTCGGTCAGTGCGTGGCGTTCGACCAGGTCGGCGAACGCAGCGCGGTCTTCGCGCGCGATCTGCACCACCGCACCCAGTTCTTCATTGAACAGGCTGCGGAACGGATCATCGCCCCAGGCATCGAGGGTGATGTCCAGGCCAAGGCGCGAAGTAAAGGCCATTTCGCACAGCGCGGCGAAGGCACCACCGTCGCTGCGGTCGTGGTAGGCCAGCAGCAGGCCAGACTGGCGCGCATCGCGGATCAGCTCGAAGAAGCCACGCAGGCGCTGCGGATCGTCCAGGTCCGGAGCGGCACCGGCGAAGGCCGGCAGATCGCCATGGTCGGCGTGCACCTGGGCCAGGATCGAACCGCCCAGGCGCTGCTTGCCGGCACCCAGGCCGATCAGCCACAGCTCGCTGTCCACGTCGCGGTCGAGCAGCGGGGTCAGCTGCTGGCGCACGTCGGCGACCGGCGCGAACGCCGAGATCACCAGCGACACCGGCGACACGCTCTTGTGCGCTTCGCCCTGGTCGTGCCACTGCGCCTGCATCGACAGCGAGTCCTTGCCCACCGGGATGCTGATGTCCAGCTGCGGGCACAGTTCCATGCCCACCGCCTTCACCGCGTCGTACAGCAGTGCGTCTTCGCCCGGATGGCCGGCCGCGGCCATCCAGTTCGCCGACAGCTTGATTTCATCCAGCGCATCGACCGGGGCCGCACACAGGTTGGTCAGCGCTTCGCCCACCGCCATGCGTGCCGACGCAGCGGCGTCGAGCAGGGCCAGCGGGGTGCGCTCGCCGATCGACATCGCTTCGCCGGCCACGCCATCGAAGTCGGCCAGGGTGATCGCCACGTCAGCCACCGGCAGCTGCCACGGGCCGACCATCTGCTCACGCGCGGTCAGGCCACCGACGCTGCGGTCACCGATGGTGACCAGGAAGTTCTTCGAGGCGACGGTCGGGTGCGCGAGTACGCGCAGGCCGGCTTCCTGCAGGTCCAGGCCGCCGGTCTTCAGCGCCGGCCAGCGCGGTGCCGGCGGGTGCGCGGTGTCGCGGTGCATCTTCGGCGGCTTGCCGAACAGCACGTCCATCGGCAGGTCGATCGGCGCATCGGCCGGGGTGTGGCCCGGCACGGCACCGTAGGCCACCACCAGGTGCTCCTCGGCGGTGGCCACGCCAACGGCAGCGAACGGGCAGCGCTCGCGGGCGCACAGCGCGGCGAACTCGGCCAGGCGCTCCTGGGCCACGCCCAGCACGTAGCGCTCCTGCGACTCGTTGCACCACAGCTGCATCGGCGACAGCGACGGATCATCGGTGGGCACCTTGCCCAGGTCGATGACACCGCCGACCTTGGAGTCGTGCAGCAGTTCGGGGATGGCATTGGACAGGCCACCGGCACCGACGTCGTGGAAGAACTTGATCGGGTTGTTGGCGCCCATCGCCACGCAGCGGTCGATGACCTCCTGGCAGCGGCGCTCCATTTCCGGGTTGTCGCGCTGCACGCTGGCAAAGTCCAGGTCCTCGGCGCTCTCGCCGGAGGCCACCGAACTGGCTGCGCCGCCGCCCAGGCCGATCAGCATCGCCGGCCCGCCGAGCACGATGACCGCATCACCGGCCTGCAGCGGGATCTTGTCGACCTGCACGCGATCGATCGCGCCGAGGCCGCCGGCCAGCATGATCGGCTTGTCGTATGCACGCACCAGATCGGCGCCTTCGGGCAGCTCGAAGCTGCGGAAGTAGCCGAGCAGGTTCGGGCGGCCGAATTCGTTGTTGAACGCGGCGCCGCCGAGCGGGCCGTCGGTCATGATTTCCAGCGCCGGCGCCATGCGCGGGTTCAGCGCGCGCGGCGCTTCCCACGGCTGCGGCAGCTCGGGGATGCGCAGGTGCGAGACCGAGAAGCCGGTCAGGCCCGCCTTCGGCTTGCCGCCACGGCCGGTCGCGCCCTCATCGCGGATCTCGCCACCGGCACCGGTCGAGGCACCCGGGAACGGCGCGATCGCGGTCGGATGGTTGTGCGTTTCCACCTTGATCTGGAACGCGCTGGGCACCTGCGGCTCGCGGCGGTATTCGCCACTGGCCGGATCGGGGCGATAGCGCGAGGCCGGATGGCCTTCGATCACCGCGGCATTGTCGCTGTACGCGCTGAGCGTGTGCTGCGGAGTCTGCTGGTGGGTGTTCTTGATCATCCGGAACAGCGAGCGGTCCTGCTCCTGGCCGTCGATGGTCCAGCTGGCGTTGAAGATCTTGTGGCGGCAGTGCTCGGAATTGGCCTGCGCGAACATCATCAGTTCCACGTCCGACGGCGACCGGCCCAGCGCAGTGAAACGCTCGCGCAGGTAGTCGATCTCGTCCTGGGCCATGGCCAGGCCGAGGCGCTGGTTGGCGGCCTCCAGCTGGTCTACCGGCACGCGCTCCAGTTCACCCCGGGCCGGTGCCGAGAACAGCGCCTGGCCCTGTTCCACGGTCTCCAGCACCGACTGCGTCATCGGGTCGTGCAGCGCCTTGACCAGCGCCTGCTGGGCGGCGGCATCGGCCGGCCAGCCCTGCACGTCGATGCGCAGGCCACGCTCGACCCGGCTGACCGACTGGCCGGCACCGCGGACCAGTTCGGTGGCCTTGCTCGACCACGGCGACAGCGTGCCCAGGCGCGGCACCACGATGCGGCTGACCGCGCCGTCGGCCACGGCTTCGGCCTGCGGCGCCGCTTCGAGGATGCGGCACAGGGTGGTCAGGTCGGGGGCGGCGCTGCCTTCGGGCTGCACGAAGTAGACGTGCCAGGCACCGCTGATGCGCAGGGAGGGAGCGATGGACTGCAGGCGGGATTCAAGACGTTCGCGGCGGAACGGCGACAGGGCGGGCGCGCCCTCGAGGACCATCATGTCCGGGGAACCGTAGTTGGGAAACGGGCCCGACATTGTACCGGAAGCGGGGGGATGGGCTTTGGCCGGGCGGCGCCCGGCACCCGCCGAGGCCAGGGCAACGGCAACGGCAATGGCAACGGCAATGGCCCAAGCAAAAGCTGGGTTCCCGTGGGACGGCGGGGTGGTGGGGGCCAGCAGGACACGCCGTAAACCCGTCCATGGGGGCTCGATGGCGCCATCCATGGCGCCAACGGTCCTGCTGGCCCCCACCACCCCGCCCCCGACAGTTTCCCGCGATGTGCGGTGGATCCACGCCATGCGTGGAGGCTCTGCGGTAGTGCCGGCCGCTGGCCGGCAACCAGGGAACATCAGAAATCAGGCATTGGAGAGCGCAGCGACCGGCTTCTGCTTTTGATTTCGATTTTTTGTTCTGTCTTTCGTGGCTGGCTGCGCAGGAACCTGTCAGAGGCCGGGTGGGTGGGGTCAGTCGGGGTGTCCGCGGCATGGATGCCGCGGCCAAGCCCCCCAGGGACGGGTTCACGGCGTCCCCGCCTGACCCCACCCACCCGGCCAAACCCATGAATTCGCGCCCGACCAGCCACGAGGGGCTCCGCCGATGGCCGCCGACCGCGCGCAGCGCCGCTCTCCGCCCGAATCCCGGAACCATGCGCTTGCTCACGGATTGACCACGCGATTGATGACAACGTTGTCCCCACCTGGCGCCGGACTCTCTCCCCGGCCCCCCAGGTACCCCGTCCGCCCCCTCCGTCGCCTTCCCAGGCGACGCCCGGACCTGCGTCACGCGCGGCGCCATCGGGGCCCGCGCGCCCTTTGATCGGAGACTTACCCATGTACGACCCGATTGTGCGCAGTGCCGAACGTTCGACCCGAAGCTGTCGTCCCCGCCACCTGGCCTGGCTGCTTGCCCTGGCCGCCGGTACCGCCGCCCTGCCCGGCCTGGCGCAGGCTGCCAGCTGTGCCGGCGTGGCCCAGTGGGACCAGGCCAGGATCTACCGGGCCGGCGATACCCTGCAGAAAGGAGGCGTCCTCTATCGGGCGAACCAGGACATCTGGAACGCGCCGCCGGACCATCCGGCCGGTGCGCCCTACTACACCAACCTTGGTGCCTGCGATGGCAGCGGCAGCAACCAGCCGCCGGTGGTCAGCCTGACCTCGCCGGCCAACGGCGCCACCTTCAGCGCCGGCAGCACGGTCAACGTGACCGCTACCGCCAGTGACCCGGACGGCAGCGTCGCCAAGGTCGAGTTCTTCCGCGACGGCAGCTCGCTGGGCGTGGCCACCGGTGCGCCGTATGCGGCCAGCTGGGCCAATGCCAGCGCCGGCAGCCACACCCTGCGTGCGGTCGCGACCGACAACAACAACGCCACCACCAGCACCCCGACCATCACCATCACCGTCAACGCCGCCGGTGGCGACACCACCGCACCGAGCGTGCCGGGCGGGCTGGCGGTCGGCACCCGTACCGCCAACAGCATCGCGCTCAGCTGGAGCCCGTCCACCGACAACACCGGCGGCAGTGGCCTGGCTGGCTATGACGTGTACCGCAACGGCAGCCTGGTCGGTTCGCCGTCCAGCGCCAGCTATGTGGATGGCGGGCTGACCGCATCGACCACCTACCGTTACCGCGTGCGGGCGCGCGACAACGCCGGCAACACGTCGGCGCAGGGCACCGAAATCAGCGCCACCACGCTGGCCGGTGACGGCGGCACCACCGGCAAGCGGGTCATCGGTTACTTCACCCAGTGGGGCATCTACGGCCGCAACTACCGGGTCAAGAACATCGACAGCAGCGGCTCGGCCGCACGCCTGACCCACATCAACTACGCGTTCGGCAACGTGCGCAACAACCGATGCGAAGTCGGCATCACCCAGCCGTCGGATCCGAACAGCGGTGCCGGTGGCGATGCTTTCGCCGACTACACCAAGGCCTTCAGTGCCGCCGAGAGTGTCAGCGGCAGCGCTGATACCTGGGACCAGCCGCTGCGCGGCAACTGGAACCAGCTCAAGCAGCTCAAGGCCAAATACCCGGGCATGAAGGTGCTGATCTCGCTGGGTGGCTGGACCTGGTCGCGCGGCTTCTCCAGCGCAGCGCGCCCGGAAAACCGCCAGGCCTTCGTCGCCTCGTGCATCGACGCCTACATCAAGGGCAACCTGCCGGTGACCGACGGTGCCGGCGGTGCCGGTGCCGCGCTGGGCGTGTTCGACGGCATCGACATCGACTGGGAATACCCGGTGGCCTGTGGCATCGAATGCGGCAAGCCGGAAGACAACGCCAACTTCACCGCGCTGATGGCCGAGTTCCGCCGCCAACTCGATGCGGTGCGTCCGGGCCTGTTGCTGACGGTGGCGGTGGGTGCCGGCATCGACAAGATCCGTGTCACCGATCCGGCCGCATACCACCCGTACCTGGACTACATCAACGTGATGACCTACGACTTCCACGGCGCGTGGGATGCGAAGACCAATCACCAGTCGGCGCTGTTCGATTCGCCGAATGATCCGTCCACCGGCGACCAGAAGCTGTACAACAGCAACGACGCCATCGAGGCCTTCATCAGCCGCGGCGTGCCCGCCGCCAAGCTCAACCTGGGCATTGGCTACTACGGGCGTGGCTGGACGGGTGTGGCCAACGCCAACAACGGCCTGTACCAGACCGCGACCGGCGCCGCCCCGGGTACGTATGAAGCCGGCATCGAGGACTGGAAGGTGCTGAAGAACCTGGCGTGGCCGGGCTACACCGACAACACCGCCGGTGCCACCTGGATCTACAACGGCAGCACACTGTGGAGCTTCGACACCCCGGCCAACATCAACCGCAAGATGGGTTACGTGAAGACCCAGGGCCTGGGCGGCGCGTTCGTCTGGGAGTTCAGCGGTGACGATGCGCAGGGCACGCTGACCAAGGCGGTCAGTGATGGCCTGAAGTAAGCAAAAAGCCGGGGATGCGACACGCATCCCCGGCTTCCTGCCTGTAGAGCCGAGCCCATGCTCGGCTGCTGTTTCCGCAGCCGAGCATGGGCTCGGCTCTACAGGAAAAGACCAGCGACGATCAGCGCTTGGCCGACAGCTTCTCCAGCGCGGCACGCAGCTGCGCCGGCGGCAGGTAGCCGCCCAGCTGGGTGCCATCCGGCGCGAAGATCGCCGGCGTTCCATTCACGCCCAGCTGCTGGCCCAGCGCGTACTGCATCGCCACCGGGTTGGTGCAGTTCCTGGCCGGCACGCTGCCACCGCGCTTGGCGTTGGTCAGGGCCTGGCGACGATCCGCTGCACACCAGACCGAGATCATGTCGGTGTAGTCCTTGCTGCCCAGGCCCATGCGCGGAAACGCCAGGTACTCGACGGTGATGCCGTTGCGGTTGAGTTCGGCGATGTCCTGGTGCAGCTTGCGGCAGTAACCACACTCGATGTCGGTGAACACGCTGATGGTGTACTTGGCGTTCGGCGCGGCGAACACGATGCGATCGCCGTGGTTGGCCTTGGCCAGCAGGCCGCGGCGGTAACCAAGCAGGCCCTCGCTGTTGGCCGGGCCCTTGGCGCGGGTGTCGTAAGGCTGCGACTGGAACAGGTAGCGGCCGTCATCGGACACGTACAGCAGCTGGCCGGAAACGACGACCTCGCGGAAGCCGGGGAACGGCGCGGCACCGATGTAATCGACCTGGAAACCCGGATTGAGCGCGGTCAACGCGGCACGTACCGCCTGGTCGGCCGGCGCGTTGGCGGCCGGGCTGGCCTTGGCCGCAGCGGCAGCAGGCGCCTTGGCGGCCGGCGGAGCCGGCTGGGCGCAGGCGGTCAGGCTGAGCGCACCGAACACGGCGGCGATGGCAAATCGGAGCATGGAGCGATCCGCAGCAGAAGAAGACCCCGGATTCTGACACAGCCGCCGGTACCGGGCCGCGACGCCCGGCACGGCCCCGGGCAGCGATTCAGCCCGGCGCTCAGCCGCGCGGATGGTGGCGGGCGTGCAGCTTCTGCAGATGCTCGCGCGCTACCAGGGTGTAGATCTGGGTGGTCGACAAGGAACTGTGGCCGAGCAGCATCTGCAGCGCGCGCAGGTCGGCACCGCGGTTGAGCAGATGGGTGGCGAAGCTGTGGCGCAAGCCATGCGGGCTGATCCGCGCCGCGTCGATGCCGGCCACCTGCGCGTGGCGCTTGACCAGGTGCCAGAACGCCTGCCGGGTCAGCGCATGCAACGTCGGCTCGATGAACAACGGGGTCTGACCATCCGCCAGGGCATGCACCTTGCCCTTGCCGACCAGCAGCGGGCGCGACTGCTGCAGGTAACGCTCCAGCCAGTGCTGCGATTCCTCGCCCAGCGGCACCAGCCGTTCCTTGCTGCCCTTGCCGGTGACCCGCAACACGCCCTGGCGCAGGTTGACCGCCGTGGCCGGCAGCAGCACCAGCTCGCTCACGCGCAGGCCGGCGGCATACATCAGTTCCAGCATGGCGCGGTCGCGCAGGCCCAGCGGGCTGTCGATGTCCGGTGCCGCCAGCAGCGCATCGATCTGGCTCTCGGCCAGCGCCTTGGGCAACAGCCGCGGCAGCTTCGGGGGGTCGAGCAGCGCACTGGGGTCTTCGCTGCGTTCGCCACGGCGCACGCCATCGGCGAAGAACGCCCGCAGCGCTGACAGCAGGCGCGCGTTGCTGCGCGGCGACCAGCCGTGGCGGGTGCGCCAGGCCAGGTAGTCGAACAGCCCGGGACGTTCGATGCCGGCCAGGCCACCGTCGCGTCCATCCATCCAGCGCGCCAGCCCTTCCAGGTCGCGCCGGTAGCTGTCCAGGGTGGCGCGGGCCAGGCCGTTCTCGGCCCAGATCGCATCGAGGAAGCGCTGGATGCGCACACTGTCGTCGGCGCGCAGCTCGGGCAGCTGCTGGACCAGCTGGCGGCGTTCGGCGGGGGTGGAAACAAGGGCCATGCATGCAGGATACGAGGGCCACTGCGGGCACGGCCAGCTTTGCGTATGCTCGGCGCATGTCCCGCCCTGCCACCGACACGGCCCCTGCGGCCGCTACTGAAACGCCCCGTCCGCGCGCGCTGCTGCCCTGGCGCATGCTGGCGATGGTCTACGACGCGCTGCCGGTGCTGGCGCTGTGGATGCTGGCCGGCACGCTGTTCACCCTCGCCTACACCTTCAGCGGCCACGCGCAGCGCGAGAACATCGCACCGTTCAGCGCTTGGCAGTGGCTGCTGTGGGCGGTGTGCTGGGCGATCACGGGGTGGTATGCCACGGCCAGCTGGCGCCGCGGCGGGCAGACGCTGGGCATGCGGCCGTGGCGGCTGAAACTGCAGTCGCGCGATGGCACGCCGTTGCGGCGCGGCCAGCTGTGGCTGCGCTTCGCGGTGGGGACGCTGTCGCTGCTGCTGGGCGGTCTGGGATTCTGGTGGGCCTGGGTCGACCGCCAACGCCTGACCTGGCACGACCGCGCCAGCGGCACCCGCCTGGTGCGCATGCCCAAGCGGTGATGCACGATCTGTAGAGCTGAGCCCATGCTCGGCTGGCAGGCGGTGCGCAAAAAGCAGCCGAGCATGGGCTCGGCTCTACAGAATCCAGCACGCTGGGCCGGGATGCTGGTGGTCGTGGCACGGATGCCGAAGCGGTGGATTGCCCCGGTAGCGCCGGGCATGGCCCCGCGCTACCAGAATCAGCCCGACTTGCGCCGGAACAACAGTCCGGACACGGCAAGCATCACGATCGGCGGCAGCGCATAGGCAATGCGGTAATCGAACTTCAGCGCACCGGCCATGCGGCCGAAGAACAGCTGCAGCAGCCAGAAGCCCAGTGCAAACAGGATGCCCAGGAACAGGCGCTTGCCCATGCCGCCGCTACGCAGCGACCCGAACGCGAACGGCACCGCGGCCAGGCACAGCGCCAGCACGTTCACCGGGTAGAACCAGCGGCTCCAGTACACATCCTCGAAATCGCGCGCATCCAGCCCGTTGCGCTGGCGATAGGCAATGCTGGTACTCAGCTCGGCCACGCTGAGGTTTCGCGGCTTGGCGATGCCGGTGGCCAGCGCCGCCGGATCCAGCTTCGAGTTCCACGGCTCACGCGCCACTTCCTGGCGGGTGGCCGAGCGCTCGCCGAAGGTGTCGCGACGCACCCCGGTCAGCACCCAACCGTCCTTGTCGTGCTCGGCGGTGGCGGCATGGGTCAACGAGGCGATATTGCCGTCTTCGGCGATCCGGTACAGGCGCACGTCACGCAGGATCAGCCGCGTGCCCTTGTCGCCCACCAGCTGTTCCTCGCCGCTCTGGGCGTTGAGGAAGGTGTCGCCTTCGCGTGCCCATAGGCCGGAGTAGCGGGTGGTGGAGATGTCCCGCCCCCACTTGGCACTGGCCTTCAATGCATCGGCACGGTCCTGCCCCCACGGGCCCAGCGTCTCGGCGCTGAGCACCATCACTGCGGTCAGCAGCGACAACGCGATCGCCACCGACACGCTCAGGCGCTTGCGCGACAGGCCCAGCGCACGCAGGGCGGTCAGCTCCGAGGTCGCGGCCAGCTGGCCCAGACCCATCAGCGCGCCGATCACCGCGGCGGTCGGGAACATCGTGTAGGCGCGGCGCGGCACCGTGTACAGCACCCAGGCGGCGGCATGGCCCAGGGTGTAGCCGTTCTTGCCGATGTCCTTGAACTCGCCGGAGAACGCCATCACCACGTCCAGGCCGACCAGCACCGCCCAGGTCAGCAGCACCGTGGTGAACACCGACTGGCCCAGGTACAGATCGAAACGCATCGGGCGCAGCCTCATGCGCGGGCTCCCTTCGAGCGGCCCAGACGGCCATCACGTGCATACATCCAGATTGCCAGCGCCAGCAGCGGCACGGTCAACCACCACAGGCCGAGCACGGCCGGAATCTTGCCGTTGGCGATCCAGCCACTGCCGATGAACATCAGGTTGGTGCCCACCATGTAGGCCATCAGGGCCAGCATCATGCGGCCGTAGCGCTGCTGGCGCGGCGAGCTGCGGCCCAGCGGCACGGTCAGCAGGGCGAAGGCCAGCGCGATCAGCGGCGGTGCCAGGCGGCGGTGCAACTGCGCCTGCGCCTGCGGGCGCTCATCGCCGATCAGCTGCAGGGTCGGCATCAGTTCCGGGTCGTCCTCGGTGCGGGTCTGTGCACCGTCGGGCAGGGCCACGTCGTTGCGGGCAAAGGTCGCCAGCCGGTAATCCAGCGCGCCGGCCACCGGGCCTTCCACCTGGTGGCCGTCATCCAGCTCCAGGAAGCGCTGGCGGGTGCCCTCGAAGAACATGCGGCCACCATTGGCGGACACCACTTCCAGGCGGTCATCCTTCTGGCGCTGCAGGAACACCTTGCCCAGCTGGGTGCCATCGGGCGAGATCGAGGACAGGTACACCACGCCGCCATTGGGCAGCGGGGTGAAGCGGCCCGGCTCCAGGCCGGCCATCAGCACGCTGCGGTTGGCCTCGATGATCATCTGCTCGGCCATCCGGCCGGCCCACGGGCCCAGCCACAGCGAGCAGGCGCCGACCAGCAGCACCACCGGCACCACCAGCATCAGCAGTGGCCGCAGCAGCCGCTTGGGCCCCACGCCAATGGCGGTGATGACCGCCATCTCCGAGTCGCGGTAGAGCCGGGCCACGGCCAGCAGCAGGCCCAGCATCAGCGCCAGCGGCAGGATCAGCGGCAGGTAGGCGATGAACTGCAGGCCCAGCTGGGAGAACAGCAGCTTGGCCGGCAGGCGTCCGTCGGCGATGTTGCCGAGGATGTCCACCAGCACGCCGCCCACGCTGACCACCAGCAGGACGATCAGGGTAGCCAGGAAACTCTGGACGAAATCGCCCAGCAGGTATCGGTCGAGCTTCAGCATGGGGCGGTGGTTTAAACTCTGGGGTTCGTTCGCGGTGCCGCCCAGTCTACTGTCTGGGCGTAAACGGCCTGCGATTGTACGGACTCGCCAATGGAATCTGCTCAATGGCCCTCGAATTCACCCTGAACCACGTTGCTCCGGCCGCCGCCACCGTTGATTGCCTGGTGGTCGGCGCGTATGCCGACCATACCCTGACCCCGGCCGCGCAGGCCCTGGACGCCGCCAGCGGTGGCCGCCTGGCCGCCCTGGCCCAGCGTGGCGACCTGTCCGGCAAGACCGGCGCGACCACCCTGCTGCACGACCTGCCGGGCGTGACCGCGCCGCGCGTGCTGGTGGTCGGCCTCGGCGACGCCGCCCGCTTCGGCGTGCCGCAGTACCTGAAGGCCGTGGGCGACGCGGTGCGCGCGCTGAAGGCCGGCGCCGCCCGCAGCGCGCTGTTCACCCTGTCCGAAGTGGCCATCAAGGACCGCGACGCGGCCTGGGCGATCCGCCAGGCAGTGATCGCCGCCGATCACGCCGCCTACCGCTACACCGCCACCCTGGGCAAGAAGAAGGCCGACGATGCCGGCCTGGCCCAGCTGGCCGTGGCCGGTGACGACGCCCAGGCCCTGGCCCAGGGCCAGGCCATCGCCGCCGGTGTCGAGTTCGCCCGCGAGCTGGGCAACCTGCCGCCGAACTATTGCACCCCGGCCTATCTGGCCGACGTGGGCGTGAAGTTCGCCGGCGAGCACGAGGGTGCCGAAGCCGAGATCCTCGACGAGCACCAGATGGAAGCGCTGGGCATGGGCTCGCTGCTGGCCGTGGCCCGCGGTTCGGCCAACCGCCCGCGCCTGGTCGTGCTGAAGTGGAACAATGGCGGCGACGCCAAGCCCTACGTGCTGGTCGGCAAGGGCATCACCTTCGATACCGGTGGCGTCAACCTGAAGACCCAGGGCGGCATCGAAGAGATGAAGTACGACATGTGCGGCGGCGCCAACGTCATCGGCACCTTCGTCGCGGCGGTCAAGGCCAAGCTGCCGCTGAACCTGGTGGTGGTGGTGCCGGCGGTGGAAAACGCCATCGACGGCAACGCCTACCGTCCTTCCGACGTGATCACCTCGATGTCGGGCAAGACCATCGAAGTCGGCAACACCGACGCCGAAGGCCGCCTGATCCTGTGCGACGCGCTGACCTACGCACAGCGCTTCGAGCCGGCCGCGCTGGTCGACGTCGCCACCCTGACCGGTGCCTGCATGGTCGCCCTGGGCCACCAGACCGCCGGCCTGATGAGCAAGCACGACGACCTGGCCAACGAGCTGCTGGCCGCCGGCGAGCACGTGTTCGACCGCGCCTGGCGCCTGCCGCTGTGGGACGAGTACCAGCCGATGCTGGATTCGACCTTCGCCGACGTCTACAACATCGGCGGCCGCTGGGCCGGCGCGATCACCGCCGGCTGCTTCCTGTCGCGCTTCACCGAAGGCCAGCGCTGGGCCCACCTGGACATCGCCGGCGTCGCCAGCGATGAAGGCAAGCGTGGCATGGCCACCGGCCGCCCGGTCGGCCTGCTGAGCCAGTGGCTGCTGGACCAGGTCGCCCGCGCCTGATGCCGTACCCGACCCTGGCCGGCAGACGCCGGCCGGGGCCTCGCCCGGCACTGCCGGGCCCTTGCCTGACCCGGACCCTGCCATGCCCCGCGCCGACTTCTACCTGATCGCCAAGCCCCGCTTCCTGACCGAGCCGTTGCGCCTGGTCTGCGAACTGGCGCGCAAGGCCAACGACGCCGGGCTGTTCACCCTGGTGCTGGCCCGTGACCAGGCCCAGGCCGAGGAACTGGACGAGCTGCTGTGGGCGTTCGACAACGATGCCTACATCCCGCACCAGATTGCCGGCGAAGACATGGACGAGGAAGAGGCCCTGGTGCTGATCGCCGTACCCGGCACCGACGCGCCGGCACGCCCGCTGGTGATCAACCTGCGCGATGAGCCCTGGCTGGGCCAGTGCGAGCGTGTGCTGGAAGTGGTTCCGGCCGATCCGGAAGCGCGCGAACCGCTGCGCGAGCGCTGGCGCCAGTACAAGGCCGCCGGTTACGACCTCAACAAGCACGACATGTGAGCCCGGCGAGGACCCCTTGATGCGCCTGCTGATCGCCCTGATTCTTCCCTGGCTGTCCTTCTTCACCATCGGCCGGCCGCTGGCCGGGATCGTCTGCCTGATCCTGCAGATCACCCTGATCGGCTGGCTGCCCGCCGCCATCTGGGCCGCCTACGCGGTCAGCCAGTACCACACCGACCAGAAGATCCGCCGCGCCCTCGGGTCGCGCTGATCTCCCTTCCGCCTTGATTACCGGTTCCCCCGCATGACCCAACTCGCCTCCAGCTACGACCCGACGTCCTTCGAGACCGACCTCTACGAGGCCTGGGAGAAGGCCGGCCACTTCAAGCCGTCCGGCACGGGCGAGCCGTACACCATCCTGCTGCCACCGCCGAACGTGACCGGCACCCTGCACATGGGCCATGCCTTCCAGCAGACCCTGATGGATGCGCTGGTGCGCTACCACCGCATGCGCGGCTACGACACGCTGTGGCAGGTCGGTACCGACCATGCCGGCATCGCCACCGAAATGGTGGTCAGCCGCAACCTGGCGCTGGAAGGCAAGGGCGAGACCCGCGATTCGCTGGGCCGCGAAGGCTTCATCGGCAAGGTCTGGGAGTGGAAGCAGCAGTCCGGCGACACCATCGAACGCCAGATGCGCCGCCTCGGCACCTCCGCCGACTGGTCGCGCAGCACTTTCACCATGGACCCGCAGCCATCGGCGGCGGTCAACGAGGCCTTCGTGCGCTGGTACGAGCAGGGCCTGATCTACCGCGGCCAGCGCCTGGTGAACTGGGACCCGGTGCTGAAGACCGCCATTTCCGACCTGGAAGTGGAGAGCGCCGAGGAAGACGGCTTCCTGTGGTCGATCGCCTACACGCTGGATGACGGCCTGAGCTACGAACACGTCGAGCGCGATGCCGACGGCGTGGAAACCCTGCGCGAAACCCGCGACTACCTGGTCGTTGCCACCACCCGCCCGGAAACCCTGCTGGGCGATACCGCGGTGATGGTGCACCCGGAAGACGAGCGTTACGCGCACCTGATCGGCAGGAACGTGGTGCTGCCGTTGACCGGCCGGCGCGTGCCGGTGATCGCCGACGACTACGTGGACCGCGCGTTCGGCACCGGCGTGGTCAAGGTCACCCCGGCGCACGACTTCAACGACTATGAAGTGGGCGTGCGCCACAGCCTGCCGATGATCAACCTGTTCACCCCGGTGGCGGCGCTGAACGAGAACGCGCCGGAACGCTTCCGGGGCCTGGACCGCTATGAAGCACGCAAGGCCGTGCTGGCCGAGCTGGAAGACCTGGGCATCCTGGTCGAGACCAAGGCGCACAAGCTGCAGGTGCCGCGTGGCGACCGAACCGGCCAGGTGATCGAGCCGTACCTGACCGACCAGTGGTTCGTGAAGATGGACGACCTGGCCAAGCGTGGCCTGGACCTGGTCGAGGACGGAAGCATTGCCTTCGTGCCGCCGAACTGGATCAACACCTACCGCCACTGGATGAACAACATCCAGGACTGGTGCATCAGCCGCCAGCTGTGGTGGGGCCACCGCATCCCGGCGTGGTTCGATGCCGCCACCGGCAGCTGCTACGTCGGTCGCAGCGAAGAGGAAGTGCGGGCCAAGCACAACCTGGGCAGCGAGGTGGTGCTGAACCAGGAAAGCGACGTGCTGGAGACCTGGTTCTCCTCGCAGCTGTGGCCGTTCTCCACCCTGGGCTGGCCGAACCAACAGGCCATGGCCGAGCGCGGCTTCGACCGTTACCTGCCGTCGTCGGTGCTGATCACCGGCTTCGACATCATCTTCTTCTGGGTGGCGCGCATGATCATGGCCACCGACAACCTGGTCGGGAAGATCCCGTTCAAGGACGTGTACTTCACCGGCCTGATCCGCGACGGCCAGGGCCAGAAGATGTCCAAGAGCAAGGGCAACGTGCTCGACCCGCTGGACATCATCGACGGCATCACCATCGACGACCTGGTCGCCAAGCGCACCGGCGGCCTGATGCAGCCGAAGATGGTGGAGAAGATCGAGAAGGCCACCCGCAAGGAATTCCCGGACGGCATTGCTGCCCACGGTGCTGATGCGCTGCGCTTCACCATCGCCGCGCTGGCCACCCACGGCCGCGACATCAAGTTCGACATGAACCGCGCCGAGGGCTACAAGAACTTCTGCAACAAGCTGTGGAACGCCAGCCGCTTCGCGCTGATGAACACCGAAGGTGCGGCGTTCACCGGCGTGCCGACCCCGCGCACCGATGCCGAGCGCTGGATCCTTTCGCGCCTGGCCGCCACCACCGCCGAAGCGCAGGGCCATTTCGCCGCGTACCGCTTCGACCTGCTGGCGCAGTGCCTGTACGAGTTCGCCTGGAACGCGTTCTGCGACTGGTTCCTGGAGCTGAGCAAGCCGGCACTGAACGGTGCCGACGCGGCTGATGCCGAAAGCACCCGGCACACCCTGCTGTACGTGCTGGAAGCGCTGCTGCGCCTGCTGCACCCGCTCACCCCGTTCATCACCGAACAGCTGTGGCAGCAGCTGGCCCCGCGCCTGGGCCTGGCCGAAACCACGCTGTCGCTGCGCCCGTACCCGACCGCCGCCGAATTCGCCGGTGATTTCGCCCAGGCCGAGGCCGACGTGGAATGGCTGAAGGCGGTGATCAGTGCGGTGCGTCGCGTGCGCAGCGAATTGAACGTCGCGCCGTCCAGGCAGGTGCCGCTGCGCCTGCAGGCCGGCCTGGAGCAGGACCGCGTGCGCATCGAACGCTTCAGCGCCTCGCTGTCGTTCCTGCTGAAGCTGGACAGCATCCAGTGGCTGGCCGAGGGCGAAAGCGCACCGCCGGCGGCCGCCGCGATCGTGGGCGAGCTGAAGCTGCTGGTGCCGCTGGAAGGCCTGGTCGATCTCGATGCCGAGCGCGCGCGCCTGGACAAGGAGATCAAGCGCGTGGAAGGCGAGCAGGAAAAGAGCGAAACCAAGCTGGCCAGGTTCACCGACAAGGTGCCACCGGCGGTGGTCGACCAGGAGCGCGTGCGCCTGGTCGACTGGAACACCCAGCTGGCCGGCCTGCGCGAGCAGCGCGCGAAGCTGTAACGCCGCGCTCTGGTGCGTGCCAACCAAGGTTGGCACCCACCACGGCAGGGGAGGGTTGGCACCTGCCGCGGGAGAGGTTGGCACCCACCGAAGCGGAATCGGAAACGCCGGGCGATGCCCGGCGTTTCCATTTGCCCCGCATGGCATCATCGGCGGATGCCGCTTTCCATCTTCCTGCTCGTCCTCGCTGCCGCGGCGCTGCATGCCAGCTGGAATGCGATCGTCAAGCGCGGCCCGGACAAGTTCCTCGGTACCGTGCTGGTGACCGGCAGTGCCGCGTTGCTGTCGGCCGCCGCCCTGCCCTTCCTGCCCTTCCCGGCCGCGCACAGCTGGCCCTGGCTGGCTGCGTCGGTGCTGCTGCAGGTGACCTACTACGGGCTGGTCGCGCGTTGTTACCAGCAGGTCGACATGAGCCTGGCCTACCCGCTGATGCGTGGCAGCGCGCCGATCCTGGTCGCACTGGCCGGCACCCTGCTCGGTGAGCCATTGCCCGCCGCAGCGTGGCTGGGCGTGGTGCTGGTGAGCACCGGCATCCTGTGCATGGCACTGGGTGCGCGTGGCGGCCAACTGCGCCTGCCGCTGCTGACCGCAGCGATGATCGCCACCTACACGCTGGTCGATGCGCAGGGTGCGCGCCAGTCCGGCAGCGCGCTCAGCTACACGTTGTGGTTGTTCCTGCTGTCGGGCATCCCGCTGCCGCTGTGGGCGTTGTATACGCGCGGCGGCGCGGTACTGGACTATGCGCGGCAGCATTGGCCGCTGGGACTGGCCGGTGGCGTCGGCACCACCGCCTCCTATGCGATGGCGTTGTGGGCCATGACCCAGGCGCCGGTGGCAATGATCTCGGCGCTGCGCGAATCCTCGATCCTGTTCGCGCTGCTGATCTCGGTGTTCCTGCTGCGCGAGCGGGTGCCGCGCACGCGCTGGCTGGCAGCGTCGCTCATCGTGGGCGGCGTGCTGGCGTTGCGGCTGGCGTGAGCGACGCATCGGTAGTGCCGGCCGCTGGCCGGCACCCCCTCCCCGTTACAGCGGCGGCATTTCCTGCAGATCGCCGTCGACCAGTTCGATCGCCATCACGACCGCGTCCTCGCGGCCCTGTGCAGCCGGGTAGTAGCGCGGGCGGCGGCCGATCTCATTGAATCCTTCGCTGTGATACAGCGCCAGCGCCGGCGTATTGGACGGACGCACTTCCAGGAAGACGCGCTGTGCGCCACGGTCGGCGGCCAGCTGCACCAGCGCGCGCAGCAGCTGGCGGCCCAGCCCGCGCGACTGTGCCAGCGGATCGATGCAGATGTTCAGCACGTGCGCTTCATCGGCGGCGATGCTGAGCACGCCATAGCCGACCAGCAGGCCATCGCGCTCCATCGCCAGGCCGGGATAGCCGGCACGCAGGCAGTCGATGAAGATGCCGCGGGTCCAGGGAAAAGGGTAGCCGCGCAGTTCGATCGCCATTACCGCATTGAGGTCGCTCTCGCGCAACGCACGCAGGCTGACCGGGCCGGGCCGGGTGACCGCGCTCATGGCGTGCCCCGCTTGCGCAGGGCACGCAGCTGCGGCCACAGCGCACGCTTGGCGGCCGGGTCGTGGCGCAGCTGGTCCAGCGGCCAGCTGTCCATCAACCGCTGCGTAGCCGGGTCGTTCGGGTTGCAGCCGGACGCACGCAGCAGCGCGATCTGCAGGCGATCCGGCAGGCGGACCACCGGCTGGCGCGCGTTGCCGCTGGGCATCGGGCGCTCAGCCGCCGGCACGGTATCCGGGGCACTGACCGGCGTTTCGCGGCGCGGCGGTGCCGGCCGTTCCGGGCGGGCTGCGGGCGCCACCCCGGCATGCTGTTCGCGCGACGGCACGGGGGCCCGCACCGGTTCCGGCGGGGCGACGCTGGCCTCGGCTTCGGCCACGCTCAACTGCAGCGCGGCATCCAGCTCGGCAGCCAGCTGGCCATCGTGATAGACGGCGTAGCCCATGGCCTGCAGCCAGGCCTGCTGGGCCGGTGACCACAGCACGGGCAGGTCCTGGCTCACGCGGCCTCGGGCTTCTTGCGCAGGCGCTGCACGGCCCACATCACCGGGCCGGACAAGGCGTACAGGATGCCGACCGCGAACAGCACGCGCGGCAGGTCGATGACCGCAATCGCGATCGCCACCGGCACCAGTGCCAGCACCAGGAACGGCACGCGGTCCGAACGGGTGCCCTTGGCAGCGCCACCCTTGAAGCTCCAGAAGCGGATGCGGCTGACCATCAGCAGCGCAGCGATGATCGTCACCGCCAGCGCCACGTACCGCAGCTGGTTGCCGTCCCAGCCCAGGTTGCCATCGGCGAACGCCCAGACGAAGGACATCATCAGGCCCGCTGCTGCCGGGCTGGCCAGGCCGACGAACCAGCGCTTGTCGACCACCGCCACCTGGGTATTGAAGCGGGCCAGGCGCAGCGCCGCGCAGGCCGCATACAGGAAGGCCACGGCCCAGCCGACGCGGCCGAGCAGCGGATCGTCGAACTTCAGCCACGACAGCGACCAGTGGTACATCACCAGCGCCGGGGCCATGCCGAAGCTGACCAGGTCGGCCAGCGAGTCGTACTGCACGCCGAATTCGCTGCTGGTACCGGTCAGGCGCGCCACGCGCCCGTCCAGGCCATCCATCACCGCCGCCACGAACACGGCGATGCTGGCATTGACGAAATCCCCGTTGGCCGCGGCGATGATCGCGTAGAAACCGGCGAACAGGCCGGCGGTGGTGAACAGGTTGGGCAGCAGGTAAATCGTGCGCGAGCGCGGCGGCGGTGTGATCGGGTCCATGCAATCCAGTTTAATCGACTTGCCAGCGGTCGGCGCCAATGCTGCAATCGGCGTTCTGCGCCCATTCCGTGGAGTCTGCCATGCGTGCCCTGTCCTGCCTTGGATGCCTGCTGCTGTTGGCCAGTGCCAACGCCTTGGCCGGCCCCGTCTACAAATGGAAGGACGCCCATGGCGTAACCCAGTATTCGGAGACCCCGCCGGCGGGCAAGCAGTTCGAGACCCGCGAGCAGGCCCGCACCCCGCAGGCCGCAGCCAGCACCGAGACCCCGGCCGCGCCGGTCCCCGGGCAGTGCAGCACGGCCCGGGCCAACCTGGCCCTGCTGGACGGTGGTGGCCAGGTGATGCAGGACACCGATGGTGATGGCAAGGCCGATACCCCGTTGACTCCGGAGCAGCACACCGCGCAGAGGGGATTGGCGCAGGCCGCCATCAAGGCGTACTGCCCACCGGCCGGTTAAGGGTATCGGCAGGGCTGCGCCCTGCACCTGCAGAGGCTGCAAGCAACGGCAACGTCAAAAGCGGGCATTCCGTGGAATGGCGGGGCGGTGTCGGATTGCGGGGGCGCCGTAAACCCGTCCATGGGGGCTTGGCCGCGGCATCCATGCCGCGGACACCCCGCAATCCGACACCGCCCCGCCTTCGACAGTTTCCCGGTGACGGTGGTAGATCCACGCCATACGTGGATGAAATCTGTCAGATCTCGAATTGAATTCGGGGTCAGATCCGTTTTCCTGCGGAAAACGGATCTGACCCCAGGAGCCATTCCGACAGCTCGCAGGAAACTATCGAAGGCGGGGTGGGTCCGGCGGCAGGGGTGTGAGCGGCGTGGGCCCGAGGCATGCCTCGGGCGGGTTGGGCAGGACGCTCAACACCGGTCTTGCCGTGTGCGCAGGACAGCGCACACGAGCAAGGCGCGACCAAGCCCCCAGGGATGGGTTTACGGCGTCCCCTGTAACCGGACCCACCCCGCCATCTCCCAGGAGACCCGTTTTTGCTGTTGCTGTTGCCGGCCAGCGGCCGGCACTACCCGCGGGTGCAGGGCGCAGCCCTGCCGATACCCCTCCCCCCGGCCGGGCTGGCAGAATAGAGGTCTCTGCCGTTATCCGAAGCCGACGATGCGCCTCTCCCAGTTCCACCTGCACACCACCAAGGAAACCCCCAGCGACGCCGAGCTGACCAGCCATCGGCTGATGCTGCGCGCGGGCATGATCCGCAAGCTGGCATCGGGCCTGTACACCTGGTCGCCGCTGGGCCTGCGCGTACTGCGCAAGGTCGAGCGCATCGTGCGCGAGGAAATGGACCGGGCCGGTGCCGTGGAATTCCAGATCCCGACCATCCAGCCGAAGGAACTGTGGGAGCAGACCGGCCGCTGGCAGAAGTTCGGCCCGCAGCTGCTGAAGATCAAGGACCGCAAGGACCAGGTGTTCTGCTACAGCCCGACCGCCGAAGAAGCCGCCTGCGACTTCGCGCGCAGCGAGCTGTCCAGCTACAAGCAGCTGCCGGTGAACTTCTACCAGGTGCAGACCAAGTTCCGCGACGAGATCCGCCCGCGCTTCGGCGTGATGCGTTCGCGCGAGTTCCTGATGAAGGACGCCTATTCGTTCCACCTGCACGATGAGTGCCTGGTGCGCGAATACGAGAACATGAAGTCGGCCTACAGCCGCATCTTCACCCGCCTCGGCCTGGATTTCCGCATGGTGCAGGCGGACTCCGGTGCCATCGGCGGTGATGCGTCGCAGGAATTCCACGTCATCGCCGATTCCGGCGAGGACGCGCTGGTGTTCTCCACCGGCTCGGACTACGCAGCCAACATGGAAGCGGCGATTGCCGCCGATCCGGCGCCGCGTGCGGCCGCCACCGAAACGATGCGCAAGGTGGATACCCCCACCCAGAAGACCTGCGAGGACGTCGCGGCGCTGCTCGGCATCGACCTGCAGCGCACGGTGAAGTCGGTGGCGCTGATCGCCGGCGAAGGCAAGGCACAGCAGTTCGTGCTGGCGCTGGTGCGTGGCGACCATGAGGTCAACGAGATCAAGCTGGCCAAGGTCGCCGGCCTGGACGAGCAGCGCTTCGCCAGCGAGGCGGAAATCGCCGAGCACCTGGGCAGCGTGCCGGGCTTCCTTGGCCCGGTCGCGCCGGCCAAGGCCATCCGCGTGGTCGCCGATCGCGAAGTGGCGGCGATGGCCGACTTCGTCGTCGGCGCCAACGAAGCCGGTTTCCACCTGGCCGGCGTCAACTGGGGCCGCGACCTGCCGGAACCGGAAGTGGCCGACATCCGCAACGTGCGGGCCGGCGACCGTGCCGTGGACGGCGGTGAACTGAAGATCGCACGTGGCATCGAAGTCGGCCATGTGTTCCAGCTCGGCCGCAAGTACGCCGAAGCGCTGGATGCCACCGTGCTGGACGAGAACGGCAAGGCCGCGGTGATGGCGATGGGGTGCTACGGCATCGGCATCTCGCGCGTGGTGGCTGCCGCGATCGAACAGAACCATGACGATGCCGGCATCATCTGGCCGGACGCGATGGCGCCGTGGCAGGTGGTGGTGTGTGTGATCAACCCGAAGGGCGATGCGGCCGTGGCCGACGCCGCTGCCAACCTGCTGCAGGAGCTGCGCGACGCGGGCCTGGACGCTGCACTCGACGACCGCGGCCTGCGCCCGGGCGCGATGTTCGCCGACATGGAGCTGATCGGTATTCCGCATCGCGTGGTGGTCAGCGAACGCGGCCTGGCCGCTGGCACCTACGAGTACCGCTCGCGCCGCGCCAGCGACGCGGAGAACCTGGACAAGGCCTCCCTGCTGCAGCGTCTGCAGGGCTGATCAGGAAAAGACCGGGGCCTGCCCCGGTCTTTTTTTTTGCCCGCGCCCTTCCCCGATATTGCAGCGGACATAATCCGGTCAAAATCACCGCGACGGCGTCTGCATGCCGCCACGCCATGACCCGCCTGCATTTGTGCTGTGATTAATTCATCTCTATTCTGTCCGCCGACGCCATGGACTGGCTTGTCCCGTCCACACATTAGTTTCCGGAGTAACCGTAAATGAGCATTGACCTGACCGGCCTGTCAGCACGCGAGCTGGGCGCCCTGATCCGTACCGCCAAGAAGCAGCAGACCATCGTCGCCAAGCGCCGGCCGATCACCAAGGTCCGGGCCCAGCTGACCAAGCTGGCCAAGACCGAGGGTTACACCATCGAAGAACTGTTCGGCAGCGCCCCGGCCACGCGTGCCCGCAAGGCCGCCCCGGCCGCCAAGGCCCCGTCGAAGACCGCCGGCCGCAAGCTGGGCAAGGTTGCACCGAAGTACCGCAACCCGGCCAATCCGAAGGAAACCTGGACCGGCCGTGGCAAGCAGCCGCGCTGGATGGCTGAACTGACCGCCAAGGGCAACAAGAAGCCGGAAGATTTCCTGATCAAGAAGGCCTGAGGCCGGGATCAGGTTGGAATGAAAAACGCCGGCGGACGCCGGCGTTTTTCATTCTCCGGTGTGTGGACCGGGGTCCACACCCACCGACATCATCACAGGGTCTTGCGAGCGGGCATCAGCAGGTTGCCGAACAGCAGGCCGGCGACCAGCGCCATCACCACGTTGAGCACGGTGAGGAACACGCTCTGGCCGGCGCCGACATCCTGTTGTTGGACCAGGGTCAGAACACCGCGCAGGCTGGTGCTGCCGGGCACCATCATGATGATGCCGGGCAGGCGGATGATCGCGCCTGGACGCCCGATCAGGCGACCGAACAGATTGCCGCCCGCGGTCAGCAGCATCGCCGACAGGAAGATGCCGGCCGGCGCGCCCCAGGCATGGCCGCCGAACTTGGAGATCGCATAACCGGCCACCGAGGCGGCGATCACCCACGGGTAATCGCGCCGGTTGGCCTTGAACAGCATCGCGAACGCAAAGGCCGCGGTCAGCAGCGAACCCCACTCCACCCACGGCCCCTGCGGCCGCGCGGCGCGGATCACCGGATCCAGCCCGAGCACGTCGGCCAGGGTTACCGCGATCATCGCGCCGACGCTGAGCTTCATGATGGTGGTCAGCGCGCCGGCAAAGCGCGCGGTGCCCGACACCCAGTGCTGGCTGGCCAGCTCATTGACCGCATTGGTCAGTGACATGCCGGGCAGCAGCACCACCAGCGAGGCGATGATCACCGTATTGAGGTTGAGCGCGCCAATGAAGGACGCCACCAGGGTGGCGACCATGCCGGCCAGCAGCGCCGCCAGCGCCTCGGCCGCTTCGCGGGTGGCCGGGCGGCGGTCGGTGACCATGCCGAGCAGGCCGATCATCAGGCCGATGACACCGGCGGTGGCGATGTCCAGCCACGGCAGCTTCCACATGCCGGCCACGCCGGCCGCGCCGAGGGTGAATGACAGGATGGTGCGCAGCTTGCCGCGCCGGCCCGGATCCTTGTCCAGCTGGCGCAGCGCGGTATGGCCTTGGGCGATGCTCATCCGCCCGTTGGACACTTCTTCGGCGATATGGTCGGCGACGCTGAGCTTGTGCAGGTCGTTCTCACCGGGCGCCAGGCGGATCACGCGGGTGATGTCGCTGGAGCCGATCGCCTGCGCCGGATCGCTGAAGCTGAGGATGATACCGGTGGGATTCGACCACGGTTCACAATCCAGATCGAGCTGGCGGGCCAGTGCCACCACCGCCGTTTCCAGGCGCTGGGCCGTGGTGCCATAGCTGTGCAGGCGTCCGGCGATCTCGGAAACAAAGGCCACGCGCTGTGCGTAGGTGGCCTGGGGCGTGGGGATCGTGTGAGCGTCTGCGGACATGCGCCGTAGTATTACCTACGCTGGGGCCCACCGGAGAAATTCATCCGAGTTCGACGCGAAGCCCGATACAGAACGGTTATGCTGCGACCCGAATGGCCCACGTCACCCCGAACCTCGCCCCCCAGCTCGAACAGGATGCCCATGACCCGGGCCTGATCCACCTGTCCGGCACCTGGACCTTGAAGACCGCGCTGGCCGCGGCCGAGGTCCTGCACGGCGTTCCCGACAAGCTGACCGGCATCGATGCCACCGGCATCGAGCAGCTGGATTCGGCCGGCGTGCTGCAGGTGCTGCGCGTGGCCCACCGTGCCGATCTGCACGAGGACGCACTGCAGTTCCGCGCGGACCACCAGGCGCTGGTGTGTACCATCGAGGAAGTGGCCGACGACCGCCCCAAGCCCAAGCGCGATTTCGGCGTGCTGGCCGCGCTGGAACGGCTGGGTGTCAGCGTCCACGCCACTGGCCACAACATCAAGGCGCTGTGCAGTTTCCTCGGCGAGAACCTGGTCAAGGCGGCCCGGCTGGTCAAGGAACCCCGCCGCTTCCGGCTGACCGCCACCGTGCACCAGATGGAGCAGGTGGGGCTGGATGCGGTACCGCTGGTGGCGCTGCTGTCCTACCTGGTGGGTGCGGTGATCGCATTCCTCGGCTCGACCATCCTGCGCGACTTCGGCGCCGAGATCTACGTGGTCGAGCTGGTCAACATCGCCTTCCTGCGCGAGTTCGCGGTACTGCTGACCGCGATCGTGCTGGCCGGCCGCACCGCCAGTGCGTTCACCGCGCAGATTGGTGCGATGAAGGCACGCGAGGAGATCGATGCAATGCGCACGCTGGGCCTGGACCCGGTCGACCTGCTGGTGCTGCCGCGACTGCTGGCGCTGCTGGTCACCCTGCCCTTGCTGACCTTCATCGCGATGATCGCGGGCCTGGCCGGCGGCATCACCGTCGGCGCGTTCGACCTCGACATCCCGCCGCAGATGTACATCGCGCGCATGCACGAGACGATGGAAGTGCGGCACCTGCTGGTCGGCCTGTCCAAGGCACCCGTGTTCGCGCTGGTGATCGGCCTGATCGGCTGCCTGGAAGGACTGAAGGTCGAGGGCACCGCGCAGTCGGTCGGCGAGCGCACCACCTCCAGCGTGGTGCAGACGATCTCGCTGGTGATCATCATCGACGCCTTCGCGGCGTTGTGGTTCATGCACATGGACTGGTGACATGAGCACATCCGCCCTCCCCGACTCCATCGACATGCGCGACGACCAGGGCCACGAACTGGCCATCCGCGTGCGTGGCCTGGTCAACCGCTTCGGCAGCCAGACCGTGCACGAAGACCTGGATCTGGATGTGCGCCGCGGCGAAATCCTGGGCGTGGTCGGCGGCTCCGGTACCGGCAAATCGGTGCTGATGCGCTCGATCCTCGGCCTGCGCGTGCCCGATGCCGGGCAGATCGAAGTACTCGGCCGCGACGCGCGTGCCGACGACGCCGAGAGCCGGCTGCACATCGAGCGCAACACCGGCGTGTTGTTCCAGGACGGCGCCCTGTTCTCCTCGCTGACCGTGGGCGAGAACGTGCAGGTGCCGCTGAAGGAACACCATCGCGAGCTGCCCGAGCGCTGGCACTACGAACTGGCGCTGCTGAAAGTGAAACTGGCCGGCCTGCCCGCCGATGCGATCAACAAGCTGCCCTCGCAGCTGTCCGGCGGCATGCGCAAGCGCGCCGGCCTGGCCCGTGCGCTGGCGCTGGATCCACCGCTGCTGTTCCTGGACGAACCCACCGCCGGGCTCGACCCGATCGGCGCGGCCGCGTTCGACCGCCTGATCAAGACCTTGCAGGAAGCGCTGGGGCTGACCGTGTTCCTGATCACCCACGACCTGGACACGCTGTACGCGATCTGCGACCGGGTCGCGGTGATCGCCGACCGCAGGGTGGTGGCCAACGCACCCTTGCCTGACATCGAGAAACTGGATCATCCGTGGATCCAGGAATACTTCCACGGACCCCGCGCGCGCGCCGCGCGTGGCGAACAGATCGAGAGTGCCTGAGCCATGGAAACCAAAGCCAACTACGTGCTGATCGGCGCGTTCACCCTGATCACCGGCCTGGCCCTGCTGGCCTTCGGCCTGTGGGCCGCCAAATATTCCTCCGACCGTACCTGGCAAGAGTACCGCGTGGTGTTCCGCGAAGCGGTGACCGGCCTGTCGGTGGGCAGCCCGGTGCAGTACAACGGCATCGCGGTGGGCTCGATCACCGAACTGAACCTGGTGCCGGACGACCCGCGCCAGGTAGTCGCGCGCATCCGCCTGAACTCCAACACGCCGGTCAAGACCGATACCCGCGCCAAGCTGGCGATCACCAGCCTGACCGGCCCGTCGATCATCCAGCTCAGCGGCGGCACGCCGCAGTCGCCGGCGCTGACCACGGTCAACAAGGACCCGGCACCGATCATCCCGACCACGCCCTCTGCGCTGCAGAACATCACCGACGTCGCCAACCGCATCGTCGAGCGCATGGACCAGATCCTCAGCGACCGCAACGTGGCCTCGATCAACGCGACGCTGGCCAACCTGGAGACGATCAGCGGCGGCCTGGCCGACCGTGACCAGGGCACGCAGGCGCTGCTGCTCAGCGCGCGCGATGCCGCCCGCAGCCTGGACACCACGCTGAAGACCACCAACGGCACCATCGAGCGCCTGGACAGGAACCTGGTGCAGCAGCTGCCCGGCATCATCGACAAGCTCGACGCGACCCTGGCCAAGCTCGACTCGGCCGCCGGCAACGCCGATTCGATCCTTGGCGAGAACCGCGCCGCGATCAACAGCTTCGCCAACGATGGCCTCGGCCAGCTGGGCCCGACGCTGACCGAACTGCGCGGCCTGATCCGCGACCTGCGCCGGGTCAGCGACCGCCTCGAGAACAACCCCGCGCGCTACCTGCTGGGCCGCGACGCACCGAAGGAGTTCGAACCCAAATGAGCCCGACCACCCTTCCACGCCTGTTGCTGGCCGCTTCGATGGTCACCCTGCTGGGGGGCTGCTCCATCCTCGGCAGCAGCGAGAAATCCGCGGTGACGCTGTACTCGCCATCCGTGCAGGTCAAGGCAGACCCGGCGTGGCCGCAGGCCAGCTGGCAGCTGGTACTGGCCAAGCCCAGCGCCGCGCGCATGGTCGACAGCCCGCGCATCAATGTGCGGCCGACACCGTCGCAGCTTGAGATCTACAAGGGTGCCAGCTGGGCGCAGCCGGCCACCGACATGATCGAGGACACGCTGCTGCGTGGCTTCGAGGATTCCGGCCGCATCCGCGGCGTGGCCCGCAGCACCGCCGGCATCCGCGCCGACTACAAGCTGTCCACCGATGTGCGCCGCTTCGAATCGGATTACCAGGGCCAGGCCACGCCCACCGTGGTGATCGAGGTCAACGCCAAGCTGATCCATGTCGCCGACCAGCGTGTGGTCGCTGACCGCACCTTCCGCCAGGCGCAGCCGGTCGGCAGCACCGACGTACCGGCGGTGACCGCCGCGTTCGAGCGTGGCCTGCAGCAGCTGGCGCAGGACGTGGTGGGCTGGACGCTGCAGAGCGGGCAGGCCGACCAGCCGACCGTTGCGCGCTGATCGCAGCATTCGCCGGGCATGTGGTTACGGGGTCAGGTCCCTTTCCGGCCGGAAAGGGATCTGACCCCTTCTTCGTCAACGCGGCGAAATCCAACGGAACGTCAGGTTGATCCGCTCGCCGTGCACCCGCGCCATCTTCGGCAGCGCGTGCTGGTAGAAGCGCTGGGTCTGTCCGGCCATCAGCAGCAGGTCGCCGTGGCCCAGCACGAATTCAGCCTTGCGTGCCGGGTCGTCGCGGCGTCGCAGCAGGAATCGGCGCGCCGCGCCCAGGCTCAGCGAAGCGATCACCGGGGCCGGGCCCAGCTCCGGCTCGTCATCGCTGTGCCAGCCCATGTAGTCACCGCCACCGCGGTAGCGGTTCAGCAGCACGCTGTTGAAGCGGCCGTGGCCTTCGGCTTCCAGGCGCCCGCGCATGGCCTGCAACACCGGCGGCCAGGGGCGCGGCACGAACTCGGCACCGGAATAGCGATAGCGGGCCTGCGGGTCGCCGATCCAGCAGCTCAGCCGCGGCGAGTCCACCCAGTTGCCGAACATGCGGATGCGATGGGTTTCCCAGGGCACTTCGGCCTGCAGCGAATACAGCAGCTGGTCGGCCTCGGCCGCAGCCAGCCATCCCGGCAGGTGCAGGACATCGGCATCGGGCAGGTCGTGGGGGAACAGCATGGCGGCACCTCAAGAAGCAGGGCGGCACGTTTGGCCGCCCTTGCAGCCTCAGCCGCGCTGGAACGCGACGCCGGTCTTTTCCTTCAGCTCTTCATCGCTGACACCCGGCGCGGCCTCCACCAGCAACAGGCCCTTTTCAGTCACGTCGAACACCGCCAGATCGGTGATGATGCGGTCGACCACGCCCACGCCGGTCAACGGCAGCGTGCATTCGGCCAGGATCTTGTGCTCGCCGTTCTTGGCAGTGTGCTCCATCAGCACCACAACCCGCTGCACGCCGGCGACCAGGTCCATTGCCCCGCCCATGCCCTTGACCATCTTGCCGGGCACCATCCAGTTGGCCAGGTCACCCTTGTCGGTGACCTGCATGGCGCCAAGGATGGCCAGGTTCACATGGCCACCGCGGATCATCGCGAAGCTGTCGTGGCTGCCGAAGTAGCTGGCACCGGCACGCGCCGTAACCGTCTGCTTGCCGGCATTGATCAGGTCCGCGTCGACTTCAGCGTCGGTCGGGAACGGGCCGATGCCGAGCAGGCCGTTCTCCGACTGCAGCCACACGTCCACGCCTTCGGGAATGTGATTGGCAACCAGCGTCGGCAGGCCGATGCCCAGGTTCACGTAGGCGCCATCGGTCAGCTCCTGGGCGGCGCGTGCCGCCATCTCGTCACGGGTCCACGCCATGTCAGTTGCCCTCCGCGCGGATGGTGCGCTGTTCGATTCGCTTCTCAGGATGCGCGTTGTGCACGATGCGGTGCACATAGATGCCTGGCAGGTGCACCTGGTCCGGGTCGATGGCACCGACCGGCACCACCTCCTCCACTTCCACGATGCAGACCTTGCCGGCCATCGCACAGGCCGGGTTGAAGTTGCGTGCGGTCTTGCGGAACACCAGGTTGCCGGCCTCGTCGGCCTTCCAGGCCTTGACCAGCGCCACATCGGCGCGCAGCGCCGTCTCCATCACGTAGTGCTTGCCGTCGAACTCGCGGGTTTCCTTGCCCTCGGCAACCACCGTGCCATAGCCGGTGGCAGTGAAGAACGCCGGAATACCCGCACCACCGGCACGCAGGCGCTCGGCCAGAGTGCCCTGCGGGTTGAACTCCAGCTCCAGCTCACCAGCCAGAAACTGCCGTTCGAATTCCTTGTTCTCGCCCACGTAGGACGAAATCATCTTGCTGATCTGCCGGGTTTCCAGCAGCTGGCCCAGTCCGAAGCCATCGACACCGGCATTGTTGGAGATCACGGTCAGGCCCTTGACGCCACTGTCGCGCAGCGCAGCGATCAGCGCCTCGGGGATGCCACACAGGCCAAAGCCGCCCACGGCCAGGGTCTGTCCATCGGCGACCACCCCCTGCAGGGCCTCCGTCGCACTGGCGAAGCGCTTGCCGCGCTTTGCGCCGGTCGTTGCCGGATTGCTCATCTACGCCCTCACTTCGTTGATGTAATCACACCATTCTAGGCCAGCACGGCAGGCGGTCACGTGGCGTTGCGGCATGGAAACGCTTCCCATACAAGACAGGTACTACAATCGCGTGCTGAGCCACCCAAGGATCCCGATCAATGCCCCTGCCCGCCTTCAAGGCCTATGACATCCGCGGCCGCGTGCCGGAAGAACTGAACGAAGATCTGGCCCGCCGCATCGGCGTTGCCCTGGCGGCGCAGCTTGCGCCGGGCCCGGTGGTGCTGAGCCATGACGTGCGCCTGACCAGCCCCGCGCTGCAGGATGCACTGGCCGCAGGTCTGCGCGGTACCGGGCGCGAGGTGATCGACATCGGCCTGTGTGGCACGGAAGAGGTCTATTTCCAGACCGACCACCTGGGCGCGGCCGGCGGTGTGATGGTCACCGCCAGCCATAATCCGATGGACTACAACGGCATGAAGCTGGTCAAGGAAAACGCACGACCGATCAGCTCCGATACTGGCCTGTTCGCGATTTCCGATGCGGTTGCCGCCGATACGTCCGCGGCACAGCCGCCGCGTGCCGCGCAGAGCGCGCAGCACGACAAGAGCGCGTACATCCAGCACCTGCTGAGCTATGTCGACGCTGGCAAGCTGCGACCGCTGAAGCTGGTGGTCAACGCCGGCAACGGCGGTGCCGGGGCCATCGTCGACCTGCTGTCGCCGCACCTGCCGTTCGAGTTCATCCGCATCTGCCACGAGCCGGACGGCAGCTTCCCCAACGGCATTCCCAACCCGCTGCTGCCGGAGAACCGCGCCGCCACCGCCGACGCCGTGCGCGAACACGGTGCCGATTTCGGCATTGCCTGGGACGGTGACTTCGACCGTTGCTTCTTCTTCGACCATACCGGCCGCTTCATCGAGGGCTACTACCTGGTCGGCCTGCTGGCCAAGGCAATCCTGGCGCGCAATCCCGGCGGCAAGGTCGTGCACGACCCGCGCCTGGTCTGGAACACCGTGGACATGGTCGAACAGGCCGGCGGCGTACCGGTGCAGTGCAAGAGCGGCCACGCTTTCATCAAGGAAAAGATGCGCGCCGAAGACGCGGTGTACGGTGGCGAGATGAGCGCCCACCACTATTTCCGCGAGTTCGCCTATGCCGACTCGGGCATGATTCCGTGGCTGCTGATCGCCCAGCTGGTTTCCGAAAGCGGGCGCTCGCTGGCCGACTGGGTCGAAGACCGCATGGCTGCCTACCCGTGCAGCGGCGAAATCAATTTCAAGGTCAGCGATGCCAAGGCCGCCGTCGCACGCGTGATGGAGCACTTCGCAGCGCAGTCGCCCACGCTGGACCACACCGATGGCATCAGCGCCGACTTCGGCGACTGGCGCTTCAACCTGCGCAGCTCCAACACCGAGCCGCTGCTGCGCCTGAATGTTGAAGCCCGGGGCGATGCCGCACTGATGCAGGCACGTACCGACGACATCTCCCGCCTCATCCAGCAGTAATCGAGGAACGCATGAGCAGCATCCAGCCCGTCATCCTGTCCGGTGGATCCGGTACCCGCCTGTGGCCGCTGTCGCGCGAGGCGTACCCAAAGCAGTTCCTGTCGTTGGCGGGCGAACTGACGATGCTGCAGGCCACCTGGAAGCGCGTGGCGCCGATCGCCGCGCGTGGACCGCTGGTGATCGCCAACGAAGAGCATCGCTTCGTAGCCGCGGAGCAGCTGCAGCAGGTTGGCGCCGAGCCAGCCGCGATCATCCTTGAGCCGGTCGGCCGCAACACGGCACCGGCGATCGCGGTGGCCGCGCTGGAAGCCACCCGCGACGGCGGCGACGCGCTGCTGCTGGTGCTGCCCTCCGATCATGTGATCAACAACGAGACTGCATTCCGCAGCGCCGTCCAGGCCGCCGCCGCTGCCGCCGAAGCCGGAAAGCTGGTGACCTTCGGCATCGTGCCGACCGGCCCGGAAACCGGCTACGGCTATATCAAGGCCGCCGATGGCCAGGGCCTGCGCGCGGTCGAGCGCTTCGTCGAGAAGCCCGACCTGGGCACCGCCACCCGCTACGTCAGCAGCGGCCAGTACTACTGGAACAGCGGCATGTTCCTGTTCAAGGCCTCGCGCTACCTGCAGGAGCTGGAACGCTTCCAGCCCGCCATGCTCGCCGGCAGCCGCCAGGCCTGGCAGCAGGCGCGTCGCGATGCCGATTTCACGCGCCTGGACAAGGAGGCCTTCACTGCCGTTCCGTCCGATTCGATCGACTATGCGGTGATGGAGAAGACCGCCGATGCCGTGGTGATTCCACTGGATGCCGGCTGGAACGATGTCGGCTCGTGGACCGCGCTGCGCGATGTCTCGCAGCAGGACGGCGATGGCAACGCCCACCAGGGCGACGTGATCGCCATCGACTGCCGCAACACCTATGCCTACGCACAGCGCCTGGTGGCGCTGGTCGGGCTGGATGACGTGGTGGTGGTGGAAACCGACGACGCGGTGCTGGTCGGCAAGGCCGACCGCATGCAGGACGTCAAGACAGTGGTTGCGCAGCTGAAGGCCGAGGGCCGCAGCGAGGCCACCTGGCACCGCAAGGTCTATCGCCCGTGGGGTGCCTACGATTCGATCGACAACGGCGAGCGCTTCCAGGTCAAGCGGATCACGGTCAAGCCCGGCGGCACGCTGAGCCTGCAGATGCATCACCATCGCGCCGAACACTGGATCGTGGTCAGCGGCACCGCTGAAGTGACCCGTGGTGACGAGGTGATCCTGCTCAGCGAGAACCAGAGCACCTATATTCCGCTGGGCGTGACCCACCGCCTGCGCAACCCGGGCAAGCTGCCGCTGGAACTGATCGAAGTGCAGTCCGGCAGCTACCTGGGCGAGGATGACATCGTGCGCTTCGAGGATACCTACGGGCGCCGCTGAGGTTTGCCCGGGGTCGGATCCCGTTGCTGCGCAGCGGGCTCTGACCCGTCCCTGATCGGCCCGGCAGCGCTGCGTCGCCGGGCTTGGCCCGGCGCTACGGCCGTCAGGCCAGCTCCGCCATCACCCGCTTCAGGCCATCCTGCCAGCTCGGCAGCACGACGCCGAAATCCTGCTGCAGCTTGCGGTTGTCCAGCACCGACCAGGCCGGGCGCTTGGCCGGGGTCGGATATTCGGAACTGGGAATCGCCTCGACCGTCGGCACCTTGGCCAACACGCCGCTGGCCAACGCCTCGGCAAATATGGCCTCGGCAAAGCCATGCCAGCTGGTCTGGCCGCTGGCGGTCAGGTGCCAGGTACCCGACAACTGTCCAGGATGCTGCAGTGCCTGCGCGGTGACATCGGCGATCAGCGCCGCCGGCGTCGGCGTACCGATCTGGTCAGCCACCACACGCAATACGTCACGCTCTGCACCCACACGCAACATCGTGCGCAGGAAGTTCGCGCCGTGCGAGGCATACACCCACGCCGTGCGGAAAATCAGATGGCGGCCACCGGCCGCGCGCACCGCGTCCTCGCCATCGCGCTTGCTGGTGCCATACACGCCCAGCGGTGCGGTCGGCTCGTCCTCGCGGTAGGGCGCGCTGCCCTGGCCGTCGAACACGTAGTCGGTGGAGTAATGCACGAACGGCACGCCATGCGCCGCACACCAGCGCGCGATCACGCCCGGCGCCTGCGCATTGGCAGCGAAGGCCGCTTCGACCTCCTGCTCCGCACGATCAACTGCGGTATAGGCGGCCGCATTGACCACCAGCGACGGCTGCACGCGGTCCAGCAATGCCGGCAGGCTGTCGGGCTGGCCGAAGTCGGCCGTTTCGCAGGTACTTCCGTCGGGCAGTTGGCCGCTGCGCGTGGTTGCAATCACCTTCCCCAGCGGCGCCAGCGCGCGCAGCAACTCCTGGCCCACCTGCCCGTTGCCACCGAACACCAGCACGGTCATGGCACGTAGACCGGCAGGCGATCTTCAGCAATGTCCTTCAGGAACGGTGCGTTCTCGTCCTTGGCTGACAGGGTCGGTGCGCTGACCGGCCAGTCCACGGCAATGCCTGCGTCATTCCAGCGCACGCCGGCATCGAAGTCCTTCAGATAAACCTCGGTGCACAGGTAGCTGAACACCGCACGCTCGGACAACACAGCAAAGCCATGGGCAAAGCCCTCCGGAATCCAGAACTGCTTCTTGTTCTCCGCGCTCAGCACCACCGCTTCCCACTGGCCGAAGGTCGGCGAACCGCGGCGGATATCCACGGCCACGTCATAGACCTCACCTTCCAGCACGCTGACCAGCTTGCCCTGCGGCCGCGGCCATTGGTAATGCAGGCCGCGCAGCACGCCCTGCGCAGAGGTCGACACGTTGCTCTGCACGAAACGGTCCGGCAGGCCCAGCGCGGCGAAGCGCTCGGCGTTCCAGGTTTCGAAGAAATAACCGCGGGCATCGCCGAACACCGCCGGCTCGATCACCACGCAGCCGGGCAACTTGGTTTCAATCACTTTCACGGAACGACTCCACGCAGGGCGAGCTTGTGCAGGTACTGGCCGTAGCCATTCTTGATCAACGGCGCAGCCAGTGCTTCCAGCTGCTCGGCGTTGATCCAGCCCTTGCCGAACGCGATTTCTTCCGGGCAGCACACCTGCAGGCCCTGACGGGTCTGGATGGTCTCGATGAAGTTGGACGCCTCAAGCAGCGACTGATGGGTGCCGGTATCGAGCCAGGCGTAACCACGGCCGAGCGCCTCAAGATGCAGATGGCCCTCGCGCAGGTAGCGCTGGTTCAGATCGGTGATCTCCAGCTCGCCACGCGGCGACGGCTTGAGCTCGGCCGCATAGTCGCTGGCATTGCCGTCATAGAAATACAGGCCGGTAACCGCATAGTTCGACCGCGGATTCTCCGGCTTCTCGACAAGATCGATGACCTTGCCGTCCTTGTCGAACTCGGCCACGCCGTAGCGCTCCGGGTCGTTGACCCAGTAGCCGAATACGGTCGCGCCCTGCTCGCGCTGGTCGGCGTTGCGCAGCACTTCTCGCAGACCGTGGCCGTGGAAGATGTTGTCGCCCAGCACCAGGCAGCTCGGCTTGCCGGCGACGAAGTCGCGGCCGATCAGGTAGGCCTGGGCCAGACCATCCGGACTCGGCTGCACCGCGTACTGGATGTCCATTCCCCACTGCGAGCCGTCGCCCAGCAGCTGCTGGAACAGCGCCTGCTCGTGCGGGGTGTTGATGATCAGCACTTCGCGGATGCCCGCCAGCATCAGCACGCTGAGCGGGTAATAGATCATCGGCTTGTCGTACACCGGCAGCAGCTGCTTGCTGACGCCCTTGGTGATCGGATACAGCCGGGTGCCGGAGCCACCGGCGAGGATGATGCCTTTACGCTGGGTCATGAAATCTCCTGGATTCAGGCTGCGGTGCCGATGCGCTGCAGACGGTAGCTGCCGTCCAGCACGCCGTTGACCCATTCCTGGTTGTCCAGGTACCAGTCAACGGTGAAGGTGATGCCCTGTTCGAAGGTGTAGGCCGGTTCCCAGCCCAGATCGTTCTTCAGCTTCGAGGCATCGATCGCATAGCGGCGGTCATGACCGGGGCGGTCGGTGACGTAGGTAATCTGGCTGCTGCGCGGCTGGCCGTCTTCGCGCGGACGGCGCTGGTCCAGCAGTGCGCAGATCGCCTGCACCACTTCAATGTTCTGCTTTTCCGAATTGCCGCCGACGTTATAGGTCTCGCCCACCTGGCCCTTGGCCAACACGGTGCGGATCGCTTCGCAGTGGTCGGACACGAACAGCCAGTCGCGCACCTGCTTGCCATCGCCGTACACCGGCAGCGGTTCGCCAGCCAGCGCCTTGGCGATCACCAGCGGGATCAGCTTCTCGGGGAAGTGGTACGGACCGTAGTTGTTGGAGCAGTTGGTGGTCAGCACCGGCAGCCCGTAGGTGTGGTGGAAGGCGCGGACCAAGTGGTCCGAAGCGGCCTTCGACGCCGAATAGGGGGAATTCGGAGCATACGGCGTGGTTTCGCTGAACTTGCCGGTCTCACCCAGGGTGCCGTACACCTCGTCAGTGGACACGTGCAGGAAGCGGAAGGCGGCGCCCTGCTCGGCTGGCAGCGCCTTCCAGTAGTCGCGCACCGCTTCCAGCAGCCCCAGGGTGCCCACTACGTTGGTCTGAATGAACGCACCCGGGCCATCGATGGAACGGTCGACGTGGCTCTCGGCGGCGAAGTTCAGCACCGCATCGGGCTGGTGCTCGGCCAACAAACGGGTCACCAGAGCACCGTCGCCGATGTCACCCTGCACGAACACGTGGTTCGGGTTGCCGTCCAGGCTGGACAGGGTCTTCAGGTTGCCGGCGTAGGTCAGGGCGTCGAGGTTGATGACCTTGATGCCACGGGCAACTGCCTCGAGGACGAAATTTCCGCCGATAAAGCCGGCACCGCCGGTGACAAGCCATGTGGGCACTACCTGATCTCCTGTTCAATGATGACGTCCACAGGCACCCACGGTGCCCGACATAGCGGGACAGGATACATCGGGGAAACCTTCACGACTGCCTGCATGACGTGAACATGACATCAGAAAGCTGCCTTCACGCCAAAGCTATGCGGCGGCGCAGCATCACTACAAGACCATACGCATTCGCATGGTCCCCTCAAGCCAGCTAGAATCGGGGTCCCACCCCCGAACCGGTTGCTGTGCGAGGACCGGACGTTCTCTCCGTTATTGAAGGACCCCGTACCAGATGAAAATCCTCGTCGCGTACAAGCGCGTGGTGGACTACAACGTCCGCATTCAGGTCAAGCCGGACGGTTCCGGCGTGGTCACCGACGGCGTCAAGCTGTCCCCCAACCCCTTCGATGAAATCGCCCTGGAAGAGGCCCTGCGCCTGCGCGACAAGGGCATCGCCAGCGAGGTCGTGGTCGCCACCATCGCCCCGGCCGATGCCCAGGCGCACCTGCGCAACGGCCTGGCCATGGGCGCCAACCGCGCCGTCCATGTGGTCACCGACCAGGCCATCCAGCCGCTGACCGCCGCGCGCACCCTGCTCAAGCTGATCGAGAAGGAACAGCCGGACCTGGTGATCCTGGGCAAGCAGGCGATCGACGACGACGCCAACCAGACCGGCCAGATGCTGGCCACGCTGTGGGGGCGCCCGCAGGCGACCTTCGCCAGCAAGCTGGACATTGCCGACGGCAAGGCCACGGTGACCCGCGAAGTCGACGCCGGCCTGGAAACGCTGGAAGTCGATCTGCCGGCCGTGGTCACCACCGACCTGCGCCTGAACGAGCCGCGCTTCATCAAGCTGCCGGACATCATGAAGGCCAAGGCCAAGCCGCTGGAGACCCTGCAGCTGGCCGACCTCGGCGTTGAAGCCGCCGACACCTTCAAGACCACCCAGTACGCCGCGCCGTCCAAGCGCAGCAAGGGTGTGATGGTCAAGGACGCGGCCGAACTGGTTGCCGCACTCAAGCAGAAGGGGTTGCTGTAATGAGCTGGATTCTCGTCATCGCCGAGCACCACGACGGCAAGCTCAACGCCGCCACCGCCAAGACCGTCAGCGCTGCTGCCGCCATCAGCGGCGCCAGCATCGACGTGCTGGTGCTGGCCGCCGATCCGGCTGCCGTGGCTGCCGAGGCCGCGAAGATCGCTGGCGTCGCCAAGGTCCTGACCGTGGCCAACGCTGCCAACGCGCAGGCCATCGCCCAGGTGCTGGCACCGCAGATCGCGCAGCTGGCCAAGGGTTACACCCACGTGTTCGGCCCGTCGACCACCTTCGGCAAGGACCTGATGCCGTGCGTGGCCGCCCTGCTGGGCGTCAACCAGGTTTCCGACCTGATGAGCGTTGAAGGCAGCCACACCTTCAAGCGCCCGATCTACGCCGGCAACGCGATCATCACCGTGGAAGCCCCGGCCGACCAGATCGTGGTCGCCACCGTGCGTGCCGCCTCGTGGCCGGAAGCCGCCCAGGGCGGCAGCGCCACCATCGAAGCGGCCAGCGTCGATGCTGCCCTGCCGACCCACACCCGCTTCGTCGGCCTCGCCGCTGGTGCCAGCGACCGCCCGGACCTGCAGAGCGCCAAGCGCGTGGTCTCCGGTGGCCGTGGTGTCGGTTCGGAAGAGAACTTCAAGGTCATCTTCCAGCTGGCCGACAAGCTCGGTGCCGCCGTCGGTGCCTCGCGCGCTGCGGTTGATGCCGGCTACGTGCCCAGCGACCTGCAGGTCGGCCAGACCGGCAAGATCATCGCGCCGGAACTTTACGTGGCCGTCGGCATCAGTGGCGCCATCCAGCACCTGACCGGCATCAAGGATGCCGGCACGATCGTCGCGATCAACAAGGATCCGGACTCGCCGATCTTCGAGATTGCCGATATCGGTCTGGTGGGCGATCTGTTTGCGATCCTGCCGGAGCTGGAAAAGGCGCTCTGACGACTCAGCGCAGAGGCCTTTCGCCATCCAAGGGCCGGCTGAAGTTCAGCCGGCCCTTTTCTCCTTCACGGGTTCACTTCTTACTATGAACAATCAGATGCAAGACCGCATCCACGGGCCGGACGTCCTCCGCGGATTGGCGGCGCTCGGCGTGGTCATGTTTCATGTCCTCTATCTTTCGGGCATCCCGATCAATGAGACGGCTGCGGCCATTACCTGAAGGATGGACTTCTTCGTCCGCGTGTTCTTCGTGCTGAGCGCGTTTGCTATCGGTCATGCCTACTATTCACGCATGAGCAGTACCGAAGCGATCAAGGTCTTCTACCAGAAAAGATTCTTCCGAATCGCTCCGCTGTTTTACTTCATGATCCTCACAGGCGTGGCTTTTCGGCTGGCCATGGATCAACCGATGCCACCTCTGCTCGACTTCATGCTGTCAGGAAGCTTCCTGTTTACGCTTGTACCAGGCAAGCAGAGCGGCCTCGTCGGCGGCGGTTGGTCCATCGGTATCGAATGGCTTTTCTACTTCATGTTCCCGCTGCTGCTTTCGACCATCAGGACAGTCAAGTCGGCAGCACTCGCGTGGGTAGTGCTATGCCCGATTGCAGTACTTTCAAAGCGCTACCTGCAGGACAGCTTTGATGGCCAACTGAACGAGTTCGCATCACTCAACGTACTGGTCCACAGCCAATATTTCGTTCTCGGCCTCCTTATCCTACATCTCAGCCGTGCCGGCATGCCGACAGCACGCAATGCAATGCAGCGCCAAGCCGTAGGTGTTGCTTTCCTGGCGCTGCTGGCATGCACCATCTATTCCTTGCACGCACCGTTCGGCCTGCCAGAAGAAGTTCTGCTTTCGATTGCAGCGCCCTTGATGGTCGGCATGTCGATAGCGGGTTTCCCGCGATGGCTCGACAACAAGGTAACCCGCTGGCTTGGCCTTGTAAGCTACAGCACCTATCTGGTGCAGTTCCCGCTGATCCAACTCCTGCAGATGCATGGCATCTACGCGCAAATAGATGCGCACATCGGACACGGTGGACTCGCATTTGCCACTGCAGCTTTGGTCACGCTCGCCTGCGTGTTAGTGACGGCAGCTTTCACATATTACTTCGTGGAAGTACCTGGCCAACGTCTGTACGACAAGCTGCGCGGGGGCAGGCTCACGCGAACCTCATAAAACAAGTGAATCCGCTGTGCAGGAAGTGGCCCGCGGAGCGTGCAGGATCAGACTTCAATTGCCCCTCTGCAGACTGAATGGTTGGGCACATACGTAAGAGCCTCGCTTCAGCGTGAGGGCGTATGTGCCCGGCGACAGCTTTGATCCATCTAGGAGAGCTTCGAATCCTGCCGCGGACAACGCAGGCTCTCCGAGAGAACGCGCAACATCCTCACGGTGATGAACATCTGCTCCGGCGACGTTAATTTCCGTGGTTCCGGGACCCGCAGAAAACACCAGCGAAGTCTCGCCGACCAGCTCGCCACGATCATCGATCTGGCCCGCGACCCAACCACTCAATGCAATCTGACCGTTTGACGCCTGGACCGGTAACGAGGCGACGGGCTGCCCATTGACGGTCTCAAGATTGCAGCCCTGCGCGACATGCGGCTTTTGGATGACGGCGGAGGGGCTTGCCCGCTCGCCGTGGACCATCCCGGCCGGAACTGTCACCTCGGGCACCTGTTCTGAGCACCCGGCTATTCCGACCAGGCTCACCAACAGTCCCGCTACCCACATACGGTACGCGCCAGCCTCCATCCGTTCAGTCCTTCTTCTCATGCTGCACTGTGCTGCGGACGATGTAGCGGGGACGACGCTTCACCTCGGAATAGATACGCCCGATGTACTCACCGAGGACGCCAATTCCAATCAACTGGACGGCACCGAGAAAGAGAATGGCTGCAATCAAAGAGGAGTAACCCTGCACTGCGTTCCCATGCAGCAGCTTGTCGATCACAATCCAGACCCCGTAGGCAATCGAGAAAAATCCAATCGTGCTGCCGACGTACGTCCACACGCGCAACGGCGCGCTACTGAACGAGGTGATTCCCTCAAGCGCAAAATTCCACAGCTTCCAACCATTGAACTTCGAGACACCGGCAGAGCGCTCGGGTCGTGAGTAGTCGACAAAGTCGGTTGAAAAGCCAACCCAACTCAACAAGCCCTTCATGAACAGCCGGTTCTCGGGCAGTTGCTTGATCGCTTCAACGACAGGCCTGGACATCAGGCGGAAGTCACCAACGTTTGCCTCTACAGGACTTTCTGAAATCGCATTGATCAATTTGTAGAACCAGTTGGCACTGTTTCGCTTGAGGAAGCCATCGCTACCGCGATCAACGCGCCGTGCGAGTACAACATCGGCACCTGCCTTGAACTTTTCGACCATGGCGGGAAGCAACTCCAGTGGATCCTGGAGATCGACATCCATCGGGATGACGACATCGCCACGCGCTGCGTGTATGCCAGCCAGCAATGCTGGTTCTTTACCGAAATTACGCGAGAAATTGATCAGCGTGACTTTGGGATCCGCCGCCGCCAACGCAGTGATGACCGACTCGGTTCCATCGGAGCTGCCGTCATTTACAAAAACAAGCTCGAGATCATGCCCCTCAAGTCCAGGCAGCATCTGCACCGCCCGGTAAAAGATGGGGATGGCCTCTTGTTCATTGAAGACCGGTATGACAAGACTGATTTTCAAGGGACCTCCCGGAAAACAATGAACTTTGCAATAAGGTAACCAATCACCAAGCTTACGGCAGAAAACCCGACCATTGTAACGATCGGATGCAGTGAGAGCGCATCTGCGACGGCACCCAGAACGAAGCTGAGCGTCCCCATTGTCAGAACCATCACCACATACCGCTTGATGCTGGTCCGGGTCTTGAATGTCCACTGAGCATTCAGGAAGAAAGACAATGTGACCGCCACCAGGAACGCGCAGAGGTTGGAGATGGACTGTGGGTTACCCAGCCATACCAGAAGCACAAATATCATCCAGTGCACGGCAGTATTCAGGCCACCAGTGACCGCATATCGCAGGAATGGCATCCATCGGCGACTGCTCATTGCGGCAGCACCTTGCAACCGTAGTAGGCGCTTACGTAAGCAGGATTTGCGACGAACCAGGCTTCGCGACTGTTCAGATACTTATAAGAATATGCTTTAGTAGCATGCCCGACATCAATGCCTTGCTGGCAGCGCTCGGTCCTAGACATGATTCGTATGTAGGAATCTCGCTCTTCCAGGCTGCGCGCAAACTCAACATATGAGAGATTCGCCTGCAGCGGAAGGTAAAGACTGGCAACGGCTACAATCGCTGCACCCGAGCGGAACCAACTGATCGACACCAGTCGAATGACAGCGGCGACAACGAGCATGTACCAGATTGCCCACGGAACAATAAAGGCACGAGGCTCCGTGTAGGGCGCGGCAATGACACTGAGCACAGTGAGAGAGGACACCGTCCACGCCAGCACCACCTGCTGCCGCCATCCGTGCACGCGCCACAGGTAAACGCTAGCCGCCGTCCCTGCCAACACGAGCAGCCAGCCTGTACTCACCAACGTGCCAAAAACACTATGGGACCGCTCAAGCACGTGACCAACACCGAGGTTGGCTGGATACATGGCTGCGTATGCGGCACGACGGATTGCTGTGGAGGGCGCCAGCATCAACACTCCCCACGCAGCGGCGAGTGCGATGATGGGAACAATTGCGCGTATTCGCCAGCGAGCCCTTCCGCTCAGCAGAAGTACCAGCCCCATTCCCGCACCCAGCGCAGGCGGTACGTTCTCGAACGAAAGGCCAACAAGGCACGCCAGTACGACCGCAACAAGACAGCGGAGGTTCGATTCACCAAGCTTCTGCGTCGCCTCGGCGGTAAAGTAAAAGGACATCAACAGAAGGGTGAGAATCATCGGCTGGAAGTAGGCCGCTTGGGCCGTCGTCCAGAAAAAAACTTCGTAACCCGGCCAGAACAACCAGAGCATCGCCAGCGCGTAGATTGAGCCATGCAGGAACGAATCGCGATCCGTTTGCCTGCGCCCATACACGGCAACCACGGCACAGAAGAACAGCAGCGAGGCTGTCGTCGCCAGGACGAAGTAGATCCGAGGTACGCTCAGCCAGAGGATTGCGAGCTGCTCTCCAAGACGTGCGTTCCACTGCGTAATCTGTGCCGACGAACGTTCAATGATCCAGCCGAAACGATCCATCGGCGCAACGCCGGCCATATCCCGCGTCAATGCGAAATCCTCGCCGTTGAGAGGTGAAATCATGGCAGTCGCCACGTACACGAATAGTCCGAGGGCGGCGCAGATAGCCACTATCAGCGGGAAGTGACTTGTTTGGGAGGACGCTGTTCTGCTCATTCCTTTGTGCCGATACTCGAAAAATTCCGCAGACTCGCTCGTCGAGACTGCAGTTGGGAAGGGAATCGCACTTGAAGACGAGCGATACGAGGACTGGAGGCCAGATTCAGTTCACACTGAGTTGTGTTCGATGAAGCCACACGACTGCTTGCTGGGCACATTCACCTGCGTCTCCGTGCGACGCCGTCGCGGAGATTCAAGCGAATCTAGCTGCCCGTCGCGTCCTGCATGCTTCGCCAGGCGAGGATCAACCCCTCCGCCAGCGCGATCTTTGGTGTCCAGCCCAGCAACTGCTTGGCGCGCTGGACGTCGAGAACAATGGATCGCACATCAAACGTGCGACCAGGCTTGTACTGCACAGGCAATGCCCTGCCCGAAGCTACCCGAATTGCCGCGCAGAGCTCATTCAGACTGATGCCATTACCAGACGCCGCGTTGAATACTCCTGTCCTTCCGGACTCCGTTGCCAACAGCGCAAGATCGATGAGGTCGTCGATGAACACGTAGTCTCGGACGGTTTCCCCGTCACCCCATATCTCGACAGGCAATCCTGCCAGCGCGCGTCCCAGGAATACAGCCACTGCGCCCTGGATCCCTCGCGTGGACTGCCCTGGCCCGTAGGGATTTGAGGGACGGATGATCACCGGATCCAGCCAACCCTGACGTTGGAACATCGTCAGATAGTGCTCGATGGCGACCTTTACGATGCCGTAGGAGGAAATCGGTCGCAGCGCGTGCGTTTCGGGAACGGGAAGGGTGTCGGGGTTGCCATACACCGTTCCTCCAGAGGAAAAGTAGCAGAGCCTACGCACGCCCCGTACGCGCATTGCCTCCAGCAAACGGTGGGTACCGATTAGATTGCCTTCGATATCAGCGATCGGATCAGCATCAGCAGTGCTCGGCACAGTGCAGCTGGCGAGGTGGTACACGGAATCGACATCCTGCAGCGCCTGCTCCAGTACATCAGCGTCGTGGAAATCGCCCTGAAAGTAGCGCACACCAGCCCAGTCCATGTCCGTGCGGGCAGGGAAGCGATCCAGCACCGCCGTCTCTTCACCACGCGTACGCAGCGCGGCGACGAGTCGTGAACCGATGAAACCATTGCCACCGATGACCAACGCGCTCATGCAATCACTCCGTCCCAGCTGAATGGTTCCGCAACCCGAAGTGGGTGCGCAGCTTGTCTTCGTATGCCGCGGCCGCGCTCCGCGTGGCTGCGCTCAACGGGAAAAGCCGCTGGGCGTGGGCATGCAGGCTGCGGATTTCATCCAGGTGACCCTGCGCTTTGGAGCCGATGGTCACGCTGTTGCCATGGCGGCGGTGCTGGTTGAGCGATTCCGCATTGAAGCTGAGGCCGCCATCGCGCAGCAATAGCAGGTAGACCAGCCAGTCGCCCGCGATCCGATACTGAGTGATCTCTTCGATGTGCTCCTGCATCACGCGCAGCAGCGCCTCGCGACGGAACAGCACGGCGCTGACGTTGGGCAGGGTGTTCTTAACAGCCAGACCGGCTTCAACTTCTTCGGAACCCATCGCCGAATAGCTGCTGCGCCAGCGATCACGCGAGAGATCATTGGTGTATTCCAGATAGTCGCCAGCCATCACCTCGCCGAACTCGTCGATCTGTTCCGACTGCGAGAACGCCATCACCGAGCGGGGGTTGGACTCGAGCAGGTCCACCAGCGAGCGCAGGAATGCTGGCTTGGAAAGATCGTCGGCCTCGGCGATCCAGACGTACTCGCCGCGCGCCAGGCTCACGCCCTTCATCCACTGGCGGAAGACCGACCCGCTGTTGTCCGACGACGCCTCAAGGCGCGGCTCCGGATCAAATGTTGGCCAGAGGCGTTCGAGTTCTGCCAGGCTCCCATCCGATGAGGCGTCATCCAGGATGATGACCTCATACAGGGGGAAGTCCTGCCCGTACACCGACGCCAGACGCTCTTCCAGGTAGTGGGCGTAGTTGTAGTTCGGCACTACCACCGAGACACGCGGAATGCGATGCCCGGCCAGATCCAGCAAGTCCAGCAGGTAGCTGCGGAAGGAGAAGTCGGCATTGACAAGGCGTCGTCCGGCTTCGCCTGCCGTTGCTCGCACCGAATCCTCATCGAGCAGACGCGCCAAGGCGCCGCCATAGGCGACGGCGTCCAGTGCCGGCACGACCACGCCCGCCTGGTGCTGGGCCACGAGGTCCGCACCGCCCCCCGTGCCTGCGAATGCGACGACCGGCAGCTCGACAGACAAGGCCTCCAGCACGACGGATGGGAAAGGATCTTCCCGCGACGCGAGCGCGTAGATGTCAGCGCCTGCGTAGTAGTCATCGGTGTCAAAGTCGAGACCGGCGAAGTGAAACCGCTCCAGCATGCCATGGCTGCGGAGCACCTTTTCCGCGGCCTCACACGCAGCCTCTTCACGGTGACCGACCCAAACGACGTGGACATCAGGTCGCTGGGCGAATGCGCTGGTGAACGCCTCGGCCAGCAGGTCGACACCCTTACGCGCATCGGCGTAGCCCACCGACAACACGATCCTGTCCGTGGATTTGAGACCCAAGCGCTGCCGCAGCGCTGCGCGCGCAGCGTCTCGATTGCGCTTCCCGCGATGGCGGTTGGCTGCAAACAGCCCCTGCGGCAGCTTGGTTACCTTGGCCTGCCCTGCCGGGTCGAGGAAGGGCTGCAAACCTTCGCGTACTGCGTCCGAGGCGACGACGATGCGCTTGGCCACACGGGAAATGTCCGCCAGTGCAGGCTGCAGGCCGTAGCTCTGGATGACACCCGGCAGCTCGTGGATCATCGACACCACGGTAAGACCTGCATCACCCAACGCCTGCACGATGCGGCCGCTGACCGCCGTATTGGCAAGCACCGAGCGCACGCCCAGCTGGCGTAGTTCATTGGCCAGCACCGCTGGATCCCGGTCGCCCAGCAGGTGGACCGTGGAGCACTCGGCGAACTGGCTGTGCAGGCGGCCGTCTTCGAGCAGCACGACATGCACGTCCAGTCCCAGGCCGGCCGTCATCTTGCGTGCCATGTTGAGCGCGAGGTACTGCGCGCCATGCGGGTGCGCATCATGGGAAATCAGTGCGACACGCGGCTTCGCCGTGCTGGCGGTGACATTGCGCGTCGCCTGCAGGAAGGCATAACCGTAGTAACGGTCCGGTTCCAGATGGGCGCCTTCGGCCCACTCGTTCCAGGCGTTGATGAAGACCACGCTCTCGCCACGCACAGGTTTGGCCAGTGCGAACTCGCCCGCCGATTCCAGCCAGCGCTGGTACTCGCTCGGCGAGGAATGGGCGAACGTGTAGCCGCGCCCCGGCTTTCGCGCTTCATTGTCCCAGCGTGGCGTAACCCCCTTGAACAGCGGATAGTCTTCTTCCGGCCAGTTCCTGGAACGTTCGGCCATCTCGCGGTAGTCGACCACGTAGCCTTCATAACGCGGGTTGGCGATGTGCAGCGTGTGGTTGATGCTGGACAGGCCACGCGCCACCTTGTGCGGCGGGAACTCGAGGGCTGCATCGAAGCCGTACGTGCGCGGATCATCGACGTCGAACTGGACCATGGCGATGAACAGCTCGCCAAGGCCCTGCTCACGCGCATAGCCGCGCCAGACATCCAGCGACTTGCGGGCATCGGGAAGCAGCGATGGCCGGTAGATGATGAGCAACGGCCGACCATCGATGCGGATATACCGCGGATCAGACAGGTACGGCATCGCATCACGAATGAACGCGATGTCGTTGTCAGCCGTGTAGTTCTGACCAATCAGCACATCGTTTTCATGCCCATCCCAGCGCCGGGTCCAATTCTCGTTGGCCCAGCAGATGCAGAACGGCAGGTCAATCTCCGGATGCGCGAGCAGCTGGTCCACCGGCCGCTCCATCAGTCGATGACCGGAGAACCAGTAATGGTGGAAGCAGAAGCCGTGAACGCCGTACAGCTTGGCAAGCTCGGCCTGGCGCTTGAGCACATCGATCAAGCGCAGGTCATAGAAACCCAGTTCACCGGGCAGGTGCGGCTGGCGATGCCCCTGGAACTGTGGCACGGCCTTGCTCACATTGGTCCACTCGGTGAAGCCCCTGCCCCACCATGCGTCGTTTTCGGCGAAGGGGTGAAACTGCGGCAGGTAGAACGCGATCGTCTTGAAGCGGAGGCTGGTCGGTGGCTGTAGCGCAGGCGCCAGCTCCACGTACTCAGACCCGCGCACGCCTGCAGCGACGTCGAAGGCGTCTGCGTAGATACGCGCCACGGAGGACACCTTCACGCCTTCGGCAACGATCGGAGCGGCAGCGGCTGGCGGCTGCTGCGCGCCCGCCGTGACAACAGCAAATTCCTGCCCTGCGCCGAAGGTTTTCCATCGGCGGTAGGCATTTGTATTGGCAAAGGCGAAGCTGAAGTTCCGGAACAGGAAATCCTTCAGTGCAAGCCGCGCATTCCAGCCCGGCACCGCCATGTACATGCGGCGTGCAACTGCCCCCAGTTTTCCCATTTTCTGACCCTGATGCATCGCTTACAGGTGCCTCCTGGCACTTCCTGACAGTTTCCTGAGCCATGCAGTGTAACGCCAACTCCGTGACGCCTTAAGCAGTTCCACATCCCGTTCGCGGTGCTCGCTGATGACGCGCTGCTCGGTTACGGCCAACTGCAGCTGCTGCACGGACTGCCTTGCCTCATCCCGTTCGGCCATGGTCCGGTCGATTTCCGCACGCAGAGCGGACATTTCTTCGCGCAGGCTGCCGTTGGCATTGATATGCCCCAACACCATCTCCTGGGACTCGGAAAGCATGCGCTCGAGGGAGCGGACCCTTTCCTCGGTGGCAACGGCCTGAATCAACTGCTGGCGGAGTTCGGCCAGCTGAGCCTTGAATTGACCGTTGTCGATCGACTGGCTGCTGGCTGCTTCAGCAACCAGCGCTCGATTCTGATCCAGCGCATTCTGCAGGCTTTCCAGCCTGCGTTCCTGGGCCAGCCGATCATGACCGCCTTCGCGGCGAACATCATCGACCAGCGAACCCAGCACGGAGATCGAGGACAGCACCTCGTTGCGGCTGTCACGAAGCCGCTCGATCTCGGCCAGATGCGCTTCGCGCGTCCGCCGCAGTTCCTCCGCCGCCTCCAGGGAAGCGGCTTCCCGATGGGAAAGATGGGACTGGGCCTGGGCCTCGAGTTCCTCGACCTTGGCGCGAAGCTGCAGGACTTCGATATCCGCGTTCTGGACGCGCTCAGGCAAGTGCACCCCGTAGAAGGCGCCGGCATCCATTCCATGAACCTTCAGTTCGAAGAACGAGGACGACTGCACAGGCAGCACCCCATCCGTCGCAACCACCAGGTCGTAGAGCGGGCGGCTGAGGCCTTCGGCCCATTCACTGGTTTCAGGGCCGGTGCCCAGGATTGAATCGAAGGCCGCCGGACCGTCAGCGACCAACAGGGAACCGTAGACGACGCGCTGCGAATACACCTGCTGCTGCGGGAAGTAGCGCTGGATGAGTTCGATCAACTCGTGACGGAACAACTCCTTCACGTGATAGGGGTTTTCGTAGCCCGGGTCGATCGAATAGTGCTGCTTGTTCGGACTGGACATGATCAGCATCCCACCCGGACGTAGAACGCGCCGGATCTCCGACAGCATTTCCTCATGCTGGTCGTGGTGCTCGATGGTCTCGAAACTCACCACCACGTCAACGGAGTCGTCCTCCAATGGCAGCAAGGCAGCAGACGCCTCGACGAAGCGCAAGCGATCGGACCCGTAGCGGCCAGCCGCATGGGCGACGGCCTCGGCCGAGATATCTATGCCGGTCACCGAGTCCGCAACGCCAGACAGGATCTGGCTGCCATAACCTTCGCCACAGGCCACGTCCACCACCTGCTTGCCGGCACAGAACCTGGCGGCGAAGTGATAGCGATGGAGATGTTCGAAGGCGATCTGACCGGCCACTTCGGGCATGAACCGTTCGCCGGTGAATGCGAGATCTTCTACGTGCTCGTCAAGCTGGGTTGCCATGGGTCACCTCAATACATGATTGCTGCTGAAGCCGGTCACCCGGATACCAGATCTTGTTGCTCGACTACAAGGCGCACGCGCTGCATGGGTGCGCCGAACAATCCAAGGCAGATGCCACGTGCATGAACATGGAAGGCAAGCGCGTCATGCAGCCAATGGTGCTGGACATGGTGATGCTGATTGCCGTCTGCGATGGCTGCACTCATGGTGTAGTCACCCTCGCGCAGGACAGGCATCCGGAAATCAAAGGAAGCCACCAGTACCTGCCCCGCTTGAGCGCCGGGAGGGGGATCGATGGAGGCGACATACGTGTTGTCCGCGAACAGGGTCTGCCCCAGGCGGTCGTACACCTCAAAACCGATGATGGGCGAGCTCAACACCTGGTTCACACGGCAGCGGATCTGCAGCCGGACCGGCTCTCCACCCACCACCCAGGACAGCGGGTTGCCATCCACGTCAACAAAGGCAGCGAACTCGACCTGCGCCCCGCCTTGTCCGAACCCCTTGTTTGCATTGAACTCAAAGACCCGGATTTCCTGCCGATGCTCACTGGCGTTGATCAGATCCTGGCGGAAATCACGGGGCGCCATGCCTGCGTGGTCCGGTTCGATGGCGGTCGCACCAGCAGCTGCCGGTTGCGCGTCACTTTCGGGAGCGTCAACGGCCACCGCAGCAGGACCAGCAGCGGCCATCTCCACCGCGTAGAGATCTTCCAGATACTTGGCGGTGACTTCCTTGGGGGCGCCATCTGCAACGATCTTCCCGTGCGACAACCAGACCACTCGGTCGCAGAGATTGATGACGGCGGCGGTGTCATGGGATACAAAGACCACCGTGCCGTTCTGCATGAAGGAACGGAGGAATCGCATGCACTTCTGCACGAAGAACGCGTCGCCGACACTCAGTGCCTCGTCGATGACCAGAATGTCAGCTTCCACGTGCGCGATCACGGCGAAGGCCAGCCGCACGAACATGCCGCTGGAGTATGTCTTCACCGGCTGGTCGATGAACTCGCCGATATCGGCGAATTCGACAATGGAGTCGTACTTGCTGCGCAGCTGCTCGTCCGAAAGTCCCAGCAGGGCACCGTTGAAGAACACGTTCTCGCGGCCGGTGAAATCAGGATTGAAGCCCGCCCCAAGCTCCAGCAGTGCCGCAACCCTTCCGTCGACCAGGATCTGGCCTTCCGATGGCGCCAGCGTACCGCTCAGCAGCTGCAGCAGCGTGGACTTGCCCGACCCGTTGCGTCCGATGATGCCGACCGTTTCACCCTTGCGAATCTCGAATGAAACATCCTTCAGCGCACTGAACTGGCGGCCATAGGATTTGCCTCGGCTTCCCACGACACGCGCAGCGCGCGAAAAAAGGGCGTCCTTCAACCGGTCCTGGGGCGAGCCGTAGACCTGATAGTGCTTGGAAACGCCGTCGATCTTGAGAACGACCGGATCAGATGACATCGGCAAATCCATCTCTAGATTTCTGGAAGAAAGCGTAACCAGCCATGGCCATGAGCAGGCCCACCAGCAGGCCGATCCCGAAGTACGCAGGAGACGGGATGTCACCGAACATCAATACCTTGCGTGCCGCCTCCAGGACACCCGTCAGGGGATTGGCCTGGATCAGGGGACGATAGCGTTCAGGAATCGAATCAAGCGCGTAGAACACGGGAGAAAGGAACAGCAGCAGCGTCGCAAGCGTGCCGGTAATCTGTGCCACGTCTCGGAAGTAGACGCCGATCGCGGCAAGGAACCAGGAAACGCCAAGGCAACCGAGCAACAGCGGCAGCATCACCACGGGGAACAGGATCACGGTCCAGGGCAGCGCAACGCCCATGCACAACTGGGCAATGGTCAGCACGATCCAACTGACGAACGCATGGAAAACCGCCGAACCGAGCGTCACCCACGCGTAGACTTCCAGCGGAAACACAACCTTCTTCACGTAGTTGGCATTGCTCGTGATCAATGCCGGGGAGCGATTGATGCATTCGGCTACCACGCCGTGCACGATCAGTCCGGAAAAGAGGATCAAGGCAAAGCCACCGCTGGTATCAAAGTCCTTCCACTTTGCCTTGAACACGATGGAGAACACGAACGTGTACAGGACCAGCATGATCAATGGCGTGATGAACGACCAGGCCAGGCCGGCGAAGGAACCGCGATAGCGGCCCACGATCTCACGCTGGATCAGACGGAAGATGAGTTGACGGTGCTCCAAGGGCGAACGCAGGAAGCCCGCCAATGGCCGCCGCCGGGCAGTTGCATAGGGCGTCAGCCCGGAAGATCTCTTTTCCAAGCGACTGCTCACGCCAGCGCCCTCTCCAGATCCACCTGCAGATCCCCCAGCTCCTCCACGCCCACGCTCAGCCGCACGAGCGCATCGCTGATGCCCAGCTGTTCGCGGCGCGCGACCGGAATCGAGGCATGGGTCATCACCGCCGGATGGTTGACCAGGCTTTCAACACCGCCCAGCGACTCGGCCAGGGTGAACAGTTCGGTCTTCTCGCAGAAGCGCTTGGCCGCCTCGAACCCGCCCTTGAGCACGATCGAGACGATGCCGCCGTAGCCGGCCATCTGCTTGCCGGCCAGTTCATGCTGCGGGTGCGAGGCCAGGCCCGGGTAGATCACCTTCTCCACCGCCGGGTGCTTTTCCAGCCATTGGGCCAGCGCCAGCGCGTTGGCGCAGTGTGCCTTCATGCGCAGCGGCAGGGTCTTCAGGCCGCGCAGGGCCAGGAAGCTGTCGAAGGGGCCCTGCACGCCCCCCACCGAGTTCTGCAGGAAGGCCATCTGCTCGGCCAGTTCGGCGTTGTCGCCGACCACGACCATGCCACCGACCATGTCCGAGTGGCCATTGAGATACTTGGTGGCCGAATGCAGGACCAGGTCCGCACCCAGTTCCAGCGGACGCTGCAGCATCGGCGAGGCGAAGGTGTTGTCGACCACTACGATCAGGCCATGGCGCTTGGCGATGGCGGCGACCGCGGCGATGTCGACGATCTTCAGCATCGGGTTGGTCGGGGTCTCGATCCAGACCATCTTCGTCTTCGACGTGATGGAGGCTTCGAATGCCGCCAGATCGGTCAGGTCGACGAAGCTGAAGTCCAGCCCGGCGGTGCGGCGACGCACGCGCTCGAACAGGCGGAAGCTGCCGCCGTAGATGTCGTCCATCGCCACCACGTGGCTGCCAGCGTCGAGCAGCTCGATCACGGTCGAGCTGGCCGCCATGCCCGAAGCGAAGGCAAAGCCGCGGGTACCGCCTTCCAGCGAGGCCACGCAGCGCTCATAGGCGAACCGGGTCGGGTTGTGGGTACGCGAGTACTCGAAGCCCTGATGCTCGCCCGGGCTGGACTGGGCATAGGTCGAAGTGGCGTAGATCGGCGGCATCACCGCGCCGGTGCTGGGGTCGGGCGACTGGCCGCCGTGGATGGCCAGCGTGGCCAGGGCCAGCGCGCGGTCCGGGGAAGAAGCGTTGGACATGTTGTTTCCTGATTGGCGCCGATGACCGGCGCCGTCGAAGGAGCGGGAGTCTATCAGCGCGGCCTTAACGAGCTTTGACGCGGATAAACCGGGATTCAGCAGCGATCTGCGGCGATAAACGCCTTACTGAACGCGCCGACGCAGGTAATTCAGCAGGTCGATGCGGGTGATCAGGCCGAGGAAGGCGTCGCCGTCCATCACGATCGCCACCTGGCCGCGGTCGAACACCGGCAGCAGGGCCTCGATCGGCGACTTCACGTCCAGCCGGTCCAGCTTGCTGACCATCGCGGTGGCCACGGTGTCGCGGAAGCGCGCCTCGTCGCCATAGACATGCAGCAGCACGTCGCTTTCGTCGACGATGCCGACCAGCTTCTCGCCGTCCATCACCGGCAGCTGCGAGACGTCGTACAGCTTCATGCGCTGGTAGGCGGTGGTCAGCAGGTCGTTCGGGCCGATCACCACGGTGTCGCGCTGGCCGTACGGGCGCAGGATCAGGTCGCGCAGGTCGCCGTGCTGCGGGCGCTGCAGGAAGCCGTTGTCCAGCATCCAGTAGTCGTTGTACATCTTCGACAGGTACTTGTTGCCGGTATCGCAGACCAGCACCAGCACCCTCTTCGGCGTGGTCTGCTCCTTGCAGTACTTCAGCGCCGCCGCCAGCAGGGTGCCGGTGGACGAACCGCCCAGGATGCCTTCCTTGCCCAGCAGCTCGCGCGCGGTGTGGAAGCTCTCGGCATCGCTGATCGCATAAGCCTTCTTGACGCGGCTGAAGTCGGAGATCGAGGGCAGGAAGTCCTCGCCGATGCCTTCCACCAGCCAGCTGCCCGACTTGTCGTTGAGCACGCCGTCGTTGATGTATTCGGCCAGGATCGAGCCGACCGGATCGGCCAGCACCAGCTCGGTCTTCGGCGACAGCTTGGCGAACGCGCGCGACAGGCCGGTCATGGTGCCGGAGCTGCCGCAGCCGAACACGATGGCGTCGAGGTCACCGCCCATCTGCTCGAGGATTTCCGGGCCGGTGCCGAACTCATGCGCGGCCGGGTTGTCCGGGTTGCCGAACTGGTTGATGAAGTAGGCGCCCGGGGTCTGCTCGGCGATGGTCTTGGCCAGGTCCTGGTAGTACTCCGGATGGCCCTTGGCGACGTCTGAACGGGTCAGGCGCACTTCAGCGCCCATCGCCTTCAGGTTGAAGATTTTCTCGCGGCTCATCTTGTCGGGAACGACGAGGATCAGCTTGTAGCCCTTCTGCTGTGCCACCAGCGCCAGGCCCAGGCCGGTGTTGCCGGCGGTACCTTCAACCAGGGTCGCCCCCGGCTTCAGGTCACCACGCTGCTCCGCCGCCTCGATCATCGACAGGCCGATGCGATCCTTGATCGATCCGCCCGGGTTGGCGCTCTCCAGCTTCAGGTAGAGCTCGCAGACGCCGGTGTCCAGGCGCTGGGCCTTGACGATCGGGGTCTGGCCGATGAGTTCGAGGACGGAAGAATGGATGGGCATTCGGAGGACTTTCGGTTCGCGCCACGCAGGGCCGGACCGATGATTATCCGACGGATGGCGCTGAATGTCAGGTCGGTGCAGGCATGCCGCCCGCCTGCCCCATGAAGGGATGCGGGCGGCCCCGGATCGACGAGGAGACCGGTACCGCCCGCATCGGTGAGTTGTGCCTGCTGGCCAAGGCACCACCGCCTGTGATGCCTTGGCGCGGCCGCCTCATCGGCGGTGCCGCGATGCCGGGGCGGGGTCGCCCGGCGGGGCCATCGATGGCCGGGTCACGCCGTTCCGGGCGCGACGGGGTGCGTCAAAGCGTGGGGGACGTCGTTGGGAGCGGTGTTTCGTACATTCGCAGAAGGCGTTGCTTGGCCAGCAGCTTCTCACGCTTCATGCGACCCAGGGTGACATCATCGATCGGGAGTACACCCAACTCCGCGTCCATGCACTTCTTGTTCAATTTGCGGTGCTGGTCATGGAGTGCCCTGAACTCCGGATCACGCGCGCGACGGGCGTCGATCTCGCTCTGGGGCTGATCTTCAAACATGATGGACCTCCTTCGACAGATACACGAACGCCCCGGCCACAAGGCACGGGGCGTTGTTCATGGAGGAGCGCCGGCCGATGGCCACCTGGACGCCTGCAACGACCTGCGGCACTGGCCTGCGCACGTCGATCTGCTGCGGTTCGCGCCCTGCTTGCATCGGCCCGGCCCTCCCATCGTCCGGTCCGCGGCATTGCGTCCCGGACGATTGACCCTACGCCTGCTCAGGGCGGGGTACAAGACCCCTGCGTCAAAAAGACCGAACCCCGCCGGGGCGGGGTTCAGGCTGAATGCTCATTGCAACGAAAAACAAACAATATCAATGCATTACGGGGCGATGATGACCTCGGCCGAACGGGCCCGGGTGGAGGCTGCCTTCTTGCCGCTGACCTGGATCCGGTTGCTGGCGACACCAGCCGCGACCAGGGCGTCGCGCAGCGCTTCGGCCCGCTTCTGACCCACGCCGTTGGCATTGTCGTAGGCCTCGATGCGCAGGCGGCCCTTCTTGCCGATGTTCAGGTACTCGGCCAGCGCCTTGGCCTGGTTGCGGGCCCCACCGGACAGGCTGGAGGCACCTGCAGCGAACGCGTCGCCATTGAAGGTGAAGACTTCGCCTCGCCCGTCGAACTTCGAACCCGGCAGTTTCTGCCCGGAGACCAGCTCGGCCTCCTCACGGGCCAGCTTGGCGGCGTTCTGCTGGGCAGCGCTGAGCCGCTGCTGCTGCTTGCCGGCCACGCTGGTCAGGGCGTTTTCGGCGTCCTGGCGGGCCAGGGTTTCGGCCTCGGCGGCCTGGCGCAGGCGTTCGGCCTCCTCGGCCTGCATCTGCGCCTGCATGCGCAGCTGCTCGGCTTCCTGGCGGGCGCGGGCAGCGTCGCGGCGGCTGGCCTCGATCAGCAGGTCGCTGCGGGTGCGCTCCAGGCGGTCGACCTCGCGCGCGGCCATCGCCGTGCGCACGGCCGTCTCGGCAATCTCCACCCGGCGCTCGGCCAGGTAGGTGGCCAGCTCCTGGTCACGGCGCTTGGCCTTGTCCAGGGTCGCGATGGCCTGCTGGGCCTGCATGCGCTCGAAGGCGCCCAGCTCAGCGGTGTCCGGGTTGGCCTGGATGGCCATCAGGCGCTGGCTCAGCTGCGCCACCATCGGGTTGTCGGCGGCCACGGCCAGGGTCGGCAGCGCCAGCAGCGCGGCCAGGGTTGCGGCGGTCATCGGCTTCACCGGCGGTCCTCCCCGGTCGACAGCTGGCGTTGCAGCTGGTTGACCTCGTTGCGGCGCAGCTGCAGCTGCGCGGTGACGGTGGCTTCCTCGCTGCGGACGCGTGCCAGGTCGGCATCGGCGGCGGCGCGCAGGGCCATCGCCGGGGCGTTCTTCCGTTCGCGGCGGTCGCCGGCGGCGCGCTGGGCCTGCTCCAGCCCCTGCCGGGCCAGACCGATCAGGTCCGGGGCGTACTGGTCGGCGTCGGCCTGGGTGGCCTTGTCGACCGCCTGCCGGGCCTGCGCCAGTTCCAGGGCGGCGTCCTGCGCCCAGGCGGGGGCAGACAGTGCGAATGCAAACGCCATCACATACAGGCCATGGCGCATTCGTGCGAAGCTAAGTCGTTTCATTGGGGAGGCCGTACCGGTTGTCGGTTCACGGCCATTGTCGTCAAGCCGACACCGTGCTGGCAACGGGCGTCGGCCGTTTCGTTGGGGAAAATTCGCAATGGATATCGGCTACTTCCTGAAGCTGATGACCGAAAAGAACGCTTCGGACATGTTTCTGACCACCGGGGCACCGGTCTACATCAAGATCGAGGGGAAGCTCTATCCGCTGGGCAACACCGGCCTGCCGCCGGGCATGGTCAAGAAAATCGCCTACTCGCTGATGGACGAAGGCCAGGTGCCGCAGTTCGAGCGCGAGCTGGAGCTCAACATGGCCATCGCCCTGCCCGATGCCGGGCGCTTCCGCGTCAACGTGTTCAAGCAGCGGGGCGAGGTCGGGATGGTCATCCGCGCCATCCGCAGCCGCATCCCTAGCATCGAGGAGCTGAACCTGCCGCAGGTGCTGAAGGACGTCATCATGACCCCGCGCGGGCTGGTGCTGGTGGTGGGGTCCACCGGTTCCGGCAAGTCCACCTCGCTGGCGTCGATGATCGACCACCGCAACAGCACCACCACCGGTCACATCCTCACCATCGAGGATCCGATCGAGTACCTGCACAAGCACAAGATGTCGATCGTCAACCAGCGCGAGGTCGGCCTGGACACCCACGCCTTCCACAACGCGCTGAAGAACGCGATGCGTGAAGCGCCGGACGTGATCCTGATCGGCGAAATCCTGGATGCGGAAACGATGGAGGCGGCGATCGCCTTCGCCGAGACCGGGCACCTGTGCCTGGCCACCCTGCACTCCAACAACGCCGACCAGACCATCGAGCGCATCCTCAACTTCTTCCCGGAAAGCGCGCACAAGAACGTGCTGATGAACCTGGCGCTGAACCTGCGTGCGGTGATCAGCCAGCGCCTGGTGAAGAACAAGGAGGGCCGTCGCCTGCCGGCCACCGAGGTGCTGATCAACACGCCGATGATCCGCGACCTGCTGCGTCGCGGCCAGGTGCACGAGATCAAGGCGGCGATGGAAGGCTCGCTGGAAGAAGGCATGGAGAGCTTCGACCAGTGCCTGTTCCGGCTGGCCAAGGCGGGCATCATCGAGCAGGAGGAAGCGCTGCGCGCGGCCGACTCGCGCGATGGCCTGGCCCTGAAGTTCCGTTTGTCCGAAGGCAGCAGCGGCGAGCACGACCCGTACGCCGATTTCTCGGCCGGCGCACCCAGCATCACCCACGGCTTCTGACCCCACGAAAAAGGGGACGGAGGGGATTAAGTCGTTTGTGCATTTGCGACTTAATCCCCTCCGTCCCCTTTTTTCTGAAGCGTTCATGGGCGGTCTCATCCAATGAGACCCCTCATCCGTAGGTTTCCTCAATGGAAACCATCCGCAAGCTGGCCATTCTGGCCGACGCCGCCAAATACGACGCGTCCTGCGCCTCCAGCGGCTCGGGCAAGCGCGATTCGCGCGCCAGTGGCGGTATCGGCAGTACCGAGGGCATGGGCATCTGCCACAGCTACACGCCCGATGGCCGCTGCGTTTCGTTGCTGAAGATCCTGCTGACCAACTTCTGCATTTACGACTGCGCCTATTGCGTGAACCGGGTCTCCAGCAACGTGGCCCGCGCGCGTTTCAGCGTGGACGAGGTGGTCACGCTCACCCTGGACTTCTACAAGCGCAACTACATCGAGGGCCTGTTCCTGTCCAGCGGCATCATCCGCAATGCGGACTACACCATGGAGCAGATGGTGGAAGTGGCCGGGCAGCTGCGCGAAGAACACCGCTACGCCGGCTACATCCACCTCAAGACCATTCCCGAGGCCTCGCCGGAACTGCTGGCCAGTGCCGGGCGCTATGCGGACCGCCTGTCCATCAACGTGGAACTGCCGACCGAAGCCGGCCTGAGCGCCTTGGCACCGGAGAAGACGGTGCACTCGATCCGTGGCGCGATGGGCGAACTGCGCTGGCGCATCGAGGAAGCCAAGGAGGCTCGCAAGTCCCCCGCAGCGGTGGCGCCGACGGCCAGTCGCAGTGTTCGCCCGCGCCCTCCGCGTTTCGCACCGGCCGGGCAGAGCACCCAGATGATCGTCGGCGCGGACGGGGCAAACGACCAGCAGATCCTGGCCAGCGCCGACAGCCTGTACGGCAACTACCGCATGCGCCGGGTCTACTACTCCGCGTTCAGCCCGATTCCGGACGCCAGCCGGCAGCTGCCACTGCAGCCGCCACCGCTGCAGCGCGAACATCGCCTCTACCAGGCTGACTGGCTGCTGCGCTTCTACGGTTACGGTGTGGAGGAGATTACCGACACCACCCAGGACGGCATGCTCGACCTGGATATCGACCCCAAGATGGCCTGGGCGATCCGCCATCCCGAGCGCTTTCCGGTCGATCTGAACCGGGCACCGAAGGAAATGCTGCTGCGCGTGCCCGGCCTTGGCGTGCGCAACGTCAAGCGCGTGCTGATGGCACGCCGCCACGGGCGGCTGCGCGTGGCCGACATCGCGCGCCTGAAGGCACCGATGAGCAAGCTGCTGCCGTTCGTGCTGCTGGCCGACCATCACCCGCGCAAAGCACTGGATGATCCGGCGGCGCTGCGCGCGCAGCTGGCCCCGCCGCCGCGCCAGGGTTCGCTTTTCGATGCCCCGTCTGCGTCCTGACGCGCAGCGGTGGTCGCTGCGGGTGGATCCGCCGTGGTCGCTGCAGGCCTGGCGCGATGCTGCGCGCGAAGCGTTGCTGCGCGGCGTTGCCCCGCCGCAGCTGGACTGGCTGGAAGGGAGTGACACGTCGCTGCTGGATGCGCCGGCCGTGCAGCAGGCGCCGATGCTTGCCGATGCCGGTGCACCCAACGTTCCACGTGACTTCCTGGAGCTGGCGGCCACCTGCCTGTGCCATCGCGATCCCCAGCGCCTGGCCTTGCTGTATCGCCTGCTGTGGCGCATCGCCCATGGCGAGCGATCAGTGCTGGGCAACCCCGCCGACGCCGATGTCCTGCGCGCGACAGCCCTCGCCCAGGCCGTCCGCCGTGACACGCACAAGATGAAGGCATTCGTGCGCTTCCGCGAGGTACCTGGCCAGCCTGATGCGTTCATCGCCTGGTTCGAGCCGCAGCACCACATCGTCGACCGGGTCGCGCCGTTCTTCGCGCGCCGCTTCACCGGCATGCGCTGGGCGATCCTGACCCCTTCGCGCAGCGTCGCCTGGGATGGGCAGGCGCTTGCCTTCGGCCCCGGTGCACGGCGCGAAGATGCCCCGGCCGAGGATGCACGCGAGTCGCTGTGGCAGACCTACTACGCCAGCATCTTCAATCCGGCGCGGCTCAACACACGGATGATGATGCAGGAGATGCCGGCAAAGTACTGGCGCCACCTGCCTGAAGCACAGTTGCTGCCACGCCTGGTGCGCGACGCGGCCGACCGCGTGCAGGAAATGCATGACCGGCCGGCACAGGCACCGCAACGCAGGATTCCCCCGCGTGCGAACGCTGCGACGCCGGCAGCCGATGCCAGCAGCCTGGACAATCTGCGCGGACAGGCCAGTGCCTGCCGCCAGTGCCCGCTATGGGAGCAGGCCACGCAGACCGTGTTCGGGCAGGGGCCTGCCGATGCGCGGGTGATGGTGATCGGCGAGCAGCCCGGTGATACCGAGGATCTGCGCGGGCAGCCGTTCGCAGGACCTGCCGGCCAGGTGCTGGACCGCGCACTGGCGGAACTGGGAATCGATCGCGCCCAGCTGTACCTCACCAACGCGGTGAAGCACTTCCACCATGAGCGGCGCGGCAAGGTGCGGCTGCACAAGCGGCCGGAAAGCCGCCACATCCAGGCCTGCCGCCCCTGGCTGATGGGTGAGATCGCACGCGTGCGGCCCCAGGTGATCGTATGCCTCGGCGCGACAGCCGCAGCCTCGGTATTCGGTCGTGGTTTCGACCTCGCACGCGACCGCGGACGCTGGCACACCCTCGAGGACGGCACGCGCGGCTACGCCACGGTGCACCCGGCATGGGTGTTGCGGCAGGCCGACGATGCGCGCCGCGAGGAAGCCTACCGGGTGTTCCGCGATGACCTGGCCCGTTTGCGGCAGAAAGGGGACGGAGGGGATTAAGTCGTAAGTGCATATACGACTTAATCCCCTCCGTCCCCTTTTTTTCAGGCGGCGTCGGGCTGGTTTTCCGGGCGTGCGCGGTCGAAGGCATCCACTGCCTGGCAGGCCGCTTCGATGCGGCGCAGGGTCGGGTACGGTGCCAGGTCCAGGCCGAAGCGGTGGGCGTTGTACAGCTGCGGCAGCAGGCAGATATCGGCCAGGCCGGGACGGTCACCATGGCAGAAGGCGCCGGTGTCACGACTGTTGACCAGCAGGGCTTCCATCGCCGCGAAGCCCTCGGCGATCCAGTGCAGGGTCCACTGCGTGCGCGCATCGGCCGGCACCTGCAGATCGCGCTCCAGGTACTGCATCACCCGCAGGTTGTTGATCGGGTGGATGTCGCAGGCCACCAGCTGGGCCAGCGCCCGCACCCGCGCGCGGCCGGCGGCGTCGGCCGGCAGCAGCGGTACCTGCGGAAAGCGCTCGTCCAGGTATTCGAGGATCGCCAGCGACTGGGTCAGCACATGCCCCTCATGCAGCAGGGTTGGCACCTGCTGCTGCGGGTTGAGCGCCCGATAGGCATCCCGGTGCTGCTCGCCACCGTCGCGCACCAGATGCACCGGCCGGGCCTCCCAGGCCAGGCCCTTCAGCTCCAGGCCGATGCGCACGCGGTAGGCGGCGCTGGATCGCCAGTAGGTGTACAGCACGATGCCGTCGTCGACCGGGCCGTCGTCAACCAGGATCTCCATGGCCGCCTCCATGCTCAGGGCCTGGCCGCCTGTTCGATGCGCTGCTCGATCGCACCGAAGATGCTGTTGCCGGCGGCATCGAGCATCTCGATGCGGACCACGTCGCCGAAGGACATGAACGGCGTGCTCGGCTTGCCATCGCGCAGGGTTTCGACCACGCGCTGCTCGGCGAAGCACGACGCACCCTTGCTGGTGTCCTCGTTGGCGATGGTGCCCGAGCCGACGATGGTGCCGGCGACCAGCGGACGGGTCTTGGCCGCATGCGAAACCAGCTGGGCGAAATTGAACTGCATGTCCACGCCCGCTTCCGGCGCACCGAACCACTGGCCGTTGATGTGGGTCAGCAGCGGCAGGTGCACCTTGCTGTCCTGCCACGCGGCACCCAGCTCGTCAGGGGTGACGAACACCGGCGACAGCGCCGAGCGCGGCTTGGACTGCAGGAAGCCGAAACCCTTGGCCAGCTCGCCCGGGATCAGGTTGCGCAGCGAGACATCGTTGACCAGGCCGACCAACTGGATATGACCGGCTGCCTGTTCCGGGGTCGCCGCCATCGGCACGTCGTCGGTGATCACCACGATCTCCGCTTCCAGGTCGATGCCGTGGTCCTCGCTGACCACCTTGACCGCATCGCGCGGGCCGTAGAAGCCGGCGCTGGTGGCCTGGTACATCAGTGGATCGGTGTAGAAGCTCTCCGGCACCTCGGCGCCACGGGCACGGCGCACGCGCTCGACGTGCGGCAGGTAGGCGCTGCCATCGACGAACTCATAGGCGCGCGGCATCGGCGCGGCCAGTGCCTGCGGGTCGAGGTCGAACACGCCATCGGCATCGCCAGCGTTGAGCGATTCGTACAGGGCGTTCAGGCGCGGGGCGATGTGGCTCCAGTCCTCCAGGGCCTGCTGCAGGGTGGCGGCAATGCCGGTGGCGCGCACGCCGTGGCGCAGGTCACGCGAGACGACGATCAGGGTGCCGTCGCGGCCGCCTTCCTTCAAAGAACCAAGCTTCATGGGTGGGTGTCCGGAGTCGTGGGCAAACAAGTTTCAAGTGTAATCAAATCTGCGGCGACGCCAAGCTGCAGCGCGGCATCGGCCCACCCTACCGTAGTGGGGGGTTCGGCAGGGCTTGCTGCCCTGCACCTGCTCAATGCAACAGCAACGGCAACGTCAAAAGCGGCTCTGGCTTTCTACTGGTTGGGCGGGGCGGTGTGGGTGGGCAGGACACGCCGTAAACCCGTCCATGGGGGCTCGATGGCGCCATCCATGGCGCCAACGGTCCTGCCCACCCACACCGCCCCACCCCCCCCCCCCCCCCCCCCCCCCCCCCCCCCCACCCCCGACAGGTTCCCAATGACTGATCGAACATCCACATCATTCATCGTCGAGATCCGTCGGACACCGAAATTGATCGAATGAGATTCGACAGATCGCGGAAAACTGTCGAAGGCGGGGTGGGTCCGGTGACAGGGGCGTGAGCCGCATGGATGCGGCGACCGAGCTTACATGGACGTACTTGCAGCGCCCCCTGCCACCGGACCCACCCCGCCTCCCACAGGAACCCGGCCTTTGACGTTGCTTCAGCCTCTGCGGGTGCAGGGCGCAGCCCTGCAGAGAGAACCCCTACCTGAACAGGCCTTTTTGCGCGAAGTCTCGAACATCGTTTAGACTTGCAGGGTCTGCAGCGGCCGTCCGTTTCCCTCCGGGATCGCCGGCGACCAGGGTCCGCCCTCTTCGCCCGCCCCCACTCCGACGCCGTTCGTCACGCATTCCAGCCTGCGCTTCGTGCCGGCTGCACCCAATTCTCGCAGCGCGGTTCACGGGAACGCTCCGAGTCAGCCGATCAGTTTGATCTGCCCCCGTCTGTCCGCTCGGACAGGCGTTTCTTGTACTTGGAGCAAACTCAATGTCTTTTGAATCGCTGGGCCTGGCGCCCTTCCTGCTGCGCGCGCTCGCCGAGCAGGGCTACGAAAACCCGACCCCGATCCAGCAGCAGGCGATCCCGCTGGCGCTGGCCGGTCGCGACCTGCTGGCCGGCGCACAGACCGGCACCGGCAAGACCGCCGCGTTCGGCCTGCCGCTGCTCCAGCACCTGGGCACCGCCTCGCAGGAGGTACGTGCCGGCCCGCGCAAGCCGCGCGCGCTGATCCTTGCCCCGACCCGCGAGCTGGCCACCCAGGTGCATGACAGCCTGCGTGGCTACAGCAAGTACCTGCGCATCCCCAGCGCCTGCATCTACGGCGGCGTCGGCATGGGCAACCAGCTGGACATCCTGCGCCGTGGCGTGGACCTGCTGGTGGCCTGCCCGGGCCGCCTGATCGACCACCTTGAGCGTCGCAGCGTCGACCTGTCCGGCATTGAAGTGCTGATCCTGGACGAAGCCGACCGCATGCTCGACATGGGCTTCCTGCCGTCGATCAAGCGCATCCTGGCCAAGCTGCCGAAGCAGAACCGCCAGACCCTGCTGTTCTCGGCCACCTTCGAGGACAACATCCGCCAGCTGGCGCTGGAGTTCATGCGCAACCCGGAACAGATCCAGGTAACGCCGAAGAACACCGTGGCCGAAACCATCACCCACCGCGTGCATCCGGTCGACGCCGGCCGCAAGCGCGACCTGCTGCTGCACCTGCTGGCGCAGGACAGCCGCGAGCAGACCCTGGTGTTCGCCCGCACCAAGCATGGCAGCGACAAGCTGGCCACGTTCCTGGAAAAGTCGGGCATCAAGACCGCGGCGATCCACGGCAACAAGAGCCAGGGCCAGCGCCTGCGTGCGCTGGGTGACTTCAAGGCCGGCCGCGTGACCGTGCTGGTGGCCACCGACATCGCCGCGCGCGGCATCGACATCAACGAGCTGCCGAAGGTGATCAACTTCGACCTGCCGATGGTGGCCGAGGACTACGTGCACCGCATCGGCCGCACCGGCCGCAACGGCGCGACCGGTCAGGCGATTTCGCTGGTGGCGCAGGATGAAGTGAAGCTGCTGCGCGCGATCGTGCGCCTGCTGGGCCGCGACATGGACATCCGCGATGTGCCGGGCTTCGAGCTGCAGACGCCGATCCGCTGGGGCAACAGTGCGCCGGGCAAGGCCGAGCACGATACCGGTGAGCGCGCACCGCGCAAGAGCCACGCGCGCCGTCCGCACGGCGATGCGCCGCGCCATGCGCATGCTGGCCCGAAGAAGGCCGGTGGTGGCCGCCGCGAGGGCGGTGGCAATGGCCAGCAGCGTGCCGGTGCGGGCGCGGGTCAGGGCCAGCGTCGTGGCGGTGGCGGCAATGGTGGCGGCCGTGGCCGCGGCCAGGGTGGCAACGGCGGCGGTCGCGCCGGCTGATCCCAGCTGACAGGGAGTGTGCTTCCCGCTGCGCGGGGGCTTCTTACCGAGGGACGGCGCTGACGCGCCGTCCTTTTTTTGTTGCTGGCTACCGTGAGTAGAAGCTGGCGGTGTGTTGCGCTGAGGGCGGATGGGCATGGGGCCCGAGGCATGCCTCGGGCGGGTTGGGCAGGACGCCCAACCCCGGTCTAGCCGTGTGCGCAGGACAGCGCACACGAGCAAGGCGCATCGAGCCCCCATGGGTGAGGGCGCTTTGCCTGCGAAGCACGGCTTCGCAAGCGACCGAACGCCCAGCCGCCAGCGGCTGGGCCGGCCCGCGGAGCGGGGTTTACGGCGTGTCCTGGCTGAGGCCCCCTGCCTCCCAAGCACAACAGAAACTCGGCGCCAAACACCTCAACCCCGCGCTTTCGCCGGATTCACCAGATTCCCGAAGAAGATCGCGTTGATCAGCAGCCGGTCCGTGCCATGCCAGTACTTGCGATGCGCCGGATCATCGGCGAACAGCACCACGTTACCCTGCCCCTGCGCCGACACCAGCAGCCACGCGCTGCCCGCCACCCGCGTGCGGTTGCGCTCGGACAAGTAACCGTTCACCCGCGGCGGCGCGTCGATGCGTACCACCGTCGAGAACGGGTTCGCACTCGGCTGCAGCGTCACCGTGTTTTCCTTGTTGATCGCCAGTTGCCGGCGCGGCACGCCGAACGCCAACGGATGGCTGGTATCCACGTCGGCACTGAGGATGTTGCCGCTGACCCGCTCGATCGCGGCGATGTCGCGCTGGTCGCCGAACGCACGGCGGCTCTCGTCGGCAGTCTCTTCTTCCTTTCCGAGCTTCTCACCGTCGGCCAGCTTCTGTTCGATCGCCCACTTCGAGGCGCTGCCGTAGGTCACCAGTGAACCTCCGGCCTGCACCCAGCGCTTCAGTGCGGCCACCGCCGTGGCATCGATGCCGGTGTAGGTGCCGCCGGACAGCACGATCGTGGTGTAGCGGTCCAGCGGCACCTTGCCCAGCTGCTGCGGGTCCAGCTTGCTGGCAGGCAGGTGCAGCTGCTGGTCGAGCAGGAACCACGCCGAACCGATCTCGGTGGCGGCCACGCCCTCGCCCATCACCAGCGCGACCGTGGGCTTGCGCAGCGCCTTGACGCCGTCACTGCCGAGGTCGATGCCTTCGCGGCTGCGGCCGCTGGGCAATGCGTGCACCTGCACACCCGCCTCGCGCGCGGCCGACGTCACTGCCTCAAGCAGCGCTGCGCCCTGCAGCGATTGCCCGGCCACCGGAATCACCAGGCTGCCGGCGGCGAAGCTGACCTCGCCCTGCGCGGTCGCGGTGGTGAACGGCTGGAATGCCGCACGTGCGCTCACGCCCTTGCCCTGCAGTGCGGCCAGCGCGCGCCCGGCGTTGTAGTCGCGCCAGTCGATCGCGTAGGCGAATCCGGCCTGGCTGCCCAGCACCGCGCCCTGCGCAGCCGGCAGCGCGGTCACGCGTGCACCGCCTTCGATACGGCTGCGGCTACCGGCGAAGGCCACGCCGTAGGCCGGTGCGATTGCATAGCTGGTGCTGCCGTAGAACACATCACCCTTGATCGGCGGCGTCTCGGCAAAGATCGAATGCACCAGGCGGAACTGCGCCTGTTGGACCGGCACAACGTAGGCGCTGCCGGCATCGAAGCGCTGGCCATCGACAGTGACGGCACGATCCAGCGCGCGCACCTCGACGCGATGCAGCAGCAACAGTTCCAGCAGGCGACGGGTCAGGGCCGGGTCATGCGCATCACCGAACACGAAGCTCTTCACCGGCTGCTGTGCGGCCTGCTTCAGCGCGCTCTGGAAGAACTGCTTCTGCAGGTCGAACAGGCCGCTGCGCTCGGTCACTGCGCCACGCACCGTGCCCAGCCCGGTGGCGACCTGGTTGCGGATGGTGAACGGGAACGTCAGCAGGCCATTCACCGATTCCTGCACGCGGCCGCGCGAGCTGGCCTGTTCGACGGTCACGCCGACGGCACCATGGAAGTCCGGGTAGGTCGAGCCGTATACCGGCGAGAAGTTGTCGAAGTTCTCGCCGGTGTAGTACAGCGAGCCCAGCGCATCCAGCGCCTGCGCGTGGTACCTGGCCAGGGTCTTGTTGAATTCGTACGACGCCGCGGGAATCAGCGGACTGTGCATGCTCTTCGGCGAGGGCTCGAAGTAGTAGGTGCTGTCCTTGCCCATTTCGTGGAAGTCGATCTGCACGTTCGGGTACCACTGGTGGAACACCTCCACCTTCGGCCGCGAGTCCTGCTGGGTCAGGGCCAGCCAGTCGCGGTTGAGATCGGTGAAGTAGTGGTTGGTGCGCCCTTGCGGGAACGGTTCGACGTGCTCCTTGTCGACCGGGTCGGCCGAGGCCGGATCGGAGGCCCACGCGTTGTGCCAGTTGGCGGCACGATCGCGACCGTCCGGATTCTGCGCCGGGTCGAACAGCACCACCGCCTGCTGCAGCCACTGCTGGGTTTCGGCGCTGCGGTTGGCCACCAGGTAGTAAGCCGTCAGCATCGCCGCCTCGGCACTGGAGGTCTCGTTGCCATGCACGCTGTATCCCAGCCACACCACCACCGGGCTGTCGCCCGCCGCACTGCGCGGCTGCGCCGGATCGGCCAGGGTCGCGTGCTGCTGGCGGATCTGTTCCAACCGCGCGTGGTTGCCTGCGGCAGTGACAGTGGCGATCAACAGCGGGCGGCCCTCATAGCTGCGGCCGATCTCGCGCACGCTGATCCTGTCCGAGCGCCGGGCCAGTTCCTGGAAGTACGCCACCAGCTGGTCGTGCCGGGTGTAACGGCTGCCGATCGGATAGCCGAGGAACTGCTCCGGCGTGGGCACGGCGGTATCGAACGCCGCTGCATCGGCAGCCTGCGGAAAGAAGTAGGTGCTCTGTGCCTGTACCGGCTGCGGCTGGAACAGTGCGGTGGCGGCGGCAAGCAGCAACGGAAGAACGGCACGACGATGCAAGGACACAGTGACTCCCCTGGAACACAACGGCAGGCGGTCGCGCGACCGGTCCCTTGGGGAGACCGGTCGCAGCGGGTGGATCAGAAGCGGTAGTCGAAGCCCAGCGTGAAGTAGCGGCCGCGCAGGTCGTACTGGCTGAAGTCGTACGGCGCGCGGATGCCCGGGAACGAGGCATCGTACGGCGGCGTCTTGTCGGCCAGGTTCTGCACCTTGGCGTACACCGTCAGCTTGTCGATGCCGGTGTAGGCCAGGTACAGGTCGTACTGGCTGTAGCTGCCGACGCGCTGCTGCACGGCCTTGGCGGCGGTGCTGGCCTCCTGGCGGTAGCTGCTGGTGTAGTACCAGGTCACCGCGGCGTTGAAGTCGCCGTATTTCCAGTCCAGGGTGGTGGTGGCCTTGTCCTTGGGCAGGGTCGCGCCGAGGTTGCTGCCGGCGTAGTCGACCAGCGGGCCACCGACCACGGTCGGGCGACGGTAGTCGCGCACGTGGGTGTAGGCGGAGGACACGGTGAAGTCGCCGAGCGCAGCGGTCGGGATGCGCTGGCGCAGCTCGACGTCGATGCCCGAGGTCTTCAGCTCGCTCAGGTTCTGGTAGCGGTTGTAGACGGCCTGCAGCTTGCCGCGCTCGTCGCGCTGCACGGCGCCGGCCACGTTGTCGTTGACCAGGGTCTGGGTGTTGTTGGTGCCGACCAGGTTGTCCAGCTGGATGCGGTAGTAGTCCACGCTGAGGTTGGTGTTGGCCCATGGCGACAGCACCACGCCGAAGTTCACGCTCTTGGTGCGCTCGGGCTTCAGTGCGTTGTTGCCAACGGTGAAGAAGGTCGGATTCTGGCGCGAGCCCGGCACGTCCGGATCACGCGGGTCGGCCACGCTGCCGTAGGCGATGCTGGTGCTGTTGGAGTTCTCCGACAGCGACGGTGCACGGAAGCCCTTCGACGCCGAGGCACGCACCAGCAGGAAATCGAGCGGCTGCCAGCGCAGGCCGATCTTCGGCGAGAACGCATCGCCGAAATCATCGTAGTGATCGGCACGCGCGGCGGCGGACAGTTCCAGGGTCGAGGCCAGCGGCACGTTCACTTCGGCGTAGGCGGCACTGACCTGGCGCTGGCCATGTACTTCGGCGATGGCCGGGCGCACCTGCAGGCCGGCATCGATCTGCCACGGGTTGTTGGAATCGAGCTTCTCGCGGCGCCACTCGGCACCGGCGGCGAAGCCGATCTCGCCAGCCCAGGTGTGGCCCAGGCTGCCGGAAATCTTGGCGTCGACGCCCTGCAGCTTGGACTCGGCCGGACGCAGCGTGGCGATGTTGATCGAATCACGTACCGACTGCGGCGTGGCCGCCGGATTCAGCAGGTTGTAGCTGCCGGTGGCCAGCGCATCGGCCAGCGCCCAGCGATTGGCGAAGCCGCCGGACACGCTCTCACGCTCGCTGCTGCGTGCGCCGAATGCAGCCACTTCCCAGTCCCAGTTCGCAGTGGTGCCACGCAGGCCGAACACGCCGCGATAGGCGGTGGAACGGTTGGTCTTGATCGTGCCGCCGAGGTCGAAGAAGGTGTATTCGATCGGGATCGCACGGCCGTACGGGTTGTACGGATTGTTGGCCGGCAGCAGCGACGACACCGGTTCGGCCAGGCCACTGTTTGCGTTCAATGCGAAGCGGCCGCTCTCCAGGGTGAAGAACGGGCTGCTGCCGAACCATGCGGCACTCTTGATCTGGCTGTACAGCACTTCGCCGAAGGCTTCGACGTTGTCGTTCAGGCGGAAGGTACCGTTGGCATAGGCCTGGTAGCGCTTGGTCGAGGGGATCAGCGTGGTGAACGGGGCCTGGTTGAAGCCGCAGGTGTCGCCGGCCAGGCCGTCGATCGGCGCGCTGGCGACGCGGGTGGTACCGACCGGGCAGTTGCCGTTGGCGTCGAGCATCGGCACCGACACGCCGTTGACCAGGTAGCGCGCGCCCTTGGCCGACCAGCCGTTCCAGCGGCCACCGGGCTTGTCGGTGTAGATGCCGCTCTTGGTCAGGTTGCGTTCGTCCTGGTCCAGGCGCTCGCGGTTGTAGCCCTGCAGGCTGAAGAGGATGTTGTAGCCGTCGGTGTCCAGATCACCGAGGCCACCGACGAACTTCAGGTTCTGCTCGTGCAGGCCGCCCTGGTCGGCACCGCCGAAGCTGCCGCCGATCTCGGCGCCTTCGAAGTTTTGCCGGGTGATGATGTTGACCACGCCGGCCACGGCGTCGGAACCGTACACCGCCGAGGCGCCGTCCTTGAGCACTTCGATGCGCTCGACCGCGACCAGCGGCAGCGCGTTGAGATCGACGAAGGTGTCAGACAGGCCACCGGCCGGGAAACCATAGTTGGCCAGGCGGCGGCCGTTGAGCAGCACCAGCGTGTTCTTCTGCGACAGGCCGCGCAGGCCGATGCCGGCCGAGCCGGAGGCCCAGCCGTTGTTGGTGGTTTCGTTGCTGGCGTTGCCGGTGTTGGCCGAGATCGAACGCAGCACATCTGCCACGGTAGCCTTGCCGGTCTGTTCCAGCTGCTGGCGGCCGATCACCTGCACCGGGTTGGAGGCCTCGGTATCGGTGCGCTTGATGTTGGAACCGGTGACACGCACGGCGGCCAGGGTGCTGGCTTCGCCACTGGCGTCGGCGGAGGTTTCGGCGGCGGCAGACAAAGGCGCGGCCAGAGCGACGGCCAGGGCCGCCACGAGCAGGGAGTGCTTGGGCATGACGATGTGGGGGAGGTGGTAAGGGCGATGAAGTTCCGCAGTAGTCCATGCCTGGCCCGGGTCCGGCCAATAACATCTCTTCATACGGATATAAGAGAAACTATCATCTCTTCATCCGGATGGAAAGAGTTACTTCACGAGAGCCCGGCATCCGCTCAGGATGGCCGGCCACCTGCGGCGTACAATTGCGCCATGGAAATCTTCAAAGTCTTCATGCTCGAGGCGGCGCACCGCCTCCCCAACGTACCGCCGGGGCACAAGTGCGCGCGCCTGCACGGCCACTCGTTCCGGGTGGAACTGAAGGTCGAGGGCGAGCCGGGTGCGCAGACCGGCTGGATCATGGATTTCGGTGACGTGAAGGCGGCCTTCCAGCCGATCTACGATCGCCTGGACCATCACTACCTCAACGACATCCCCGGTCTGGAGAACCCGACCAGCGAGAACCTGGCGGTGTGGATCTGGAACGAGCTCAAGCCCGGCCTGCCGGCGCTGAGCGAGATCACCGTGCACGAAACCTGCACGTCGGGGTGCCGTTACCGCGGCCCCACTGCCTGATCAACCCATTGATCTGAAAGGTGTTTCAAAGGCGCCCCGCGCGCCTTTGTTATTTTTGTTGCATTGCCGCATCAAGGGCGTATGCTGCAATGCATCAAGCCACTCCCTGACGCCCCCCATGGCCGCCGCCTTCAGCGATCGCTTCAGTGATGCCACCCGCCAGCTCGCCGCCGCGGCAACGCGTGCGAACCGGTTGGCGTTGGAGAACGCGGAAAGCATGTTCGGCGTGCAGCTGAAGGTGATGGAGCGCAACCTGACTGCGACCGGCGGCTGGCTGGGTGAACTGGCCCGCGGCGAGGATGCGGCCGGGACGCTCTCCAAGGGCGCGCAGCTGTGGCAGGACAACCTGCAGCGGCTGGGCCAGGCCCAGCAGGACGTGGTCGGTCTCGGCCTGCAGGCCAGCAAGGCTTGGTCCGAGCTGGTGCAGGGCTACAACGAATCAACGGCGGACGCGAACAACCACTGACGCGACGCAACACTCATTGCGTGGGTCCCTCCCCCCACGCAATCCGGACCCGGCAGATCCCTCCCTCTGCCGGGTCTTTTTTTGCTTGTCGTTTGGATACCGAAGCGCGTCTTCGTGCGACGTCTCTGCAGGCTGAAGGGCCCCGCCGGGGCGGGCAGGGGTCTGGGCAAATGTCCCCCGGCGCCGGCCGTTGGCCGTCACCTCCTCCTTTACTTTGCCCAGACCCCTGCCCGCCCCGACGAGGCTCGGCGTGCGGTGAGGAGAGCGCAGCACGCGCGGCAGCCTCTCAACGAGGCGCCGGAGGACATTCGTACGCAAGGGCATCCGTCCTGCGCCGCGCAGAATGCATCCGCCACAAGCGTGTCTTCGTCCTGATTCGCCGCGAACTGAAGGGCCCCGCCGGGACAGGCAGGGGCCTGGGCAAATGTCCCCCGGCGCCGGCCGTTGGCCGTCCCCTCCTCCTTTACTTTGCCCAGACCCCTGCCCGCCCCGACGAGGCTCGGCGTGCGGTGAGGAGAGCGCAGCACGCGCGGCCGCCTTTCAAGGAAGCGCCGACGAACTCCGAACGCAGGGCGGATGCCCTTGCGTACGAAGTAAAGGGGGAGGTGACGGCCAACGGCCGGCGCCGGAGGACATTCGTACGCAAGGGCATCCGCCCTGCGCCGCGCAGATTGAACCCGCCGCACGCGATGCAGGAACGGCTCAGCGCCCGCGACCACCGTGCCAGTGCGGGTGCCACGCCTGGAACATCAGCACGTTCCACAGGTGTGTGTGCCACTTGCGCTCGCCCCGCAGGAACGCCTCCCAGACACCACGCACGCGCGCCACATCGAAGCAGCCCTGATTGCGCAGCAGCTGCGGATCCAGCAGCGCCTCCGCCCAGTCGCGCAACGGACCAGCCAGCCAGCGCGCCATCGGCGGGCCGAAGCCGCGCTTGGGGCGGTACACCAGCGGTTCCGGCAGGTAGCGCGCCAGCAGGTGCTTGAGGATCAGCTTGTGCTCGCCATCGTGGTACTTCAGGTGCTGCGGCAGCCGCCAGGCCAGGCGCACCACCTCCATGTCCAGCAGCGGCGCACGGGTTTCAACACCCGCCGCCATGCCCGCGCGATCAACCTTGGCCAGGATGCCCTCGGCCAGGTCCATGCGGAAATCCAGCAGCTGGATGCGCGCCTCGGCCGGCAGCGCCGTGTCCTGCTGCTGGAAGATCGTCACCGGTTCGCGCGCGCCCAGCACCACCTGCGCCGGCTGCCGCCAGCGGGTCACGCGCTGCAGGTAGTGGCCTTCCACATCATTGGCAGCCACCTCGGCCACCAGGGCGCGCCAACCACCGAGGCGGCCGCGCTCGACGTTCATGCGGTTGCCGCTGCGCCGCGCCAGGTCGCGTACCCAGTCCGGCAGGCCACCACACAGGCGCGCATTGCGCAGCGCGCGGCCATAGCTGGGATGCCCGAAGAACAGTTCATCGCCACCGTCACCGGTCAGTGCCACCGGCTTGCGCGCCCCCAGCAGTTCACTGGCCAGCAACGTCGGCAGCTGTGAGGCGTCGGCAAAGGGTTCGCACCAGACCTGCGGCAGGCGCTGCAGCAGGTCCAGGCCCTGGCGCGCGTCCATGCGATGCAGGTGGTGCTGCACGCCCAGATGGCGCGCGACCTGCGACGCCCAGTCGCTCTCGTCATGCCCCGGATCGTCGAAGCCGACCGTCCACGCTTCGATCGGCAGGGTCGATTGTGCCTGCATCATCGCCGTCACCAGCGAGGAGTCGGTACCGCCGGACAGGAACGCGCCGCACGCCAGGGGCGAGTGCATGCGTGAGGCGATGGCCTTCTGCAGTACCGCTTCAAGCTGGTCGGTGGCCTGTTCCAGGCTCGGCGCCGGCTGCAGCGGCTCCTGCAGTGCACTCTGCATCGCGTCGCGTGCGCACCAGTAACGCGCGCCCCCCTGCGCGGCCTGGCTGGAGCAACCCGCGGCATGGTCGCTGAGATCGATACGCAGCATCGCGCCCGCCACCAGTTTGTGGATGCCACGGTAGATGGTGTGCGGCGCCGGCACATAGTCGTGGCGCAGCAGCAGGCTCAGGGCATCCTGGTCGATGCTCGGCGCGAAGCCGGCGAAGGCCTGCAGCGCCTTCAACTCCGAGGCGAACAGGAACTGGCCCTGATACCAGCCGTAATACAGCGGCCGCTCGCCCACCGGATCACGGGCCAGCCACAGCACGCGCGACTCCCGGTCCCAGACGCTGAAACCGAAGGCGCCTTCGATGCGCGACAGCGCCCGCTGCACGCCCCATTCGACGATCGCCTGCAGCAGCAGCCGCGCATCGCTGCAACTGCGGGGCAGATCGCGCAGCTGCGCCTGCAGGTCGCCGCGGTTGTACAGGCGGCCGTCCAGGCACAGCACGTAGCGACCGCAGTCCGAGCTCAGCGGCTGCAACGGCGTATCGGTCGGCGCCCGGCAATGGCCCAGCGCGAGGCCGGCCTCGGCGTCGGTCCAGTAGCCGATGCGGCCACGCCCACGCTGCTGCAGCGCGCGCAGCATCGGCGCCAGCTGCTGCAGCAGCTGCTCATCCTCGGCGGGCGGCAGCCAGGCCCCGACCACGCCGCTCATCGGAAGCCTCCGCACTGGCAGCGGCGGGACAGGTTCGGCAGGCAGGGGGCGGCGGGCGACATGGGGACGGCACGCGGAGCGGAGGAGACTCCATGCTCGGCGCGGGGGCGCGCGGCGTCAGTCGCTTTGCTGTCAGCGATCGTCACCAGCCGTATCACGAAGGTAACGTTTTGTAACAGCAACAGGCTATGCTGGCCGCCAAGTTGTTGCCGGGACTGAGACCCGGCCCGCGCGCCAGCAACCCCGGCTGAATGGCGCCCGCCCCCGGGACCCGGGCGGCCCGAAGCCTGGGATAGCATCGCCGCGCTCGTGCTGTGGCGGTACGTTTGCGCCCACGGAGGCCTTGGAAATGCTGGATATCGTACTGGTCGAAGACGATGCCCGCCTGGGAACGATGGTCAGCGACTACCTGCAACGGCATGGCTACCAGGTGGCCCACGAGCGCAGCGGCGAGCGCGCCGTGGCCCGGATCCTGGCGGAGAAGCCGGCCCTGGTGCTGCTCGATGTGGGCCTGCCCGACCAGGATGGTTTCGAAGTGTGTCGGCAGATCCGGCCCCACTATGACGGCATCATCTGCGTGCTGACCGCCCGTACCGACAACATCGACCAGGTGCTGGGCCTGGAACTGGGGGCCGACGATTACATCGGCAAACCCATCGAACCGCGGGTGCTGCTGGCCCGCCTGCGCGCCCACCTGCGCCGCCACCGCCGGGTCGAACCGCGTGACGGCAGCCTGCGCTTCGGCGAGCTGAGCATCGACCCGTCCACCCGCAACGTGCACCTGCAGGGCAGCCTGCTGGAGCTGACCACCGCCGAGTTCGACCTGCTGTTCCTGCTGGCCAGCAATGCCGGCCAGATCCTGGACCGCGACGCGCTGCTGCGCGGCCTGCGTGGCATCGCCTTCGATGGCCTGGACCGCTCAATCGATGCCCGCATCTCGCGCCTGCGCCGCAAGCTGGGCGACAACCCGGAGCAGCCGGAACGGATCAAGACCGTCCGTGGCCGCGGCTACCTGTTCAGCCGCTCGGCATGGGGATGAAACGCACACCGTCGGCGATGCGCGGCCACGCCTTCCACTTCCTGCGCTACGGCATCGGTTTCCTGGTCGCCCACCTGTTGTTGATCGTGCTGGGCCTGTGGGCCTGGGACGCCCTGCTGGAAGACCGCACCGAAGCCGGCCTGCAGGCCGAGATGCGCGGCACGCACGCGCTGCTGCAGCATCGCTTCGCCGAAACCCCGCGCGAGCAGTGGCCGGCACTGGCGCGCGAACTCGACGCCGATTTCGCCTACGCGCTGCGCATGGTGCCGCTGGCCGAGGCGGTGAAGGCGCTGCCGGCCAGCCAGCGCCCGCCGTTCAACAACGGCCGCGTACAGATCGACCTGGAGCACATGCGCAGCCTGCAGCGGATCGGCGACAGCGACTACGCCGTGATGCTGGGCCCGTTGGACGAGGCGCTGCCGGACGAAGGCTGGCAGGACAGCGAAGTATCCGGTGTGGCGATCCTGCTGCTGATCCTGATGGTGGCGGTGGCACTGCCGATGTACGTGATGGTGTACCGGCTGTGGCGCGACGTCTCGCAGTTGGCCCAGGCGGCCCGCCGCATGCGCGACGGCCAGCTGGACACGCGTGCGCCGCGCGCCGGCACCGCGCTGGTGCGGCCGCTGGCCAACGCCTTCAACCACATGGCCGAGCAGCTGCAGCAGCTGCTGGAAAGCCAGCGCGTGCTGGCCCAGGCGGTCGCGCACGAGGTGCGCACGCCGTTGGCACGGATGCGTTTCGGCCTGGCCGACCTGGAGGACACTGCGCTCGACGATGTGCAGCGCGATGCGCTGGGCGGGCTGCGCACCGACGTCGATCGGCTGCAGCACCTCACCGATGCCGGCGTCGAATACGCCGCACTGGGCCGCTGCCATCAGCTGACCCGCCAGCGCCTGCAGCTGGCGGCGCTGGTGCGCGGCGTGGTGGCCCAGTTCGCACCGTTGCCGATCCCGGTGCAGCAGGCGTTGTCGCCGGTGGGCCTGGTCAACGTCAACCGGCACATGCTGGAACTGGCGCTGCGCAACCTGCTCGGCAATGCGCTGCGTTACGCGCGTCGGCAGATCCGCATCGCCAGCACGGTCAATGACGGCTGGCTGTGCCTGCAGGTGGAGGACGACGGCCCCGGCATCGCACCGGAACTGCGCGGCCAGGTGCTGCAACCCTATGTGCGGCTGGACCCGGGCAGCCCCGGCTTCGGCCTCGGGCTGGCGCTGGTGCAGGTGGTGGCCGACAAGCATGGCGGCCAGGTCGAGGTGACCGATTCGGCGCTGGGCGGCGCCTGCATCCGCCTGCACCTGCCGCTGGAAACCGGCGGTGTCGTGGAGGCCGAGGCAGCCTGCTAGACCGCCGTTTCCGCGCGCGGCAAGGCAAACACGAACAGCGCGCCTCGTTCGCTGTCGCGCAGTTCGATGCGGCGGCCATGCAACTGCACGATGCGCTGCACGATCAACAGGCCCAATCCGCCGTTGTCGCCACGCCGCGCGCCGAGCGCGGCCGGTGCCTGGAACAGCTGGGTACGCAGCGCCGGGGCTACCCCGGGGCCATCATCGGCGACGCAGACCTCCACGCTGTCGGCGGTCGCGCGCAGGCGCACCTCGATCTGGCCACCCTCGGGTGCATGGCGCAGCGCGTTGTCGAGCAGGTTGGTCAGCACCCGCTCGACCAGGCCCAGGTCCGCACGGACCAGCGGCAGGCCAGGCGGAAACGCCGCGTGCAGCTGCTGGCCACGCGCCTGTGCCGCCAGTTCGAACTTCTGCAGCACGTCCTGCAGCAGCTCCGGCAGCGCAAACACTTCCCACTCCAGCCGCACTTCGCCGTGCTCCAGCCGCGCCAGTTCGAACAGCGCGCGCGCCAGCCGGCCGACCTTGGCGCTCTGTGCCAGCGCAATGCCGAGATAGCGGCGGCGCTCATCCGGTGACAGCGTGGCGTCCTTCAACGCCAGCGTTTCCAGGTAGCCGTGCAGCGACGACAACGGCGTGCGCAGGTCGTGCGAGATGTTGGCGACCAGTTCACGGCGCTGCAGATCCTGCTGGCGCAGTTGCTGCCACTGCTCGCCCAGCCGCTGCGCCATCTGCGCGTGCGCATGTTCCAGGATCACCAGTTCGTCGCGCTCACCAGCGCGCAGCGGCTCCGGCGGCGGCAGCGGCGTCGGCGCATCGATGTCAAAGGCCTGGATCCGCCGGGTCAGCCGCCGCAACGGACGCGTCACCCAGTAGAATGCGACCAGCCCGGCCAACAGGCCGAGGCTGCCGACCAGCACCACCGACCACAGCGTGGTGTTCCACTGGCTGCCGGCGGCAAGATCGTCGGCGAGCATCTGCCGGTGCTCGCCGACCAGCACCACGTACACATAGCCGGCCGGCCGGCCCTGCACGATCAATGGTGCAGCGCTGAACACCTTGCGGCCATCGGCGCTGCGCGGGTCATCGCCGAGGATCGGCAGCGGTGCACCGGCCAGCAGGCGACGCAACGGCGCCACGTCCACCCGGTTGCGCACCAGATGTCCACTGGGTGCATCGTGACCGAGGATGCGGCCCTGGTCGTCCAGCAGGTAGACCTCGACGCTGGGGTTGACCGCCATCAGCTGGCCGAACAGCGCGCGCACCGCGGCATCGCGCATGCCGCTGGTGTCCATCAGCTCGCTGCGCTGGGCGATGTGTTCGGCCAGGCCCAGCGACAGCCGCTGCACGACTTCCTGCTCGTGGCGGGTGTTGGCACGCATCTGCAGTGCCAGCAGCGCCATGCAGCACATCAGCATCAGCGCGGCGGTCACCACCGCCAGCTTCTGCCACAGGTTCGGCTTGATCATGCCGCCGCCCCGGCCGGGTCGACCAGCTTGTAGCCGCGGCCCCACACCGTCAGCAACCGCCGTGGGTTGGCCGGGTCGGGTTCGATCTTGCTGCGCAGGCGGTTGATGTGGGTGTTGACCGTGTGCTCGTAGCCATCGTGCTGGTAGCCCCAGACCTGGTTGAGCAGTTCCATGCGCGCGAACACCTGGTCCGGATGACGGGCGAAGAACAGCAGCAGGTCGAACTCGCGCGGCGTCAGTTCCAGCGTGTTGCCATCCACCGAAGCGGTGCGCGCGACCGGATCGAGCTGCAGCCCACCCAGCTCGATCGCGCCGGCATCGATGCGCGCGCTCTGCGCCATCGCCTCGGCGCGGCGCAGCAGCGCACGTACCCGTGCCACCAGTTCCGGCATCGAAAAGGGTTTTGCCAGGTAATCGTCCGCGCCCAGTTCCAGGCCGACGATGCGCTGCGTTTCACTGCCGCGCGCGCTGATGATGATGATCGGGACATACCGCGCCATCGCGCGTGCGCGCTGGCACACCTGCAGCCCGTCCACGCCGGGCAGCATCACGTCCAGCACCAGCGCATCCCACGGGCCGTCCTGCTCGAGCAGGCGCAGGCCGGCATCGCCGCTGGCGGCATGGGCGACGTCGTAGCCCTCATCACCCAGGTGCATGCGCAGCAGGTCGGCGATGTGGGCATCGTCTTCAACGATCAGCACGCGTTTGGTCGACATCGGCAGCTCGGGGCCAGTGGGGAGGCTGGCTGCATTGTGGCGCGGGACGGCCGCCGATACCTCACGAAAAATTGAATCCTGCGTGAGGATTCGTTGACCCGGGCGGGCGCAGCATGGCCCCGTCGCCCCTTCCCGGAGTCCGCCATGTCCCTCTCCCGCCGCCATCTGCTGGGCCTGGGCGGTGTCGCCACCGCCGCCGGCCTGTTCGGCCTGGGGGCCTGCAGCCGCGCCGCCCCGGCCGCCGCCGAAGCGCGCCCGTCGCGACAGTTCGAGGTCATGCACAGCGATGCCGAGTGGCGCCAGCGACTGACGCCGGCGCAGTACGCGGTGCTGCGCCAGCAGGCCACCGAGCGCCCCTGGAGCAGCCCGCTCAACAAGGAACACCGGCAGGGCACCTTCGCCTGCGCCGGGTGCGCACTGCCGCTGTTCTCCTCGTCCACCAAGTTCGAGAGCGGTACCGGCTGGCCCAGCTTCTGGGCGCCGCTGCACAACGCCATCGGCGAAGACCGCGACGTCACCTTCGGGATGCTGCGGGTGGAGGTGCATTGCCGCCGCTGCGGCGGCCATCTCGGCCATGTGTTCAACGATGGGCCACGCCCCACCGGGCTGCGCTACTGCATGAACGGTGCGGCGATGGTGTTCGCTCCCGGCGCCACGGATGGCACTGCCGACGGCTGGCGGGTGCCGGTCGGTTCTTCCCCTGCTTCCGGAGCCTGACGATGCTGCTGTTGCTGCTTGCCTATCTGGGGGGCGCGCTGACCCTGCTCAGCCCCTGCATCCTGCCGGTGCTGCCGTTCGTGTTCGCGCGTGCCGATCGCCCGTTCCTGCGCAGCACGCTGCCGCTGCTGCTGGGCATGGCGCTTACCTTTACCGTGGTCGCCAGCCTGGCCGCGGTGGGCAGCCAATGGGTGGCACAGGCCAACCAGGTCGGACGCTGGGTCGCCCTGCTGCTGATGGCGTTGTTCGCGGTCGCCCTGCTCTGGCCACGACTGGCCGACCACCTGCTGGCGCCGTTCCAGCGCATGGGTGCCCGCCTGAGTGCGCGCGCCGATGCGGCGGATGCCGCGGGGCACGGCGGCGCGTGGACCTCGCTGCTGATCGGCATCGCCACTGGCCTGCTGTGGGCACCGTGTGCCGGGCCGATCCTCGGTCTGGTGCTGACCGGCGCCGCCCTGCATGGCGCCAGCGTCGGTACCACTGCGCTGCTGCTGGCCTACGCACTGGGTGCGATCACCGCATTGGCGCTGGCGGTGTGGATCGGCGGCCGGGTGTTCCGCGCGATGCAGGCGCGGCTCGGCCTCGGCGATGTACTTCGCAAGGGGCTGGGTGTAGCCGCGCTGCTGGCCGTCGTGGCGATCAGCCTCGGCTGGGATACCGGCCTGCTGACCCGCTTGTCCACGGTCAGCACCGCGCGTATCGAGCAACGCCTGCTGGATGCAGTGCCCGGCGCGCAGCCGGCGGCACCGCCGATGATGATGATGGCCGGCGCCAATGCCGGTGCCGATGCAGCGCTGCCGGTGGAAGGCACGCTGCCCGCGCTGGACGGTGCCACTGGCTGGCTCAACAGCCCGCCCCTGAGTGCACAGCAGCTGCGCGGCAAGGTGGTTCTGGTCGATTTTTGGACCTATTCCTGCATCAACTGCCTGCGCGCGATGCCGTTCGTGCACGAATGGGAGCGACGCTACCGCGACCACGGCCTGGTGGTGGTCGGCGTGCACACGCCGGAATTCGCCTTCGAGCGTGACCCACGCAACGTGATGAAAGCGGTGCAGCAGCTGAAGGTCGAGTACCCGGTGGCGCTGGACAACCAGTACACGATCTGGCGCGCCTTCAACAACCGCTACTGGCCGGCGCAGTACTTCGTCGACGCGCAGGGCAACATCCGCGGCCACCAGTTCGGCGAGGGCAACTATGCGCGCTCGGAACAGATGATCCGTCGCCTGCTGGCCGAAGCCGGGCAGACCAATCTGCCGCCACCGGCCGATCCCGCTGCCGCCGGCCTGAAGGGCGTGGCCGTGCAGGCCGACATGGGCAACCTGCGTTCGCCGGAAACCTACCTGGGCCACGCCCGCGCCGAGCAGTTCGCCTCGCCCGGCGGGCAGCGCAGCGACGCCGCGTTCGACTACACGCTGCCGGCCACCCTGGCGTTGAACCAGTGGGGGCTGTCCGGGCGCTGGACCGTCACCGATGAGGCCGCACAGCTGCAGCAGGCCGGCGGCCGCATCGCCTTCCAGTTCCATGCGCGCGACCTGCACCTGGTGCTGGCACCGAGCGAGGACGGCAGGCCAGTGCGTTTCCGCGTCTGGCTGGACGGCAAACCGCTGCCCGCCGCCGATGCCGGCAGTGATGTTGGTGCCGATGGCAGTGGCGTAGTCGACGAGCACCGCCTGTACCAGCTGGTGCGCCAGCGCGGCGCAGTCGGCCCGCATCGCTTCGAGATCGAGTTCCTCGATGCGGGCGTGCAGGCCTATGCCTTCACCTTCGGTTGAACCGGGAGGACATGATGAAACTCTCCTTTGAACAGGGCATCGCCGCCGGTGTGGCCGGCCTGGTGGCCACGGCCTTGATTGCCGGTGTGCTGCTGGTTGACCACGGCGCGATTGCGGCGCCGGTCGAGGCCAGCGCGCAGATCCAGGCACTGCCGGCCCCCACCGGCGATGCGGCGTTCCGCGATGACGCCAGCCACGCCAGCGTGGTGTTCGCCGGTGGTTGCTTCTGGGGTGTGCAGGGCGTGTTCCAGCACGTCAAGGGCGTGAGCAATGCCGTGTCCGGCTACATCGGTGGCAGTGCGGCCAATGCGCGTTATGAGCGCGTCAGCGGTGGCCAGACCGGGCATGCCGAAGCAGTGAAGATCGACTACGACCCGCGCCAGGTCAGCTACGGGCAGCTGATGCAGGTGTTCTTCTCGGTGGTGCACGACCCGACCCAGCTCAATCGGCAGGGGCCGGACCACGGCAGCCAGTATCGCTCGGCGATCTTCAGCGACGACGCACGCCAGCAGGCTGCCAGCCGCGCCTACATCGCCCAGCTCGGCCAGGCCGGCAGCTACCGCGCGCCGATCGTCACCCAGCTGGTCAGCGGCCAGCGCTTCTACCCGGCCGAGAGCTACCACCAGAACTACATGACCAACTACCCGCAGGCGGCCTACATCCGCTACTACGACGCACCGAAGCTGGCCGCGCTGGGCAGGCAGTTCCCGGCGCTGTACCGGCGCGAGGCGGTGCTGGTGCCGATGCGGTAGCCGGCATTCCCCCTTGGGCTGACCGACGCTCGGCGGTGCTCTCTGTAGAGCCGAGCCCACGCTCGGCTGCTGTTGGCGGAAGTGCAGCCGAGCATGGGCTCGGCTCTACACACAGAAAAAGACGCACGGCCATCCAGCCGTGCGTTTGGGAAGTATCGGCCGTGCCCCGATCAGGCCCGGCCGACAACGACATGCTAGGCTCGCCATCATCATGGGTACAGCACCAGATGGTGGGAAATTCGATGGATACAGATGACCAGAGCGCGATGATCCCACCCCGCTACCAACGGCTGTCCGACGAGCTGGCCGAGGCCATCCACGGCGGACGCCTTCCGGTTGGCAGCCGCCTGCCTTCGCTGCGGCAGATGGCCCTGCAGCGCAGGCTCAGCCTGAACACGGTGATTGCCGCCTATCGCCAGCTGGAGGACGCCGGCCTGGTCATTCCGCGGCCAAAAGCCGGCTTCGAGGTGGCGCCGCGGTTGTCGGTGCCAGAGCGTTCGCTGCGTGATACCCCGTCCGCACCCACCGCACCACTGCAGCAGGTGCTGATGGCCCGTGTGCTGGAAGCACAGCGCCGCCCCGGTGTGATCGACCTGGCCTTTGCCGGTCCGCGCGGGCGCCAGTTCTATCCGGGCGCGCAGCTGGCCCGGCATACCGCACAGGTGCTGCGCCACGGCCAGCAGACGGTGGAGACCTACGCGCGCCCCAACGGCTCGCCACGGCTGCTGGCGCAGATCGTGCGGCGTGGCCCGCGCATGGGGCTGCACACCGACAGCGAACGCCTGCTGCTGACCCATGGTGCGATGGAGGGCCTGCAGCTGGCGCTGCGCGCGGTCACCCAGCCCGGTGATGCGGTCGGCATCGAGGCACCGTCCTACTTCAACCTGTATCCGTTGCTGGCCAACCTCGGCCTGCAGGCCATCGAGCTGCCCACCCATCCGCAGCACGGACTGGATGTGGATGCGCTGGACGCGCTGCTGCAGCACACACCGCTGGCCGCACTGGTGGTGATGCCGACCGTGCACAACCCGCTCGGCTGCACCATGCCGACCGCCGCCAAGCAGCGCCTGGCCGAGCTGGTCAACGCACGGCAGCTGCCGCTGATCGAGGACGCGGTGTACGCCGAGCTGCAGTTCTGCGAACCGCCGGCGCCCCTGCTGAAGGCCTTCGATCGCGACGGCTGGGTGATGGTGGTCGGAGGTTTCTCCAAGACACTGGCGCCGGATTACCGCATCGGCTGGCTGGATGGCGGCCGCTTCGCCGAGCGCATCGCGCTGCTGAAATTCCAGTCCACCGGCGGCGAGCCGCAGCTGCTCGGTGACGCGGTCGCGGCTTATCTGGAAGCGGGCAGCTACGAGCACCACCTGCATCGCATGCGCCGGCTGTACCGCGAACAGGTGGGACGGCTGCGCCAGCTGGTGGCCGAGCACTTCCCAGCCGGCACCCGCGCCACCGAACCGCAGGGCGGATTCCTGCTGTGGCTGGAACTGCCGGGCGTGGATACGCGCGAGCTGTTCGAGCGAGCGCTGCAGGAGGACATCGTGTTCATGCCCGGCCAGGTCTATTCACGTGGCGCGCGATACCGCCACTGCCTGCGGCTGTCGTGCTGCCAGACCCTGGATGCGCGCTTCATCGGCGCGGTGGAACGACTGGGCGCGATCGCGCGGGAGCTGGCGGCCGGCACTACCCAGGATCACTCGAGCAGGTGCGCGCTCAGCGCTTCGCCATCCGCTCCCGGCAGATGCGGCAGCCGTCCCCAACACGGCATCGGCAGGCGCTGCTGCAACGTGGCGATGTTCTCATCCTGGCGCTGCATCGCAGGGTCGATGTGGTTGCCGATCCAGCCCAGGCACTGCACGCCGCTGGCCTGCAGCGACTGCGCAGTCAGCCGCGCATGGTTGACGCAGCCCAGCCGCATGCCCACCACCAGCAGCACCGGCAACTGCAGTGCTCGCACCAGGTCCAGCTGGTCCAGCGTGGCCGAGACCGGCGCCAGCCACCCACCGACGCCTTCCACCACCACGATGTCGGCCTGTGCGCGCAGTCGCGCGAACGCAGCCACGATCGGCGCCAGTTCCACCTGCACGCCGTCCTCGGCAGCGGCCAGCTCCGGTGCCAGCGGCTGCCGCAGCGCATACGGGTTCAGATCGGCATAGTCCGGCACCGGCCAGCTGGCTGCCTGCAGCGCCAGCGCGTCTTCGTTGCGCAGGCCCTGCCCCAGGTCTTCGCTGCCGCTGGCCACCGGTTTCATGCCCACCGCGCGCAGGCCGCGCCGGCGCAGCGCATGCAGCAGCGCGGTGCTGGCCGCGGTCTTGCCGATCTCCGTATCGGTGCCGGTAATGAACAGGGCGGGCGGCAGCGTAGCGGGCAACGGCATCGATGGGCTCCAACAGGGCAACAGAGCGTGCATTATCGCCGGCCCGGCGCGCTTGCTAGACTGCGGGCATGTTCGCCAATGCCTCGCTTACCGGCAGCAAGCCGGAACAATACGCCCAGCTGCTGGAACAGGCCCGTGGCCTGGTCTACGCCGAGTCCGACCGCATCGCCAACGCGGCCAACCTCTCCGCACTGGTCTACCACGCCCTGCCCGACCTGAACTGGGTGGGCTTCTACCTGTACGACGGCAAGGAACTGGTGGTCGGCCCGTTCCAGGGCCTGCCGGCCTGCGTGCGCATCCCGCTGGACAAGGGCGTGTGCGGTGCCGCCGCCAGCCAGCGCGTGACCCAGCGCGTGGACGACGTCGATGCCTTCCCCGGCCATATCGCCTGCGATTCGGCCTCGCGTTCGGAACTGGTGGTGCCGCTGCTGCGCGGCGATGAACTGATCGGCGTGTTCGACATCGACAGCCCCAAGATCGGCCGCTTCGATGCCGATGACCAGGCCGGCCTGGAAGCCATCGCCCGCGTGTTCGTCGAGGCGCTGGGATGAGCGCGCCGAAGCTGCGCAACATCGGCCCCAAGAGTGCAGCGTGGCTGCGCCAGGTCGGCCTGCGCAGCCGCGAGGACCTGGTTGCGACCGGCGCAGTCGGCGCCTTCGTCAAGGTCAAGCGCGCCGGCTTCAAGCCCAGCCTGAACCTGCTGTACTCGCTGGAAGGCGCGCTGCTGGACTGCCACTGGCAGGAACTGAGCGAGCCGCAGCGTGAGGCGCTGGTGCAGGATTACGAAGCACGCATCGCCGCGCATCCGCTGAAGGCGGCCGGCCCGGCGTCGGGTCCGGTGCATGAGCAGCGCTTCGATGCCGACGATGACGCGGAAGACAGCGTGACCGAGGATGCGGACGAGGATTGACGGCCTGGTAGTGCCGGCCGCTGGCCGGCAACTGCATGATCTTCGCAGCGTTCCCGAGACTGCCGGCCAGCGGCCGGCACTACCGATGGGTTACGGCTGCTGCAGTTCCAGCAGCTCGCCTGCCAGCCCGGCTTCGCCACGTTCCAGCCGTACCCGCAGGCGCGTGCCGTGGTCGATGCGCAGTGCCCAGCACAGCGACATCGGCAGGCCGCAGACCTGCGACAGCACCATGCGCAGCGGGCCGCCATGGCTGACCACCAGCGTCGGCACCGGGTCGTCATCATCGAGCAGTCGATCCAGCGCGCGCGCGATACGCCGCTCGAAGTGGCCCCAGCTTTCACCGTTGGGCGGTGGGAATGCATGCGGATCGGCATGGAAGGCCGCCAGTGCATCCTCCGGCAGGTCGAACAGCGACTGCCCGTCCCAATCGCCGAAATCCAGCTCTTCCCATTCCTCCTCCGCTTCCACGTCCAGCCCGCGCGGGGTGGCCAGGGCCATCGCCGTGTGCAGCGAGCGCAGCCGCGGCGAACTGATCACCCGTTCCCAGGGCTGCGCAGCGTAGGCGTCGACCAGTTCCTGCGGCAGGCGGGCCAGCTGCGGTGGATCGCTGCGGCCATCGAGGAACTCATCGCGACCGTTGCCGGCATGGCGGACCAGGTCGAGGATCATGCGTGCGTCCTGTACAGGCAACGCGGGAACAGCGGAAAACGGGCGGACATCGGCAACGGCACCACGGGATCGAGGGACCATTCTAAGGGCACAGCAAAGGCAGTCGGGTACGCTCGACGCTACGGGCCGCCTGCGATGCCGTAGACTGCGCGCACTTCCAGGTGACCTGCGGCCATGGCCGGCAGGTTGAAACGGGAAGCCGGTGACGCGTGAATCCACGCCAGGCCGGCGCTGCCCCCGCAACGGTAAGCACGTCAGTTCCAGGCAACAACGCCACTGTGCCGCAGGCATGGGAAGGCGCCTGGACGGTGGCCTCGCGCCACCCGGCGGCAAGCCCGGAGACCGGCCCGGAAGCCTCAGGTCGCGGTGCGGTGGGCATGGCGCTGGATGACCGCAGCCTGCGCTGCGGCGTCGGCGCATGCCTGCCTTCGCGGCTCCTCCCCTTCGCCACGCGGGCGTGCGTGGCACCTGGAGTCCCCCATGAAGCTGCAGTCCCGAATGCTGTCCCTGGCCGTGCTGGCCGCCCTGCCCGCGCTGGCCCAGGCCGCCGATGACACCACCGCGCTCGACCAGATCCTGGTCACCGCCACCCGCACCCCGATCGCCCTGCAGGACAGCATCGCACCAGCCCAGGTGATCGACCGCGCGCAGATCGAATCCAGTCAGGCCACCTCGTTGCAGGAACTGCTGCGCGGCCGCGCCGGCATCAACCTGACCAATGCCGGCGGGCTCGGCAAGCAGAGCTCGCTGTTCCTGCGCGGCACCAACTCGGGCCACACCGTGGTGCTGGTCGATGGCGTGCGCATCAACAGTGCCGACCTCGGCCTGGCCATGTACCAGGACCTGCCGCTGGCGCAGATCGAACGCGTGGAAATCGTGCGCGGCCCGCAGTCCAGCCTGTACGGCGCCGACACCATCGGTGGCGTGATCCAGATCTTCACCCGCCGCAACCAGGGCGATTTTGCTCCGCACTTCCAGCTCGGTGGTGGCAGCAACGGCCTGCGCGAAGCCAGCGGCGGCATCGGAGGTGGCACCGAACGCGGCTGGTTCGGCGCCGACATCGCCTACCAGCATTCCGATGGCGTCGATGCCTGCCGTGGCTCGGCGACGCTGTTCACCGGCTGCTTCGCCGACGAACCCGACCGCGACGGCTACCGCAACCTGTCCAAGAGCCTGCGTGGCGGCTACACCTTCAACGACCAGTGGAATGTGGAAGGCAGTGCGCTGCGCGCCGACGGCAGGAACCACTACGACGGCTATTACAACTACTCGGAAATCCGCCAGCAGGTGCTGGCCGGCAAGGTGCGCTACACCCCGTCCGGGCGCCTGGCCTTCACCGCCAACGTCGGCCGCAGCGACAACGAGTCGGACAACTTCGGCGACTTCGGCGCACGCGGCAGCGCGCAGACCCACCGCGACAGCGCCTCGCTGCAGGGTGACTTCACCTTGACCGGAAGCCAGCTGCTGAGCACCGGCGTGGACTGGAGCGAAGACAACCTGGATGGCAGCAGCGCGGGCTACCTTGTCGACAGCCGCCGCAACACCGGTGTATTCGTGCAGTACCAGGGCCGCTTCGGCCGCCACCAGCTGCAGGCCAGCGCGCGCAACGACGACAACCAGCAGTTCGGCAACCACGCCACCGGCAGTCTCGGCTGGGCAATGCAGCTGGACCACGGCCTGCGCGTCAATGCCAGCTACGGCACCGCCTTCAAGGCACCGACCTTCAGCGACCTGTACGACCCGTGGAGCGGCGTGCCGACGTTGAAGCCGGAGAAGTCCAAGAGCGCCAACCTCGGTGTTTCGCAGCAGGGCCAGGGCTGGCATTGGGGCCTGGACGTGTACGAGACCCGCATCGATGACCTGATCACCTACGATGCGTCCACGATGAAAATGCAGCAGGTGGAGAAGGCGCGCATCCGTGGCGCCGAACTGACCGGTGGCGTGCTGCTGGCCGGCTTCGACCTCAACGCGCAGCTGAGCTACACCGACCCGCGCAACCGCACCCATGGCAGCACCCAGTTCGACAACTGGCTGCCGCGCCGTGCACAGCAGACCGCGCGCCTGGACGTCGACCGCCGCTTCGGCGATTTCCGCGCCGGCCTGACCGTGCAGGGTGCGGGCAAGCGCTATGACGATGCCGCCAACGCGGTGAAGGTCGGTGGCTACGGCACGCTGGACCTGCGCGCCGAGTACGCGCTGACGCCGGCGTGGTCGCTGCTGGCACGTGCCGCCAACGTGTTCGACCGCCGCTACGAGACGGTGGCGTGGTTCAACCAACCCGGCCGCGAATACCAGCTGAGCGTGCGTTACCAGCCGAAATGACCGCGACGGTCATGGTAGTGCCGGCCGCTGGCCGGCAACATCGTGACCCTCGGCAACGTCCTCGGGGTTGCCGGCCAGCGGCCGGCACTACCCCCTGCGTCAGCCCTGCAACCCCGGCAACTCACGCAGGTCGTCAATCACCGCCACCGCCTGTGCGGTGGCCAGGTCCAGGCCACGCGGATAACCGTAACGCACCAGTGCGATCGGCATACCCGCCTCTTCAGCGGCGCGGTAGTCGGTCAACGAATCACCCACCATCAGGCAGGCATCCACCGCCAGCCCGAAGTGCGCAGCGATGTGCCGCAGCGGCTCACCGCTGGGCTTGCGCTGCGGCAGCGAATCGCCGCCCAGTACCAGCGCGAACGCATCACCAATGCCCAGGTGCTGCAGCAGTGGCGGCACCAGCGCTTCGGGCTTGTTGGTGCAGATCGCCAGCGGAACACCGCGTGCACGCAGCTGCATCAGCGCTTCGGCCACGCCATCGAACAGGCGCGGGCTGCGCAGCAGGCACTCACGGTAGTGCACCATGAACACCGGCATCACTTCGGCCAGGTCGACCTCACGACCCGCGGCATGCACGGCCTGCTCGACCAGGCGGCGCACACCGTCGCCGATCCAGCCCAGAACCGTGGCTTCCGGCACGCGTGCCATGCCGATGTCTTCCAGCGTGCGGTTCAGTGCTTCGGCGATATCAGCTGCGCTGTCGACCAGCGTGCCATCAAGGTCGAACACGACCAGCGGATAGGGATACGACAAGGGACGGCACCTGCACGACGTGGGGCCGCCCATTGTACGCCGCTGGTTTCTGCGCCGATCCGCCTCAACCGATCCGGCGTGCGCGGGTGGCCAGGAACGTTGGCAGGTAGCGGTCGATCAGGAAGCGCGGCTGCGGCTGCCAGTCTTCCATGAAGCGATCGATGACGAACCCCGCATCCAGCTGCCCGCCGATCAGTTCGGTCAGGCTGTGGCCAAAGGTCAGCGCATCGCCGCGGCCGAGTTTCGCCTCACGTTCTGCGGCGGGCAGGTCTTCCAGGTCCGAATAGGGAATGGCGTACTGCGGCCGGATCAGGCCCTGCGCATCGAGCTGCGGATCGCGCGCGCCGACGAACAGCACCGGGTTGTAGAAGCTGGCCATCAACATGCCGTCGCGCGCCAGCACGCGGCGGCATTCGGTCCACACCGGGCGCACGTCGGGTACGTACAGGTTGGAGATCGGATGGAACACCACGTCGAAGCTGTCGTTGGCGAATACGTGCAGGTCGCGCATGTCGCCCTGCACCGTGCGCAGCTGCAGTCCATCGCGCGCCGCCACGCTGCGGTCCTGTTCCAGCTGCCCGTCGGAGAGATCGAACACGGTGACGTCGGCGCCCGCAGCGGCCAGCACCGGTGCCTGCTGGCCCCCGCCCGAGGCCAGGCACAGGATGCGGCGGCCACGCACATCGCCCAGCCAGTCCAATGGCAGCGCGCGTGGGGTCAGATGCACCTGCCAGCGGCCTTCGCGCGCGGCGGCAATGGTTGAACTTTCCACCGGGCGCGACCATTCGCGCACTTCGCTGGCCTGGCGGTCCCAGGCAGCACGGTTGTGGTCGATCAAGGCCTGTCCATGGTTCATGTGTTCTCCTTGCCCGGTGGGCGCCAATCCAGATCCTGGAAGGCCGGGCTGGCGAAACACTCGGCCAGGTAGTCCAGGAATCGCCGCATGATAGCGGGCTGCTGTCGTCGTGACGCGTACACGGCATGAATGCCGAGTTCGTCCAGGCTGAATTCGGGCAGCAGTTCGATCAGCTCGCCGGTACGCAGCAGCGGCGCCACCTGGTAGGTCGGCAGCATGGCGATACCGGCACCGGCCCGCACCGCCTCCAGCAGCAGCGAGGCCTCGTTGGCGCTGATGTTGCCGCCTACCGCCACCGACAGCGAACGGCCGTCCCGGTGCAGCTGCCACAGGCTCTTGCCGACGTAGTGGTGGGTCAGGCAGTTGTGCGCGGCCAGATGCTCGGGAGCAGTCGGCGTGCCGCGTGCCTGCAGGTAGGACGGCGTCGCGCACAGCACCGAGCGGCAGGTGGCCAGCCGCCGCGCGATCAGGCTGGGATCGATCTGGCGCGCGATGCGCACGGCCAGGTCCACCCGCTCCTCCACCAGGTTCACCGTGCGGTCGACCAGCAGCAGCTCGATGCGTGCCGCCGGATGGCGCGCAACAAAGCCGGCCACCGCCCGCGCCAGGTGGCTCTGCCCGAACGACACGCTGGCAGTCACCCGCAGCGTGCCATGCGGCTCCGGATCATCGCTGGCCAGCTCGCCCTGCAGTTCCTCGCCGATCGCCAGCATCTGCCGGAAGCGCGCCAGCGCCGCCTCGCCCGGGCCGGTCAGGCTGACCCGGCGCGTGGTCCGGTGCAGCAGGCGTGCGCCCAGCCAGCCCTCGACCTCAGCCAGGTAGCGGCTGACCATCGCCCGCGACATGTCCAGCACCTCTGCCGCCGCGGTCAGGCTGCCGCGCTCGGCCACCTCGACGAACACGGTCATGGCGGTCAATCGGTCCATATGCTCGATCCATGCAACAAACAAGCGCGTTATACGCTGTTTTTCGAGCGACTGCAGCGGCCTAGAGTGGCGCCATTCCCACCCCACAGCGCCCCACGGAGTCCTGCCATGAAGATCGCCCTCGTTGGTTCCACCGGCAACATCGGCCGCCAGATCGCCCGCCACGCGCTGGCCCGCGGCCACGAACTCACCGTCATCGTGCGCAGCGCGCAGGACCTCCCGGCCGAGCTGGCCGGTGCCCATCCGGTGATCGCCTCGCTGGATGACCAGGACGCGCTGGTTGCCGCCATCGCCGGCCACGACGTGCTCGCCAGTGCCTACGGCCCGCGCCCGGGCGATGACATCGGCCGCGTCGGCGAGGTCGCCGCGCAGCTGGCGGCTGCCGCGCGCAAGGCCGGCGTGCCGCGCCTGGTGGTGGTTGGCGGTGCCGGCAGCCTGGAAGTCGCACCCGGCGTGCAGCTGGTCGACACCCCCACCTTCCCGGAGGCCTACAAGCCGTACGCGCTGGCCCACCGCGAGGCGTTCAACCGCCTGCAGGCAGTGGACGACCTGGACTGGACCTTCTTCTCGCCGGCCGCCGAAATCGGCCCGGGTGAAGAGCGCGGCCAGTACCGCGTGCAGCCCAAGGCGTTCCTGGCCGATACCAGCGGCCACAGCCGCATCAGCTACGCCGACTATGGCGCGGCGTTCGTCGCCGAACTGGAAGCGCACGCGTATCCGAAGCAGATCATCACCGCAGCGTATTGATCCACGCACGTCCCATGTAGAGCCAAGCCCGCGCTCGGCTCTACGCGAACATGCAGCCGGGCATTGGCCCGGCTCTACACAAGGAATTCCCATGCGTACCGCTGCCCTGCTGCTTCCCCTCGCCCTGGCCGCCAGCTTCACCAGTGCGCCGCTGCTGGCCGCACCGGCCACCACGGCGCCGGCGGCGGCGACGAAATCCCAGCTGCACCTGCAGACCTTCCATCCCGGCCCGCAGGCAATGTTCTCGGTGTCCTCGGTGCTGATCGAAGGCCGCCACGACGCGATCCTGGTCAATGCGCAGTTTGGTGCCAGCGATGCGCGCAAGCTGGTCGAGCTGATCCGCGCCAGCGGCAAGCAGCTGACAACGATCTACATCAGCCACGGTGATCCGGACTACTACTTCGGCCTGGCTACCCTGCAGGACGCGTTCCCGCAGGCGCGCATCGTCGCCACCGCGCAGACCGTCGCCCATATCCAGCAGACCCAGGCCGGCAAGCTGGCCTACTGGGGACCGAAGATGGGTGCCGACGTGCCCGCGCGCATCGTGCTGCCGCAGGTGCTGGATGGCGATGCCCTGGAGCTGGAAGGCCAGCGCCTGCCGCTGATCGGCCTGGATGGCCCGACCCCGGACCGCACGGTGCTGTGGGTGCCGTCGCTGCGCGCGATCGTCGGTGGCATTCCGGTGGTGGCCGGCGAGCACGTGTGGATGGCCGACACGCAGACGCCGAAGTCGCACACCGACTGGCTGCAGACCCTGCAGCGGTTGCAGGCACTGAAGCCGAAGGTGGTGGTGCCGGGGCATTACGCGCCGGGTGCGGCGCTGGATGCCAGTGCGTTGCGCTTCACCGCGGACTACATCCGCGCGTTCGATGCCGAGACGGCAAAGGCCAGGGACAGTGCGGCGCTGGTGAAAGCAATGCAGTCGCGCTACCCGAAGCTGGATGGCGTGGCATCGCTGGAGCTGAGTGCGAAAGTGGCCAAGGGCGAGATGCAGTGGCCTTGAGGTAAAGGGTTGTTTTGCAGGGCTGCGCCCTGCACCTGCTCAATGCAACGGCAACAGCTGGATATCTGTGGGTTGGCGGGGTGGGTCCGATGGCAGGGGACGCCGTGAACCCGTCCATGGGGGCTTGGTCGCGGCATCCATGCCGCTCACGCCCCCGCAACCGGACCCACCTCGCCTTCGACAGATCTCGGCAATCTGCTGGGGTCGGATCCCGTTGCTGCGCAACGGGCTCTGACCCCGCCTTTGCCGATCAGAGGGATGTGGAATCGCTCGGTCCGTGCTCGAACAATTCCCCCTGCACCATGGCCTCCTTTTCGCGGAACCCACCCAGCCCGACGCCGACCAGGCGGTAACGCGTCTCCGCCGGCAGGTCGACGCGGGCGCGCAGGGCCAGTGCGATGTCGCGCAGTTCTTCCATCGATTCCGGCGGGCGCTCCGGGGTGAAACTGCGGGTGAGGATGCGGAACTGCGCGGTCTTCAGCTTCAGCACCACGGTGTGGCCGACGCGTTCGGTCTTGCGCGTGGCATTCCAGGTCTTCTCCGCCAGCTGCACGATCGCCTCGCCCAGGTCTTCCAGCAACAGGTCCTCGGCAAAGGTGTCCTCCGAGGAGATCGACTGCACCTGCTGGTCCGGTTCCACCGGCCGCTCGTCGATGCCGCGTGCACGGTTGTACAGGCTGCGGCCGAAACTGCCGAACGCCTCTTCCAGGTCGACCAGGGACCACTGCCGCAGGTCGCCGCAGGTGACGATGCCACGCGCGGCAAGTTTGCCTTCCATCACCTTGCCGACGCCTGGCACCCGGTTCACCGGCAGCGGCAGCAGGAAGGCGTCCACCCGCTGCGGTGGAATCACGAACTGGCCATCGGGCTTGCGCCAGTCCGAAGCGATCTTGGCCAGGAACTTGTTCGGCGCGATCCCGGCTGAAGCGGTCAGGTTCGTCTCCTCGCGGATCTGCGCACGGATGGTGCGGGCGATGTCGGTGGCCAGTTCGATGCCGCTCTTCGGCTCGGTCACGTCCAGGTAGGCCTCGTCCAGCGACAACGGCTCGACCAGGTCGGTGTGGCGCAGGAATATCTCGCGTACCTGGCGTGACACCGCCTTGTAACGTGCAAAGTCCGGCGGCACGAAGATCGCGTCCGGACACAGGCGTTCGGCGCGCAGCGCCGGCATCGCCGAACGCACGCCGAACACGCGTGCCTCGTAGGACGCCGCACACACCACCGAGCGCGCGCCGCGCCATGCCACAACCACCGGCTTGCCGCGCAGTGACGGATCGTCGCGCTGCTCCACCGACGCGTAGAACGCGTCCATGTCGACGTGGATGATCTTGCGCAGTCGGGTCATGTCAGGCGGAAAGGGCGGGGGCGTGCCGAACGGGCCACACGCCGAAGTATGGTCGTTGCACATCAACAGGATGCGCGTATTCCATTGAAAACACTACGGTTGCGTACGGTTGAAATGTTTGATCGGCGCAGTTTCCACGGGCATCCTCGAACGCTTGTTTCCCTGTTTCCCCGCTTCCAGGATTGTGCTTCATGACCCGTCTCCACGCGTTCAACCGCGAACAGCTGCTGGCCAGCGCACGCGGTGAACTGTTCGGCACCGCCGCCGGCCGTTTGCCCAACGATCCGATGCTGATGTTCGACCGCATCACCGACATCCACGAGGACGGCGGACCGCACGGCAAGGGCATGGTACGCGCCGAGCTGGATATCCGCCCGGACCTGTGGTTCTTCGGCTGCCACTTCATCGGCGACCCGGTGATGCCCGGCTGCCTGGGCCTGGACGCCATGTGGCAGCTGACCGGCTTCTTCCTGACCTGGCTGGGTGCCCCCGGCAAGGGCCGCGCACTCGGCTGCGGCGAGGTGAAGTTCACCGGCCAGGTACTGCCGGACGCCAAGCTCGTGCGCTACGAGATCGACATCAGCCGTGTCATCAACCGCAAGCTGGTGATGGCCCAGTCGGACGCCCGCATGTACGTGGATGACCGCGAAATCTACAGCGCGCGCGACCTGCGCGTCGGCCTGTTCACTGAAACCGGGAGCTTCTGATGCGTCGCGTCGTCATCACCGGCATGGGCATCACGTCCTGCCTCGGCAATGATCTGGATACCGTTTCGGCCGCGCTGCGCGAAGGGCGCTCGGGCATCACCGCCTTGGCCGACCATGCCGAAGCGGGCCTGCGCAGCCAGGTCGGCGGTCGCGTCGACCTCGATCTGGAGGCGCTGATCGACCGCAAGCAGAAGCGCTTCATGAGCGATGCGGCGGCCTTCGCTTACCTGTCCATGCGCGATGCCATCGCCGATGCCGGGCTCAGCCCCGAGCAGGTCAGCAACCTGCGCACCGGCCTGATCGCCGGTTCCGGCGGCGGCTCCAGCGAATGGCAGATCGGCGCGGTCGACCTGCTGCGCGAACGTGGCGTGCGCAAGGTCGGCCCGTACATGGTGCCGCGCACGATGTGCTCGACGGTCTCGGCCTGCCTGGCCACGGCCTACCAGATCAAGGGCGTCAGCTACTCGCTGTCGGCCGCCTGCGCGACCTCGGCGCACTGCATCGGCGCTGCCGCGGACATGATCCGCCACGGTGCGCAGGACATCATGTTCGCCGGTGGCGGTGAAGACCTGCACTGGTCGATGAGCGTGATGTTCGATGCGATGGGCGCGCTGTCGACCAGCTTCAACGAGACCCCGGCCAGCGCCTCGCGTCCGTACGACAAGGACCGCGACGGCTTCGTCATCGCCGGTGGCGGCGGCATGCTGGTGCTGGAGGACTACGACCACGCCGTTGCGCGTGGCGCGCGCATCCATGCCGAGCTGATCGGCTACGGCGTGACCTCCGATGGCGCCGACATGGTCGCGCCGTCCGGCGAGGGCGCGGTGCGCTGCATGAAGATGGCACTGCAGGGCGTCGATCGCCCGCTGGACTACCTCAACACCCACGGCACCTCGACCCCGCTGGGCGATGTCACCGAGCTCAACGCGATCCGTGAAGTGTTCGGCGATGCGGTACCACCGCTGTCCTCGACCAAGGCGCTGTCCGGCCATTCGCTGGGCGCGGCCAGCGTGCACGAGGCGATCTACTGCCTGCTGATGATGCGCGATGGCTTCGTCGCCGGTTCGGCCAACATCGGCGAGCTGGACCCGAAGGTGGAGAGCTTCCCGATCCTGCGCGAGAGCCGCGAGCAGAAGCTGGACACGGTGATGTCCAACAGCTTCGGCTTCGGTGGCACCAACGCTGCGCTGGTGTTCGGGCGGGTGTGATTGAACAGGTGTGCCGACCAACGGTCGGCACCCACCAGAAGATGTGGAGCCGAACCCATGCCCGGCTCAGTGCCAACCAAGGTCGGCACCCACCGCTACTTCGGCAGCAGCGGCAGCAGCAGGGCGTGCGCGTCCACCAGCGAGCCGACGATGCGGTGGCCCAGTGCGCGCAGCTCTTCATCCGGATGCACCAGGTCCGGCACCTGGATCACGGTCATGCCGGCGGCCAGTGCGGCCCGCGTGCCGGCCGGTGAATCTTCCAGCGCCAGGCAACGTTCGGGCGCCTGGCCCAGCCGCTGCGCGGCCAGCAGGTAGATATCCGGCGCGGGCTTCGGCCGCGCTACATCACCACTGGTGATCACGGCATCGAAGTACGGCAGCAGGCCTGCGGCCGCCAACTTGCGGTTGGCGCGCGGCTGCCGCGTGGTGGTCGCCACCGCACGCGGTACCGCGTGCGCCTTCAGCAGCTCCAGCAGCTCCAGGATGCCCGGCCGCAGCGGCAGCCCGGTCTGCGTGCGTGCTTCGTACAGTTCATGGCAACGTGCCGCCACCGCGTCGATCACGCTGTCCTCGATGCCCTGCGCGCGCAGCAACGCATGCGTATCGTGGTCGCCGAGGCCGACCATGCGCAGGAACACCGCTTCCTCCAGGCCCAGCCCGAATTCGTCGGCGGCCTCGCTCCAGCAGGCCAGCGAGACCCGCTCGCTGTCGATCATCAGGCCGTCCATGTCGAAGATGACGGCGTCGGGCAGGAACGGCAGCGCAGCGAAGGGGGTCATGGAGCGAACAACGTATCCAGGTCGGTGGAAGTGAGCTGCCGCCATTGCCCTTCGTCCAGCCCCTGCAGGTCCAGCCCGCCGACGCGGCTGCGGTGCAGGGCCTGCACGTGGTTGCCGGTGGCGGCGAACATGCGGCGTACCTGATGGTAGCGGCCTTCATGCAGTACCAGGCGTGCGCGACGCGCCTCCAGCACTTCGAGTTCAGCCGGCAGCAGGGGCGTCTTCTCGGACTCCAGCATCAGCGTGCCGCTGGCGAACAACGCCACTTCGTCGCCGCGCAGGTCCTCGCTCAACTCGACTTCGTAGACCTTCGGCAGCTTCGACTTCGGCGAGATGATCCGGTGCAGCAGGCCGCCATCGTCGGTCAGCAGCAGCAGGCCACTGGTCTCGCGGTCGAGGCGGCCCACCGTGGACAGCACCGGATCACGGTCGCGGAAGCGCGGCGGCAGCAGGTCGTAGATCAGGCGGCCGGTGTCCTTGGTCGAACAGGTGTAGCCGGCGGGCTTGTGCAGCGCGATCGACAGCCCCACCGGCGGGTCCAGCGGCTCGCCATCGACGCGGATCGCCTCGTGCGGCACCTGGTCATCGGCGTACAGCACCTCACCGTCGGCGTCGGTGACGCGGCCTTCGCGGAACATCCACTGCACCTGCTTGCGGCTGCCATAGCCCAGGTTGGCGATCAGCTTGACCAGCTTCACTTGCCCTTCCCCTTCACTGCTTCAACCAGCTTGAAACCGTCGCGCTCGGCGACCACGCGCACCGCACCGAAGCTGTCGTTGAGGGTGTGCTCGTACGGCAGATGGCGGTTGGCCACCACGTACAGGCGCCCGCCCGGGCGCAGCGCCTGCGCGGCCACGGCGATGAAGCGCTGGCCGATGTCCGGGCGGTCGGCACGCGACGGCGTGTGGAACGGCGGGTTGCTGATGATGACGTCGTAGCCCGGCTCGATGCCGGCGGTGACGTCGCGCCACAGGAAGCGCAGCGGCAGCGCGCGCGGCGGCGGCGCCAGGTTCAGTTCGGCCAGGGCCAGCGCACGCTGCTCGGCCTCGTACAGGTCCAGCGCGGTGATCTTCGGGCAGCGTTCCAGCAGCTCGCGCGAGAGATAGCCGTAGCCGGCGCCAAGGTCGGCGGCGCGGCCGGCCAGGTCGGCCGGCAGGTGCTCGGCCAGCAGCGCCGATGCCGGATCGATGCGGTCCCAGGCGAACACGCCCGGGCGGCTGAGGAAGCGTCCGCCCATGATCGGGCGCACCGCATCCAGCGCCGACCAGCGCTTGGCCAGGTCGGCGTCGTGCTGGCCCTGCAGCGGGGCGGTCCAGTACACGCGGCAGTGGTTCTTGGTCAGGCAGCCGCCGAGACCGGCCAGCTGCTTGAGGTCGCCTTCACCGGAGCGCGCGCCTTCGTTGTTGGCCTGGCAGGCAACGATGCGGCCGCCCTCGGCGACCAGCGCCAACGCGCGGGCGAACAGCGCACGGGCTTCTTCACGCTGGCGCGGTGGCAGCACCAGCACCAGCGGGTAACGGCCCTTGCCGGCCACATCGTCCAGCTGGCCGCTGACGGTCCAGCCGGCGGCCAGCCGCAGCGGCTGCGCGAACGGGGCAAAGCTCTGTTCGCAGTGCAGCTCGCGGTTGCCGGCCGCTTCGCGCAGCGGCCAGCCATCGCGGGCACGCAGGAAAGCCACCGGGCCCTCCGGCCAGCGCAGGGCGCCTTGGGAGAACGGCAGGAGCAGGGTCTGCAGGGGGGCGTCGTCGCTGGAGGCCATCGGCGCGGGTACTTCAAGCGTGAGGGCCGTCCATTGTACCGGCTTGGCCGGGCCGGCCCCGGCGGCCCGCTTTGCGAAACCCGAACGGGGCCTTGATCCGCCAGAAACATTGAAACGTTCAGGGTAGAGGCTCCCCCGGAAACCCAGGAGAACCTGCATGCGAGCCTTGTTCGTCGGTGGCGTGGTCGACAACAGTGAAATGGACCTGGAAGGCAGCCATCCGCCCGTGCACTACCCCGAGGACACCGGCGGCGGGCACTCGCGCTACCGGCTGCACCAGGTCGGCCATGGCGCCGATGGCAGCGTGGCCTATGCGGTATATGGCGCACCGGACCTGGCCGATGACGAGGTGGCCCGGGTGGCGGAAGAACGCGCCTACGCGCGCCGGTTCGAAGCGACGCCGACCTTGTTCGAGCATTGACACATCCGTAGCGCCCGAGCAGATGCTCGGGCGCCAGCCGAGCGTGGGCCCGGCTCTATCTCGGATCAAGGCGCCTTGGGTGGCAGGCGGTTGATGCTGGCAATCTCGTCCAGCCACACATGGTGCTGCTGCACCGGCGTGTCGTAGTCATCCAGGCGCAGCTGGCCGTTGCTGCCTTCATCACCAGCGACGTTGCGGTACTGCTGCACGGTTGGCCTCACGGCCACCGTGCCGAGCAGGCGACGGCCATCGTGCAGAATCAGTTCCACCTGCGTTTCACCTTCCAGCTGCGGCAGCAGGGCTTCCAGGCGCGCGATCTGCGCCGGATCGGTATGGATACGGGGAGCTATGCGGGACATCGGCGACCTCCTGCATGCAGGGTCGCCGATCGGCCGTGAATGCTCAGTGCAGCGCGCTGTCGGCGCGGGGTACCTGCACCTTGCGTACCGCAGCCACCAGCTGCGCCACCGAGTACGGCTTGGCCACGTGTTCCTGGAAACCCGACGCCAGCGCACGGCGGCGGTCATCGGCACGCGCCAGCGCGGTGACGGCGACCGCGGGCAGGGTCGTGGCATCCACGCCCATGTCCTCGCGCAGCGTGCGCACCAGGCCATAACCATCCATGCCCGGCATGCCGATGTCGGTCAGCATCACGTGGTACTGCAGATGGCCGGTGTCGGCCAGCAACGCCAGCGCCTCACCGGCCGAACTGGCCGCCGACACGCTGGCGCCCTGCTCTTCCAGCATGCGCCGCAGGTACTCCAGCACTTCCGGCTGGTCTTCCACCGCCAGCACGTGCATGCCGCGCAGCGGATACGGCTCGACGATCACCGGTTCCAGGATCGGCCCGCTGATCACTTCGCGCAGCGGGCGCCGCTCGGCATCGGGAAGGTGCTGCGGCAGGCGCACGGTGAACGTAGCGCCATGGCCGTGCCCCTCGCTGGCCGCAGCGACCGTGCCGCCATGCAGTTCGACCAGCTGCTGCACGATCGCCAGGCCCAGTCCCAGTCCACCATGGCGCCGGGTGGTGGTGCCATCGGCCTGGCGGAAGCGGCTGAACAGGTGATTGAGGAATTCGGGTGCGATGCCATCACCGGTGTCGCGCACGGTGATCTCCCAGTGGTTGCCGTCGGCCCGCAGCTGCAGGTCGATGCGGCCTTCAGCCGGGGTGAACTTGATCGCGTTCGAGAGCAGGTTCCAGAACACCTGCTGCAGGCGCGTGGCATCGCCCAGCACCAGGCTCGGCTGTTCGGGCAGCTGCAGGTGCACGTCCAGTGCCTTGCCTTCGGCCACCAGTTCCTGCGCGCCGATGGCCTCGCCCAGCACCGTGCGCAGGTCCAGCACTTCCACCTCCAGCTGCACTTTGCCCAGCAGCATGCTGCTGAGGTCCAGCATGTCCGAGATCAGCCGCTTCTGCGCGCCGGCGCTGTTGGCGATCACGTTCAGGCCCTTGTACAGAGGGCTGGTGTTGTCCACACGCTGCAGCAGCAGCTCACTCCACCCGAGGATGGTGGTCAGCGGCGTACGCAGTTCATGCGACAGCGTGGCCAGGAACTCGTCCTTCAGCCGCGCCATGTTCTCCGCAGCGCTGCGCGCGGCGCGTTCGGACTGCAGCAGTTCCTCGCGGGCCAGTTCGATCTCGCGGCGTTCGGTCACGTCCGGGCTGCTGCCGGCCAGGCCGATGAAGCGGCCCATCCGCGAGAAACGCGGGCGTGCGTTCATCTCCAGCCAACGCCACTGGCCATCGGCGCGCCGCGCACGCACCAGCGCGTGCATCGAACGCTGCGCCTTCAGCGCTTCCTGCAGTTCGTATTCGAATACCGACGCATCGTCCGGATGCACCAGGCCGCGCCAGACATCTTCCGGCACACGCGTCTCGTCGCCACCGAAGAACTCGCTGAAGGCGCTGTTGACGAAACGGGCATGGCCGCGCTCATCGAGCACCCACACCGGCATCGGCAGGCCGTCGGCCAGTGCGCTGAAGCGCGCTTCGCTCTCGCCCAGCTCCACTTCCATCTGCTTGCGCGCGGTGATGTCGAAGAACAGGATGCCGACCTTGTCCTCGCCTGGCCGGCCCACGCGCACCGCGTCGACCGCGAACGAACGACCCAGCGCACGCGCTTCCATCTCGAACTGGGCGGGACGGCCGCTGCGTGCGACCTCGCCGTAGATGCGGAACCAGTCCTGCTCATGGTTGGGTTCCAGCTCGGTCATGCGCTGTCCACGCGCATCCTTCAGCCCGGTGTGGCGCTCGAAGGCATCGTTGACCTCGAGGAAACGATAGTCGACCGCACGATCGCCCTCGAACAGCACTTGGATCACGCAGAAACCAGCGTTGATGCGCTCAAGCACGCCATGATGCAGGTCGGGTTCGGGCGCCTGCACCATCATCGGTGGGCGCTCCACGAGGGGCGGCAGTGTGGACAAGGGCGTCTGGACGGGCCGGATTGGAAGCACAGCATCTTCCAAAGCGCGTATTCACAGCGTCAAGCGCCGTCAGTCATGGTTGACGACGATGAATTGGCGGCAACCGCTCTTGTCGGTGTCGCAATCGGCCGTTGCGGTGGCTGGAAAGCGGGATCACACTCGATCTATAAATCGCATCGTCCCCGTCGATGGGACGCAGGAGACCGTCATGAACCGCTCGTTGGCCACTGCCCTGCTGCTGGCAGGCGCCCTCATGGCGGGCAGCGCGAACGCCGCGCCGCGCGCCGTCACCGATCCGGATGCGCCCCGCGCGCTGCAGGCCAATGGCCCGGTCAGCGTGAAGTGGGACGATCCAGCCGGATTCACCGAAATCCGCCAGAGCACCAACCGCTTCGAGGCCGAACGCGGCAACTGGGTGCAGCAGCTGGCCAGCTACGTGCAGACCACGGCGGCCAAGCCGCTGCAGCCCGGGCAGACCCTGGACGTGACCCTGGTCGACATCAAGCGCGCCGGCGACTACGAGCCCTGGCACGGCCCGCGCGGCAGCGACATCCGGATCATGCGCGACATCTATCCGCCGCGGATCACCCTGCAGTACACGCTGAAGGACGCCAGTGGTCGCATCGTCGATGAGGGCGAAGCCAAGCTCAGCGACACCGGCTACCTGCACAACCTGGGGCTGAAGAGCGACAGCGATCCGCTGCGCTACGAGAAGCGCCTGATCGACGACTGGGTGAAGCGCGAGCTGAGCACGCGGGCTACTGCTGCACGATGATTCCGGGCAGCTCTACCTGCCGGCAGGTGTCGACCTTGGTCGACACGCATTGCACGGTGCCGACCAAGGTCGGCTGCTACCAGAGCCGAGCGCGGGCTCGGCTCTACACGTAGACTTTCGCCACGCGCTTGACCGCGCACGGCAGCTGGTAGGCACTCACGCCGCAGCGCGGCGCCAGTTCCGACAGCGTCGGCGCAGAACCCCACAGTTCCACCACACTGCCGATGCCGGCCTGCGCATGCGCGGTCAGGTCCACCGTCAGCATGTCCATCGACACGCGCCCGATCAGTACGCCGGGCTGGCCATCGATCAGTACCGGCGTGCCGTTGGGGGCGAACTGCGGATAACCGTCGGCATAGCCAAGCGCGACCACGCCCACGCGGGTGCGCGCCTTGGCCACGAAGCGTGCGCCATAGCCCACCGGCTCACCGGCCTCGATCCAGCGCTCGGCAATCACCTTCGACTGCATCGTCATCACCGGGCGCAGGCGCTCGGTCAGCGCGGTGTTGTCCGGCAGCGGATTGGCGCCGTACAGCATCAGGCCCGGGCGCACCCAGTCGCTGCGTACATCCGGCCAGCCCAGCAGTGCCGGCGAATTGCACACGCTGGTCTCGCCGTCCAGGCCGTCGATGGCGCGCGCGAAGGTCGCCGCCTGTTCATGGGTGCGTTCGCTGTCCAGCTCGTCGGCACGCGCCAGGTGGGTCATCAGCACGATGCGCTCGACCTGCGGCAGCGCCGACAGGCGTGCATGCGCGGCGCGGAAGCTGTCCACGTCCAGGCCGAGGCGATGCATGCCGCTGTCCAGCTTCAGCCACACGGTCAGCGGGCGCGGGCTGTCGAATGCGACCAGCGCTTCCAGCTGCCACGGCGAGCCCACCGCGAACCAGAAATCGTGCTCGGCCACCAGCGCCATGTCACTGGGTTCGAAGATGCCTTCCAGCAGCAGGATCGGCGCACGGATCCCGGCCTGGCGCAGTTCCAGCGCCTCTTCAATGGTGGCCACGCCGAAACCATCAGCCTCGCCTTCCAGCGCCTGTGCACAGCGCACCGCGCCATGGCCATAGGCATCGGCCTTGATGATCGCCAGGGCCTTGCCACCGCCCAGTTCACGGGCAAGCCGGTAATTGCTGCGCAGGGCGCCCAGATCGATCAGCGCGCGGGCAGGACGCATGTGCGGTTCTCATGTTGCGGGGCGTGACCGTACTGGCCGTAGCGGAAAATATCCAGGCCTTCGGTGCTGATCTGCGGCTGGCGCGCGCTCATCAGGTCGGCCAGGTAACGGCCCGAGCCGCAGGCCATGGTCCAGCCCAGGGTGCCGTGGCCGGTGTTGAGGTACAGGTTGCGGAACGGCGTGGCGCCGATCACCGGCGTGCCGTCCGGCGTGGCCGGGCGCAGGCCTGTCCAGAACTGTGCGCGCGACAGGTCGCCGCCCTTCGGGTAGAGGTCGCTGACCACCAGCTCCAGGGTCTCGCGACGACGCTGCGACAGCGACAGGTCGAAACCGGCCACTTCGGCCATGCCGCCGACGCGGATGCGGTCGTCGAAGCGGGTGACCGCCACCTTGTAGCTCTCGTCGAGGATGGTCGAGGTCGGCGCCATCGCCGGGTCGGTGATCGGCAGGGTCAGCGAATAGCCCTTCAGCGGGTACACCGGCAGGTGCATGCCCAGCGGTGCGACCAGCGCCGGCGAATAGCTGCCCAGCGCGACCACGAAGCGGTCGGCGGTTTCCCGCTTGCCGTCGATGCGCACGCCGGTGATGCGGTCGCCCTCGAACTCCAGGCCGGTGATGTCCTGGTCGAAGCGGAATTCGACGCCGGCGTCCACGCACATCTGCGCCAGGCGCCGGGTGAACAGCTGGCAGTCGCCGGTCTGGTCACGCGGCAGGCGCAGCGCGCCAACCAGGCCGTCGACATGGGCCAGGGCCGGTTCGGCCTGGATGATGCCGGCGCGGTCCAGCACCTCGTACGGCACGCCGTACTGGGCCAGGATCTCGATGTCCTGCGCAGAGGCATCCAGCTGCTGCTGGGTGCGGAACAGCTGCGTGGTGCCCAGGTCGCGGCCTTCGAACTCGATGCCGATCTGCGCGCGCAGCTCGTTCAGGCAGTCGCGGCTGTACTCGGACATGCGCACCATGCGCGCCTTGTTGATCGCGTAGCGCTCGTGGGTGCAGTTGCGCAGCATCTGCCACAGCCAGCGGTACTGGGCCAGGTCCATGCCCGGCTTGATCGCCAGCGGCGCGTGCTTCTCGAACAGCCAGCCGATCGCCTTCTTCGGCACGCCCGGGGCTGCCCACGGCGAGGTGTAGCCGAACGACAGCTGGCCAGCATTGGCGAAGCTGGTCTCCAGCGCCGGGCCGGGTTGGCGGTCGATGACCGTGACTTCAAACCCGGCCTGTCGCAGGTACCAGGCACTGGTGGTGCCGATCACGCCGCTGCCGAGAACTAGGACTCGCATGGGACTTCTCCAACCCGATCATTCCCTGCACTGGAGCGTGCCGGGACCATAATTGGGGAAGTATAGACAGCCAATCCCAGTTGATTTGCCTGATTTGAAATCAACCGGCAGGATGTTCTCCTGCAATTCATTCCCCAAGGTTGACGGCCATGGCCACCCGTACCCGCGAACTGGACAAGATCGACCGCAAGATCCTGCGCATCCTGCAGGCGGAGGGCCGTATTTCCTTCACCGAACTGGGTGAGCGGGTCGGCCTGTCGACCACCCCGTGCACCGAGCGCGTGCGCCGGCTCGAGCGCGAAGCGGTGATCACCGGCTACCACGCCCACCTGGACCCGGCGGCGGTGAAGGCCAGCCTGCTGGTGTTCGTGGAGATCAGCCTGGCCTACAAGTCCGGTGACATCTTCGAAGAGTTCCGGCGCGCCGCCCTGAAGCTGCCCAATGTGCTCGAGTGCCATCTGGTCTCGGGCGACTTCGATTACCTGCTGAAGGCGCGGATCAGTGAGATGGCCTCCTACCGCAAGCTGCTCGGCAGCACCTTGCTGACACTGCCGCATGTGCGTGAATCCAAAAGCTACATCGTGATGGAAGAAGTGAAGGAAACGCTGAGCCTGCCGATTCCGGATTGAGGCGGTCGCAGGTTGGGGTCAGAGCCCGCGTTGCGGGATCCGGCCCCGGTCGGGGTCAGGCAAGGGGTCAGATCCCGCGCAGCGGACTCTGACCCCGGTCATGTCGACAGTCAGCGCTGCTGCGGATGCTTCTGCGAGCGCTGTTCCTGCTGCTTGCCACCCTTGTGCGGCTGCTGCGGTTCCATCTGTTGCTGTTGCTGCTGATGCTGCGGGTTGCGGCCCTGCGGTTCCTTGCCGGGATGACGGTTCTGCTGGTTTTTCATGATCGCGATCCAGTGGACAAAGGACATGCGGCGGCGGAATGCCGGCGCAGGGCCACGGTGGTCCCGGCACGGTTAATCGCAGGCGAAAAAGCAGTGATCGGCAGGATGTTGTTTTCGTGCGTTCAGGCCGTGCAGTGTGTGGAAGCTGCCACCCTTGCCTGGCATCCGAGGTCAGCGCTTGATCTGCTGCCCATCGCCGGCCGGCACGCTGTCGTAATAGCGGCCGGTACGCGAATCGAACACCCGGTTCGGGCCAGCCGGGCGCACGCCAGGCACGATGCGGCCATTGCGGTCATAGACCTTGTCGGCCGGCCTCGGCGCCGGGGCGGGCGCAATCCGGGCAGGACCCGTGGACCTGATCGGCTGCGCCGGCTGCGGCGACGGCAGCACCTGCGGCTGCGGGCGTGCGGCCTGCGGCGGCGGTACCACCGGCGCCGGAGCCACGGTGGTCGCGCTGCGGGTGACCGTCGGGTCGGCAGCAGGCACCTGGGCCAGCGCCAACGTGGGCAACAGGGCCATCAGCAGCAGGGGAAGGGTCGGTTTCATGGCACGCTCCGGCGTGGATCGCATTTACCTTGCGCCTGCACCTGTGTGCCGCCCATGAACGGCCGTCACACTTGCAAGCGCGCGCCGGCACCCCCACGTTTTCCGGCATCCCCAGGCCATCGACCCCACGGAGAGCCGGCATGACTGCCTTCGACCTGACGCCCCCCACTGCCACCCAGACCGAGGCGCTGATCGCCGGCCTCAGCAGCGAAGAGCGCCGCGTGCTGCTGCAGCACGGTACCGAAGCGCCGTTCTGCGGCGTGTTCCTGGACAACAAGCGCGAGGGCGTCTACTGCTGCCGGCTGTGCGCGCTGCCGCTGTTCCGCTCCAGCACCAAGTTCGATTCCGGCACCGGCTGGCCCAGCTTCTTCGCCCCGTTCGACCCGGCGCACGTGCGCGAGATCCGCGATACCAGCCATGGCATGGTGCGCACCGAGATCACCTGCGCGCGCTGCGGCAGCCACCTCGGCCACGTATTCCCGGATGGTCCGCCGCCCACCTACGAGCGCCACTGCCTGAACTCCGTCTCACTTTCGTTCACCGGCAATGGCGAGCCCTGGCCCGACCCGTTGCAGCGTGGCGGCGCGGAAAGCGGTGTGGCGGGCTGAAACACCCCGCTGACCGATTTCACAGAATTCCCTCTTCAGAAAACCGGGTGACGGGCCGACAAGGAGATATCCCCCCTCCTTGCGTCGCCCCATGCTCATCATCGTTGGATTCCTGGTCGTCATCATCAGCGTGATCGGGGGCTACCTCGGTGCCCACGGCCGCCTGGGTGCCCTCTGGCAGCCCTACGAGCTGGTCATCATCGGCGGTGCCGCACTGGGCGCGTTCCTGGTCGGCACCCCGGCCAAGACGGTCAAGCAGACCCTGCAGGCCATGGTCGGTGTCTTCAAGGGTCCGCGCTACAAGCAGCAGGACTACATCGATGTCCTCAGCCTGCTCTATGAACTGCTCAACAAGGCCCGCCGCGAAGGCTTCATGGCCCTGGAAGACCATGTCGAGCGGCCGGCCGAGAGCGCCCTGTTCGCCAACTACCCCAAGGTGCAGGCCGACCACCACCTGATCGACTTCATCACCGACTGCCTGCGCCTGATGATCGGCAGCAACATCGAGCCGCACGAGCTCGAGCCGCTGCTGGAGCTGGAACTGGAGAAGCACCACGCCGAGGCCATGGCGCCGTCGCAGGTGCTGACCAAGGTCGCCGACGGACTGCCCGGTTTCGGCATCGTCGCGGCGGTGCTCGGCATCGTCATCACCATGGGCTCGATCGGCGGTGACATCGTCGAGGTCGGTGGCCACGTGGCCGGCGCGCTGGTCGGTACCTTCCTCGGCATCCTGCTGGGCTACGGCTTCGTCGGCCCGATGGCGGCAGCAATGGAGGCCCGCGCCGAGCAGGACAGCCGCATCTACGAATCGGTCAAGACCGCCCTGCTGGCCTGCCTGCGCGGCTACAACCCGAAGATCGCGCTGGAATTCGCCCGCAAGACGCTGCCGTCGAACGTGCGCCCGGCCTTCTCCGATTTCGAGCAGCACCTGAAGACGGTCAAGTAAACCATGGCCGAGACCAAGCCCACTGTCATCGTCCGCCGGGTCAAGAAGGCCGGCCACGCCGCCCATCATGGCGGTTCGTGGAAGGTGGCCTATGCTGACTTCGTGACCGCGATGATGGCGTTCTTCCTGGTGCTGTGGCTGATGGCCACCACCAACAAGAACGACCGTGCGGCCATTTCCGAGTACTTCCGCAACCCCAGCCCGCTGAGCGGGCAGAACGCCACGCCGGCGCCCGGCATGGCCGGTCCGGGCGGCGCCAGCACCTCGATGATCAAGCTGGGTGGTGCCACCGACATCTCGCGCGGCAGCAGCAACGATCCCTTCCAGAACCAGAAGGAAGCGGTGCCACAGCCGGTGGACCAGCAGCAGCGCGACAAGCAGCAGCTGGAAGCGCTGATGAAGGAACTGCAGGAAGCGATCAGCAGGAGCCAGGCACTGGAGCCGTTCAAGGACCAGCTGCTGCTGGACCTGACCCCGGAAGGCCTGCGCATCCAGATCGTGGACAAGCAGAACCGGCCGATGTTCGACCTCGGCAGCGCTACGCTGAAGCCGTACACGCAACAGATCCTGCACGAGCTGGCCAACTACCTGAACCATGTGCCGAACCGGATCAGCCTGACCGGCCACACCGACATCACCGCCTATTCGGCCGCGCGCGGCTACGGCAACTGGGAGCTGAGCGCCGATCGTGCCAACGCCGCACGGCGTGCGCTGGTGGACGGTGGCCTGGAGGACAGCAAGATCACCCGCGTGGTCGGCCTGTCTTCGTCGGTGCTGTTCGACAAGGCCGACCCGCAGAACCCGATCAACCGCCGCATCAGCATCGTGGTGATGACCCAGGCCGCCGAAGCGGCCGCCCTGGCCGGTGCCGGCCCGCAGGTGGGACTGTCGGCGCCGACCGCGGACCCGGACGTGCAGGCCGCGCAAGGTGAGGCCGCGCCCGTGGCACATTGAACCGGGGTCAGATCCCTTTCCCATGGAAAGGGATCTGACCCCGCCTGCGTGCGGCCGGTACAATGGCGGTCTTTCCGTTTCCAGGTGACCCCACTCCATGTCCCAGAACTCCAAGGCCAAGCGCGACAAGCGCAAGAAGCAGCAGGCCAAGCGCCCGTTCCTCCGCCTGAATGCCCAGCAGCAGGTGCAGAACCATGCCGTGCTGACCAACGAAGACGGCCAGGTGGTCGCGGCCATCGGCCTGCAGGGCCGTGAGTGGCTGCTGGCGATCGGCGGCCAGACCATGGGCAACGCCGAGAATCCGGTACCGATGCTGGCCATGCTCAAGCACCTGGCCAACGTGCAGGAGAAGGAAGGCCGCAAGGTCAACCTGGAGTACTCCGAACTGCTGCAGAAGCTGCTGGACACCCTGGCTGCCGAATCCGAGCAGACCGCTGACGAATACCTGGACAAGCTGGTTGCCGAGTTCGAAGGCGTCGACGCCGCTGAAGGCGAAGAAGGCGAAGCCGTCGAAGGCGACGCGGCCGAAGAAGCCGCTGCCGAGGCCGCCCCGGCCGCTGACAGCGACAGCAAGCCGCAGGCCTGAACCGGCCGCGGCGGGTGACGGTCTACGTCGATGACGCGGTGCATCCCTGGCGCGGACAGCGCTGGGCGCACCTGATGGCCGACACCCTGGCCGAGCTGCACGCGATGGCGGCGCAGCTCGGCATTCCCCTGCGGGCCTTCCAGAACAAGGCCAGCGGTGCGCACTACGACGTCACTACCGAGCTGCGCGCACAGGCAATAGCGCTCGGTGCGCGGGCGATTTCCCGGCACACCGACCGTGACCTGGTCAAAGCGGTGATTGCCAACGCCAGGGCGCAGTACCGGCCGTAGGCCGCGCCCAGCAGATCGTCCCCGCCGGGTCGTGCCCGGCGGATCGGCCCATCGCTCAGAACGGGTCGCTGCCCAGCCGGATTTCCACGTTCAGCAGCGAGCACAGCGCCAGCATCGCGTCGTCGTCGCGGGTCAGCGCCATCACGCCGGTGAAGCCGTCGCTGCCGGCATCCACGCTCCACAGCGTGTAGTTGTGCTCGCGCAGGCGGTCGAAGGCGGTGGACATCAGCTGCACGCCGTCCAGGCCCTCGGCGAAGTCCTCGTCGTCCAGGTCGCCGCCCCAGTCCAGCTGCAGGTTGAAGCGCGCCGACAGCTCGTTCACCGCCGACTGCAGCGATTCCAGGTCATCGCGCTCCACATCGAAACCGGACTGCCAGGCGATGGCGGTGAACAGCGCCGGCAGCCAGTCGCTGTCCGCTTCCAGCGGCTGCCCGTCCTCGGACAGGTGCTCGCGCCAGCGGTTGAACTGCTGCAGGGCCAGCTCTTCGTCGCCCGGGTTGATCAGCACCAGCAGGTTCCAGACCCGCGCCTCGAAGCCCTCCTCGTCGAAGTCGTGGATGTCTTCCTCGAAGTCGAAATAGTCGCTGTTGTCGGGCATGGCGGAACGTCCTCTGGGGCAGGCCCGCATTCTACGGTTTATCCTGTGCCGCTGAAGCCGGCCTTGGTGGCCGTCACTGTGAATGAAGCGATGAGCGATACCCCTCCCGACCACCTGGCGATCAACCCGGCCAGCCCCTTCCATGATGCGCAGGCGCTGGAGCGCGGCGTTGGCGTGCGTTTCAACGACGTCGAGCGCGACAACGTCGAGGAATACTCGGTCAGCGAAGGCTGGATCCGCGTGCAGGCCGGCAAGGCCCGCGACCGCCGCGGCAATCCGATGACCATCAAGGTCAAGGGCAAGGTCGAGGTGTATTTCCTGGACCAGAAGCCGGAATAACCCGCTGTTCCGACCTGGGGTCAGGTCCCTTTCCTGCGGAAAGGGACCTGACCCCGCTCGACGGCGCACGACCGCCGCGTCATTCGCGCTTGCGCGATTCCAGCAGGTCCAGGTTGCGGATCAGGCGCCGCGAGATCTCATCGGAGATCACCCCGCGCCGGGTCAACCGGAACAGTTCCTCGCGCTCGGCATTCAGGCCCGCGCTGCGCAGCTGGCGGTAACCCAGTTCCATGCGCCGCACCTTCTCCGGGTCCACGTCGGGGCCGTCGTTGTCTTTCTCCAGGTGCCGCTGGTACAGCAGGCTCACCCGCGAGGCAGCATCGTTGTACAGCTGCACGTTCTCGGTGTTCTGGTTCATCACCAGCTGCTGGCGCATGCGTTCGACCCCGGCCAGCGCGGCCTTCGAGGACAGCTTGCGTGCCAGGTCCTCTTCCTTGCGCTCGCCCGAATCGGCTGGCAGCTGCAGGCCCTTCAGCAGCTGCGGCAGCGCCACGCTGGCGCCGATCAGCGAGAACAGGATCACCGCCGCGGCCAGGAAGATCACCAGGTCGCGCGCCGGGAACGCACTGCCATCGGGCAGGAACAGCGGCAGGGTCAACACACCGGCCAGGGTGATCGCGCCGCGCACACCAGCCACCGAGGTCGCCACCACGATGCGCCAGTTCGGCGCCTCGCCCCGCTCCAGGCCACGGCGGCGCGCGCGCAGCAGGTTCCAGCGCAGCGACAGCCATACCCACAGCAGGCGCAGCAGGATCAGCGCCAGGTTGATCACCACCACGTATACCAGCAGCCACCAGGCACTCTGGTGGCCGGACTCGTTCATGGTGGTGGTGGCGCGCTCGACGATGCCCGGCAGCTGCTCGCCCAGCAACACGAACATGATGCCGTTGAAGCTGAACTGCAGCATGTTCCAGACGCCCGCGCGCTGCACGCGCATGCTGCCGGAGACACGGCCGGTCAGCTCGACGTAGCTCATCGCGATACCGGCGGCGACCGCAGCGAGGATGCCCGAGGCATGGATTTCTTCGGCGAGCAGGTAGGCCGCGAACGGAATCAGCAGGTTGACCAGCATCGCCGCACCCGGCTCTTCGCCGAAGCGGCGCCACAACCAGCGCTGGAAGGTGGACACGCCGAGGGTGACCGCCACGCCCACGGCAAGGCCGGCCACCGCCACCCACAGGAAGGTCAGCGAGGCCGTGGCCAGCGAGAAGGAGCCGGTCATCACCGCGGCCACCGCGAAACGGAAGCAGACCAGGCCGGACGCATCGTTGAGCAGCGACTCGCCTTCCAGGATGTGCATCAGGCGCTTCGGGATCGGTGCCTTGGAGGCGATCGCCCCGACCGCCACCGGGTCGGTCGGCGAGACGATGGCCGCCAGCGCGAAGCACACTGCCAGCGGCATCACCGGAATCATCCAGTGGATCAGCAGGCCGGCGCCGATCACGGTGAACACCACCAGGCCGAACGCCAGTTCGAGGATCGCGCCCTTGTCGCGGAACAGGCCCTGCTTGGGAATGCGCCAGCCGTCCAGGAACAGCAGCGGCGGCAGGAACAGCAGGAAGAACACTTCCGGCTCCAGCGCATGGCCGCGGTTGAACACGCCGGCGATCACCGCGCCCAGGCCGATCTGCACCAGCGGCAACGGCAGCGAGAACGGGAGGACGCGAACCAGGTAGCCGCTGGCGACAACGGCCACCAGCATCGCCAGGACGACTTCAATGGTATGCATGCTTCTTCCAGGAAGCGGCGCGTGGGGAGGCACGAGGGCCAGCGCCGGAAACCCGGAAAAAACTACCACATGCGGCCCTGACCGCGACGGCCGGGGCCGCCGCGCGTCAGCCCCGGCTCATGCCCCGTCGAACCGGTACAGATCCATGGCCAGGAAGCCGGCATCGATGCCAGCGTCGATGCGGCGTGCGCCGAAACCGCCCTCACCGGCCGCTCCCATCGCGAAGAACAGCGGCAGCAGGTGCTCGTCGGTCGGGTGCGCACGCTCGGCGAACGGGGCCTGCCGGCGGTAATCGAACAGCGCCTGGCGGTCATCAGCGGCCAGCCGCTGCTCCACCCACTCGATGAAGGGCCGCACGTATGGCGCTTCCTTGCCGTCCTGGTAGTCGCCCCAGTCGTGCAGATTGTGGGTGATGCTGCCCGAGCCGACCAGCAGCACGCCTTGTTCGCGCAGTGGTGCCAGCGCGCGGCCCAGCGCGAACTGATGCTCGGGGCCGAGCAGCGGCTGGATCGACACCGGCACCACCGGGATGTCGGCCTGCGGGCGCAACAGCCGCAGCGGTACCCACGCGCCGTGGTCGAGGCCACGCTGCGGGTCGATGGCCACTGGCAGGCCTGCGGCGGCGATGCGGCCAGCCACTTCTTCGGCCAGTGCCGGATCACCCGGCGCCGGATATTGCAGTTCGAACAGCCCGCGCGGGAAGCCACCAAAGTCGTGGATGGTCGGCGGCTGCGGATGTGCGCCGACCAGCGGCTGCCGGCCCAGCCAGTGCGCCGAGGCCATCACGATGGCGCGCGGCGGCGGCAGGTCGCGCGCCAGCTCGGCCAGGCGCACACCGACCTGGCCCGGATGCAGGGCGGTCATCGGCGAACCATGGGAGATGTACAGCGAAGGCAGGCGGGACATGGAATTCTCCAGTTGCAGGATCAGGCGGCGATCAGCGCGAACGCAGGGTCCACTTGCCATCGCCGACCAGGAACAGCACCACCAGCGCCAGCGCCCAGAACGCCGGGTATTCCCAGCCGCCGCCGGCATTGGCGAAACCGAAGCCGTTGGCGCCGTGCACGGTGACGATGGTGCCCAGCAGCAGCGGCACGCCGACCAGGCCCACCCAGCGCGCATAGATGCCCAGCAGGAGCGCGACAGTGATCACCAGCTCGACGCCGAGGGTGAGGTAGCCAAGCACGCCGGGCAGGCCCAGCGACTCGAAGAATGCTGCCGTGCCGGCCGGGGTGAATACCAGCAGCTTGGTCAGCGCATGGACCAGGAACAGCACGCCCAGGGCCAGGCGCAGCAGGGTGGCGCCATACGGGGCCAGCGGCGAAACAGGAGCGGTCGTGGCGTGCATCGGAAAGCACCTTGAAGGGAGTGGGCTCAGGTTATTGCGCCTTCACGGGCCGATAAATACGATCGATTGACCGTATTTATTTCAGAAGGCGCAACAATGGACACCCTTGAGGCGATGCGCGTGTTCGTGGCGGTGGTCGAGCGCAACGGCTTCAGCGCCGCCGCCCAGGCCCTGGACATGTCCACCGCCGGCGTTACCCGCCAGGTCGCCGCACTGGAAAAGCGCCTGTCCACCCGCCTGCTCCATCGCACCACGCGGCGGGTCAGCCCCACCAGCACCGGCGCCGCCTACTACGCCCAATGCGTGCGCCTGCTGGCCGAGTTCGACGCGCTGGAGGCCAGCATCGGCGCGCAGGCGCTGGAGCCCTCCGGCATGCTGCGCATCAATGCACCGGTCAGTTGGGGCATCGCCCGCCTCGGCCCACTGCTGGCCAGTTACCGCGAACGCTTTCCGCAGGTGGAACTGGACCTGGCCCTGTCCGACCGCCTGGTGGACATGGTCGAGGAAGGCTACGACGTGGCCATCCGCATCACCCGCGAGCCGGGCCCCACCCTGATCGCCCGCCGCTTGGGCGAATCGCGGGTGAGCCTGTGCGCCGCGCCGGCCTACCTGGCCGCACGCGGCGCCCCTCAGACCCCGCAGGACCTGCAGGCGCACGCCTGCCTGGGCTACAGCTACTGGGCCGCCGGTGACCACTGGCCGCTGCAGGGGCCGGGCGGCGAAGTGAAAGTAGCGGTGAACAGCCTGCTGCACGCCAACAACGGCGACGTGCTGCGTGAAGCGGCGATCGCCGGCATGGGCGTCATCCTGCAGCCCGACTTCCTGCTGGAAGACGCGCTGGCCGATGGCCGCCTGGTGCGCGTACTGCCGGAATGGGAGGCCTCGCCGATCGGCATCTTCGCGGTCTACACCAGCCGCAGCCACCTGGCACCGAAGGTGCGCAGTTTCATCGACCATCTGGTGGACACCGGGGTGTAGCCGAGTCTGGCGCTTGCCGGTAGTGCCGGCCGCTGGCCGGCACATACGAACCCCGTCATGCTTCGGTCGGGTAGTGCCGGCCGCTGGCCGGCACATACGAAGCCCCGTCGTGCTTCGATCGGGTAGTGCCGGCCGCTGGCCGGCACATACGAAACCCGATCAGGCGGGGACCTCATCCAGCGCGTCGATGATCTGTTCCAGCGGCGCCGGCCGCCCCAACAGGTAGCCCTGCACCTGGTCACAGCCATGCGCAGCCAGCCAGTCCAGCTGCCCCGGCGTCTCCACGCCTTCAGCGATGATGGTCAGGCCCATGCTGTGGCCCAGCGACAGCAGCGCGCGGCAGATCGAGGCATTGCGTGGATTGGTTTCCACGTCGGCGACGAAGCTGCGGTCGATCTTCAGGATGTCCAGCGGCAGGTGCTGCAGGTAGGACATGCTGGAATAGCCGGTGCCGAAATCATCCAGCGACACGCGGATGCCCTGCTCGTGCAGGCGCTGCATGGTCTGCATCGCCTGTGCCGGCTTGCGCATCAGGCTGCTCTCGGTCAGCTCCACGTGCAGCGCGCCACGGGCCAGGCCGAAATCCTGCTGGGCACGGGTGAATTCGGCCACCAGGTCGCTGTTGAAGAACTGAACCGCCGACACGTTGACCGCGATCGGCAACTCACCCCACCCGGCCTCGACCAGACGGCGCTGCGCCTTCGCCGCCGCGCGGATCACCCAGCGGCCCAGTGCCAGGATCAACCCGGTGTCCTCGCACAGCTGGATGAACTCGTTGGGCGGGATGAAGCTGCCATCGGCCTGCGGCCAGCGCAGCAGTGCCTCCAGCGCTGCCGGGCTGCCATCGCCGGCATGCCGGATCGGCTGGAAATACAGCTGGAATTCGTTGTCGATGGCGGCATGGATGCGCCCGGCCAGGCGCAGGCGGTCGGCCAGGCGCGTGGTCACGGCCGCGTCGAACCAGACCACCACGTTGCCCTCGGCGCGCGCCGCATGCGCGGCCTGCGCGGCCATGCCGATCACCTGCTCGGCCGTGTGCCCGTCACCAGCGATGTGCACGGCCACGCCGATGCGCGGCTCGAACTGGTGCAGCGAGTCCTTGCCGCGCATCGGCGCCGACACGATCTGCAGCAGGTCGTCCAGCACGCGCTGGGTATCGTGCTCGGCACCGATGGCGAAGACGAAATCCTCGGCCGGCTGGAACGCCAGCGTGCCACAGCGTGCGCCCAGGCCCCCGAGCCGGGTCGCCATCGACTGCAGCACCGCATCGCCGATCTCGCGGCCCAGCGTATCGGCCACCAGCTGCAGCCCGCGCAGCTGCACGAAGGCGATGGTGTAGCCCTCCTCCTGCTCGTCCAGCTGTTCGGTCAGGGCGCGCACATTGAGCAGGCCGGTGGCCGGGTTGTGCCGTGCCTGATAGGCCAGGTCGCGCTCGTAGGCCAGACGCTCGCTGACATCCTCGGCCAGCACCAGGCACGCGGGCTGTCCGTCGAAGTCGAGCTTGGACAGGTGTGCGCGCACCTCGAACACACTGCCGTCCTTGCGCCGGTGCAGGCGCACGGTCGCGTCGGGGGGATCGCCCACCTGCGCCCGCTGGATGGCACCACGCACTTCGTCCCAGCCTTCGCGCGGGCGGATGTCGAGGATGCTCATCGCCAGGAACTCGTCGCGGCTGTAGCCGTACTGGCGCACTGCAGCGTCGTTGACCTCGATGAAGCGCAGCGTATCCGGGTCGAACACCCAGAACGGTGCCGGATTGCGGTCGAACAGCAGGCGGAAGCGGCGTTCCACTTCGCTCATCTGCTCGCGCGCCTGATAGCGTTCGCTCAGGTCGGTCAGCGCACCGATCATGCGCCGCTCGCTGTCGGCCACTTCCACCCGCTGCCCGCGCGCGCCGACCCAGCGCACCTCGCCCCCGGGAAGCACCAGGCGGAACACCTGGTCGAGCACAGCGCTGCCGGCGAAGGCCTGGTCAAAGGCCTGCTGCAGGCGCGCGGCATCATCGCGATGCACGCGCGCGAAGAAATCCGCGACCGGCAAGGCGTCGGTCTGTACCCCAAAGATCTCGCGGGCCAGCGGCGACCAGCGCAGCAGCGCGGCGTCCTCATCCACGTACCAGGTGCAGACACGCCCGACCTGGTGCGCCAGGCGCAGCTCGGCGTGGCCCGTCTTCAGTTCCTCGGCCATCGCCTGCTGGCTGCGGGTGCTGCGGCGCACGGCGTACAGCAGTACCAGCAACACCGCGATGTAGGCCAGTACGATCGCCACCGACGCCTTCAGGTACGGCCACCACGGTGCGAGTACATCTTCGTCGGCCAGGCCGACCTGCACCGCCAGCGGGCTGCGTTCGAGCGTGCTGATGGTGAGGATGCGCGGCACGCCGTCGACAACGCCGGGCATGCTGCCCAGCTCGACCACTGCCTGCGTGCCGAGCAGGTCCCGGCGCGGCAGGTCATAGCGGCGGCCCACCGTGCCATGCGGATCGGGTACGCGGGCCAGCATGTAGCCCTGGGCATCGCTGATCGAGACCAATCCGTTGGGACCGACATCCAGGCCGCCGACGATGCGCTGCAGTTCGCCACAGCGCAGCCGTGCCAGCAGCCAGCGCCCATCGGCCATCGGCAGCGCCAGCGGGACCACCCAGCCCCCGTCGCTGGCGCGCTGCGGTGGGCCGATGTACAGCGCGCTGCCCGAGCCGCGCCGTTGCGGATCGGTCCACAACGGCAACTGCAGGTCGCCCTTGCCGGCCGTCAATGCGCGGCCATAGCTGTCGAGCACCACGATGCTGTGCAGTTCGGCGTGCCGGCGCAGCACGCCGCCGATGGAGGCATCCAGCAAGGCCGGCGCCTGTGCCGGCACGCTGCGGAACAGTTCCGCGGCGTCGGCGGCGATGCCGGTCATGGCCCGCTCCAGGTTGCGCAGCTCCAGCGCCAGCAGGCGCTCGCTGCCCACCGCCAGCGCGCGGCTCTGCCGCTGCGCCGCTTCCAGGCGGCGGTGGTGGTCGTTGACCAGCATGAGGGCCAGACCGGTCACCAGCAGTACGCCCAGCAGCACACCGCCCCAGGTGATGGCGCGCAGCGGCCGGGCCAACGCCCGTTTCAGCGCGGGCATCGGTTGATGTTCCTTGTGCAGTCGGCTGGCTTCATGCGCGAACGAATCCTCCACGTCCCCGACCTCAACGGCCGGCGGACGCCATTCTTGACGCCTGACCCCATCCTGCATGGCCACCTCCCCGTGTCCGCGCAGGGCTCGAGGGTCCAGCATGCACCACCCCGGTGACGGCGTGAAGATCGCATCCGCACGTTCAGCCAGATCCTGCACAGGGCGGGCCCCGCAGGGGGGCGGCCAGTGGCGCCGGAGCGGATTAGACTTGGGGTTTTCCGCTGCAAGAGAAGTCCATGTCCAAGCTGCGCCGTCCCACCCTGGCGCTGGCCATTGTTGCCAGCCTGTCCCTGGCCGCCTGTGACCGCCCGGCCGACCCGGCCGTCGGTGCCACCGCGCCGGCCGATGCCGCCCCCGCTGCGGCCAAGCCGATGCTGGGCAGTTTCGGCTTCGATGCCAGCGGCATGGACCGCAGCATCGCCGCCGGCGACGACTTCTTCGGCTTCGCCAACGGCACCTGGGTGAAGAACACCGAGATTCCGGCCGACCGCTCGCGCTTCGGCAGCTTCAATGTCATTGCCGAGAAGACCCTGGCCGACACCCGCGCCATCCTGGAAGGGGCCGCCGGCAACACCCAGGCCAGCGGCGACGACAAGTTGATCGGCGACTACTACGCCGCCTACATGGACGAAGCCGGCATCGAGCAGCACGGTCTGGCGCCGGTGCAGCCGCAGCTGAAGGCCATCGATGCGATCGCCGACAAGGCCGGGCTGGCCCGCGCACTCGGCGGCGACCTGCGCGCCGACGTCGACCTGCTCAACGCCACCAACTTCTACACCGACCGCCTGTTCGGCCTGTGGGTGTCGGTGGACATGCTGCAGCCGGATCGCACCGCGCCGTACCTGGTGCAGGGCGGCCTGGGCATGCCCGACCGCGATTTCTACCTGGGCGATGGCCGCATGGCCGAACTGCGCAAGCAGTACCAGGCCTACATCGCACAGATGCTGCAGCTGGCCGGCGTCGCCGACCCGGCCGGCAAGGCGCAGCGCATCCTCGCGCTGGAAACGAAGATCGCGCAGGCGCATGCCACCCAGGAAGAAACCAACGACGTGACCAAGGGCGCCAACCCCTGGACCCAGGCCGACTTCAATGCAAAGGCGCCGGGCCTGGACTGGAACGCCTTCCTCGATGCGGCGGCGCTGGGCAACCAGCAGGACTTCATCGTGTGGCAGCCCAAGGCCGTGGCCGGCCTGTCCAGGCTGGTCGCCACCGAGCCGCTGGACGCCTGGAAGGACTACCTGGCGTTCCACGCGCTGGACCGTGCCGCCGCCTACCTGCCGAAGAAGTTCGCCGATGCCCGCTTCGCCTTCCATGGCACCGCGCTGAGCGGCACGCCGCAGCAGAGCGACCGCTGGAAGCGCGCGGTGGACGATGCCAACCATGCCGTCGGCGAAGCGATCGGCAAGCGCTACGTCGAAAAGCACTTCGACGCCAGGACCAAGGAGCGTGCGGACGAGATGGCGAAGAACATCATCGCCGCTTTTGCCAAGCGCATCGACGCGCTGTCGTGGATGTCGCCGCAGACCAAGGCGCATGCCAAGGCCAAGGTCACGGGCCTGACCGTGGGCATGGGCTATCCGGAGAAGTGGCGCGACTACACCGGCCTGGAGATCCGCCGTGATGACCCGCTGGGCAATGCACAGCGCGCCGAGCTGTTCGAGTACCAGCGCAACATCGCCAAGCTGGGCAAGCCGGTCGACCACAGCGAGTGGGCGATGCTGCCGCAGACCATCAATGCGATGAACGTGCCGCTGGAGAACCGCCTGGTGTTCCCGGCCGCGATCCTGCAGCCGCCGTTCTTCGACGGCGCTGCCGATGACGCGGTGAACTACGGTGCGATCGGTGCGGTGATCGGCCACGAGATCAGCCACGGCTTCGACAACGCCGGCGCGCTGTTCGACGAGACCGGCAAGCTGCACAACTGGTGGACCGCCGAGGACCTGAAGCAGTTCAACGCCGCCGGTGATGCGCTGGCCGCGCAGTTCAGCAGCTACGAGCCGTTCCCCGGCGTGCACGTGAACGGCAAGCTGACCCTGGGCGAGAACATCGCCGACGTGGCTGGCCTGGGTACCGCCTACGATGCCTACCAGCTGTCGCTGCAGGGCAAGCCGGGCCAGACCCTGGAAGGCTTCAGCCCGGACCAGCGCTTCTTCCTCGGCTTCGCCCAGGCGTGGCGCAGCAAGAGCCGCGAGCAGGCGCTGCGCAATTCGCTGCTGACCGATGTGCATGCCCCGGGCCAGTTCCGCGCATTGACCGTGCGCAACATCGACGCCTGGTACCCGGCGTTCGAAGTGAAGGAAGGCCAGAAGCTGTACCTGGCCCCGGACAAGCGGGTCAAGGTGTGGTGATGTAACCGGAACGGGCGCCGCAAGGCGCCCGTTTCATTTCCGGGTAGCGGCCAACCATCGTCGGCGCATGCCTCGTTCTGGTGGATGCCAACCTTGGTCGGCACATACTCCGCTCTGGTGGGTGCCGACCTTGGTCGGCACATACTTTGCTCTGGTGGGTGCCGACCTTGGTCGGCACGGGGTAGGAATCCACGCATGGCGTGGATCTACCTGCGGGTGATGGCAGCCATCAGCAGGGCACTCCCAGCCAACACCGCCGCAGCCCACAGATTCGCATGCAGGCCCACGCCATCCAGCAGGCGGCCACCACCCCACGCACCCATTGCGATGCCGATGTTGAATACCGCCACATACAACGCGGTGGCGATCTCCACGGCCTGCGGCACCGCCTTCATCATCCAGCTCATCAGGCCCACCGATACACCGCCATAGGCCAGACCCCACAGCAGCAGCACCGCAATACCTGCGGAGGGCATATTTCCCACCCACAGGAACAGCAGAGGCGTCAGCAGCAGGCCCGAGGCTATCGCCAGCAGCATGCCCAGTGGATGGCGCGCAGCCAGCGGCCCGGCGATGAAGTTGCCGGCGATGCCAGCCAGGCCGTACCCAAACAGCAGTGCACCTATCCACGACGCATCCACGCCCGATACGGACGTCAGCAGCGGCCGCACGTACGTGAAGGCGATGAAGTGCCCGGACACCAGCAGCCCGGTCAGCCACAGGCCACGCCGCAGGTTGCGCTGGCCAAGCTGCTGCACGAACTGACGCGGCCGCACCGATGTGCTGACCGGCAACGCGGGAACCACCCGCAGATGCAGCAGCATCACCGCCGCACTGAACAACGTCATCGCCACGAACGCGCTGCGCCAGCCCAATGCATCCCCGATCAGCGCGCCCAACGGAACGCCGAGCACCGAAGCTGCGGCCACGCCCCCGAAGATGATCGAGGTGGCCAGACCGATGCGCTGCGCAGGTACCAGGCGCGCTGCCAGCCCACCGGCAATGCTCCAGATGCCGCCCATGCAGAACCCCACCAGCACACGCGCGGCCAACAGCCAGCCGATGCCAGGTGCCAGCGCCGACGCAAGGTTGGCGACCAGCAGCAGGCCCAACAGCGCACACAGGATGCGGCGACGATCGATGCCACCGGCTGCGATCACCGCAAGCGGGGCGAACACTGCCGCCAGCAGGGCGGGCAGTGAGATCATCAGGCCGGCGGTGCCGGTGGACGCGCCGAGATCTTCGGCGATGGGAGTCAGCAGGCCGACCGGCAGCATTTCGGTGGTGACCACCGAGAACGTGGCGAGGCCGACGGCGGAGACCGCCCACCACGGATGGCGGGGCACAGACGCGGCATGCGCAGGCGATGAAGCGCTCACGGGATGATTCCTTCAGGGGATGTGGACGCGGCAGACGGGCGCAGCGCACGTTGCACGAGCAAGGCGAACAGCAGCACGCCACCGCCTGCCGCCAGCGCAACCACAAAACCGCTGCGCACGCCCGCCGCATCGACGCTCTGTCCGGACAGCGCCGCGCCCAGCGCCACGCCGATGTTGAGGCCGGCCAGCAGCCACGTCATGCCTTCGGTCAGGCGTGCTTCGGGCACGCGTTGTTCAACCAGCGACATCGCCACGATCATCGTCGGCGCGAAGAACACCCCGGCCAGCAGTACCGCAGCGGCCAGTGCCGGCAGACTGCCGACCCACAGCAGCGGCAACGTGGTCAATGCGGTGGCCGCTGCTCCGGCCAGCAACAGGCGCGGCAGAGGCATCGGCAGCTTCAGGGCACCAAACAGCAGGCCCGCCGCGCAGCTGCCCAGCGCGTAGGCCGACAGCACCCAGCTGGCAGCTAGTGGCTGTCCGCGCAGCTCGGCCAATGCCACGCTGGTGATGTCGACGGTGCCGACGATCACGCCCATCGCCAGCATCAGCAACGCCAGCAGGCGGATCTCCGGTTGCCGCAGCAGCGAGTGCGAGGATGTTGCACCTTCGTAGTGCTGTATCGGCGGCTCGGTGCCCCGCTGCAGCACCAGTGCGGCGACGCCGGCCACCAGCAGCAGGGCGGCCGCCAGTACGCCGGCCTGTGGCCATACCGCCACCGACAATCCGACGGACAACGGTGGCCCGGCGATGAAGGTCACCTCGTCGAACACGGTCTCCAGCGAATACGCGGTCTGCAGCTGTGGTCGTCCGCGATGGGTCGCGGTCCAGCGCGCTCGCACCATCGCCGACACGCTGGGCATGCAGCCGGCCAGCATCGCCGCAACGAACAGCGTCCAGTCCGGCGCGGCCAGCAGCGTGCACGCGAGCAGCAACAGCAGACCGGCCGCACTGGCCGCAGTGGCCCATGGCAGTACCCTGCCCTGCCCGCGCCGGTCGACCCAGCGCGACACCTGCGGCGACAGCAACGCATAGGTCAGCACGAAGGTGGCCGACACCGCACCGGCCAGTGCATAGCTGCCGCGCAGCTGGGACAGCAAGGTGATGATGCCGATACCGGTCATCGGCAGCGGCAGGCGTGCCAGCAGCCCGGCCAGGGCGAGGCCGGCGGTGCCGGGGGTCGCGAACAGGTCGCGATAGGGGGTGGCCATCAGGTTCTCCAAGGCAGCGACTTGCCTGGCGCACGGGGCGCCATGACAATACATACAGGGCGTATGAATAAGAGGCTACATTCATACGCGCCGTATGTAAATAATCATGCACTATGTATGTAAGGAGCTCTGAATGGTTCGCCGCACCCGCGCGGAGATGGAAGAAACCCGCGCCACCCTCCTGGCCACCGCCCGCCGGGTGTTCAGCCAGCATGGCTATGCCGCCACCTCGATGGACGACCTGACCGCCCAGGCCGGGCTGACCCGCGGCGCGATGTACCACCACTTCGGCGACAAGAAGGGTCTGCTGGCGGCTGTCGTCGCCCAGCTCGATGCCGAGACCGACCAGCGCCTGCAGGCGATCAGTGATGCCGCCGACGATGCCTGGGAGGGCTTCGTGCAGCGTTGCCGCGCGTACCTGGAGATGGCGCTGGAACCGGAGATCCAGCGCATCGTGCTGCGCGACGCGCGCGCGGTGCTCGGTGGCGCCTCACCGGAATCGCAGCGCCACTGCGTGCATTCGATGCAGCACCTGATCGAACATCTGGTTGCCCAGGGCGTGGTGGCACCAGTGAATGCGCAGGCGCTGGCGTCGCTGATCTATGGCAGCCTGGCCGAGGCCGCGTTCTGGATCGCCGAGGGCGAGGATGGCGACGTGCGCCTGCGGCAGGCGACGGCGGCGCTGGAGATGCTGTTGCGCGGGTTGAAGTCGGCGGGGTAAGGCCCATCCACGCATGGTGTGGATCTACTGCGGCATCCGCTCGGGTAGAAGCCAACCTTGGTTGGCGCTCCTGCGGCACCGCGCGCAACGCGTGCCAACCAAGGTTGGCACCTACCGGGGAACGCTGGGCCACTCGCGCAGCACCGACACCGGCACGCCCATGCGCGCACAGGCGCGGCTGGCCAGGCCATCGGGCAACGCACGGCGGAACAGCGGCGCCATGCCCTGCATCAGCTTCGCCGACGCGGCGGCCTGCGCGCGCTGACGGCCACTGCGTTCAAGCATGCCTTCGGCCCAGTCCGGCAGCAGTGCCGCGCCTGCACCCAGGAACACTTCGCGCGACAGCCCCGGCACCGGTACCGGCAGGCGCACGCCGGACAGCACCTCCAGCACCTCGCGCGAGCGCTCGTCGACGCGCAGCTCCGGCTGCCGCGCACAGAAGTACGCCGCCACTTCCGCTTCGCTGCGCGGCACGTCCACCGCACCCAGTGCCTCGGCCACGCAGCGGTACTCATCGTAGTAACGGTCGGCGATGTGTGCCGGCACCTCCCGTCCGTACCGGCGGAAGCCCTGAAGGAACCCGAACGCCTCGGTCACATGCACCCAGGTCAGCAGCTGCGGATCATCGGCGGCGTAGGGTTCGCCCTGTGCGGTCTGGCCGCGGATCCGTGCATGGATGCGGCGCACCTTGGCCACCAGCGCCTCCACCTCGCCGGTGGGCGCATAGCTGGTACCGGCAACGAACGCGGTGGTGCGACGCAGGCGACCCACCAGGTCCTGGCGGAAATTGGAGTGATCGTAGACCCCGGCCAGCGCGCGCGGATGCAGGGTCTGCAGCATCAGCGCGCACAGGCCACCGGCCAGCATCGAGGGGAACTCGGCGTGCAGGCGCCAGGTCACGCTGTCGGGTCCAAACCAACCCGGGTCACCCAGCGGCTGGTCGTAATCGATGCCGCTCTGGCCACGGGGGAAGGCCTCCAGCACCCAGCGCCGGATCGGCGCGGTGACGGGGCGGGAGAGTCGCTGCAGCAGAGCCGGCATCACTGGTCCAGGAAAAGCGAAAGAATGGCCGCAAGTTGCGCGGTCGGCCCCGATTCTGGGCGATCACGATGCCGGCGGCGAGTCTTCGTACTCAGCCACGGTTTCATGTGCGGCCGCAGCACATTTCACCCTGCGACATCCTGTCGCAGGCAGCGCCTTCGATGCTGCGATGCAACAACATTCACCGATTCAGGGAAAGCCCTTGCACAGCGTGGCATTGCGCCCATTGCACGGCTCGCTGGAAGTGCTAGAACTGGAACCGCCACACCGTCCAATGCTGATCGACGCACGTTCCACAAGGAGCCAGCCATGATTGCTTTGTTCAAGGGTTTGGGAATTCTGCTTCGCGACAACGAGCTCTACAGCAGCCCGTTCGATAAACAGGTCGCGCATTGGCGCAATCTCAGCGAACAGCAGATCCGCGATGAAGTCGCGGTGCTGGCCCAGGCCAAGTGCCAATGGCTGATCGCCTCGATCGTCGGCTGGCAGGCAGCCTCGCTGCTGATTCTTGGCCTGATCGCCAACTACCTCTGGCGCGACGACTTCCATATCACGTTCACCCGCGTGGTAGTCGTGTTCGGTTCGTGGGTCTCGATCCTGTTCGTGATCTGGTTCATGGCCAACATGTTCGATCAGCAGGCCGGTTTCGAGCGCTGGATGAAGGCGTTCAACAGTCGCGCACGCATCAGCTCCAAGGCCGACAGCGTCGAGCACGTGGCCGAGGCACTGGACCTGGCCGAGCATTACCCGGAAGTGCTCGATTACAAGCAGGCGGTCACCGCCAAGCGCGAGCTGCGCCACGAGGACATCCGCATCATGACCGAGATCGGGCGCATGAAGCAGCACTCCGAACTGGTCGGCCGCCTCAACCACGTGGGCGAGAACGAGCACCACCACGACCTGACACTCCAGCCTGCCTACTGACCCTTCAGGGAAGCGGGGGGAGCCACAATGCCACCGTGATCACTCACGGTGGCACTGTTCTTTCCGATCCTCGCTGACGCACTGGGCGAAGCCCTTCGGCAGGCCCCTGAACTCCCGGGTCGTGCCGGCCGCCAACGCGAACGACCGTATCGGCGCTTTCGCACAGGCGGCATCAGGACGACAGGCCGGGTCCAGCACCAGGTAATGGCACTGGCCGCTGCGGCTGGCCATGCACTGGAAACGCGCCACGCCGTCCACTACCGTGCGCTTGCTGTACAGCGTGTCCACGCCATTGGCAGTGGTGCGGGTGATCGCGGTTTCAGTGGACTTCTGGCAACCGGCAAGCGCCAATGCGGCGAAGCCGACAAGCAGGAAAAAACGCATGCAATGCTCCTGGTGACAGAGGCTGCGGCGCGGCTACATGCCGCGGAACAGGCTCATGAACGGTTGGCTGACCACCAGCGTCTCCGTGCGCCCGCGCAGGCGCAGCACGCCGCGCCCGGTATCGTCGCGGCTCACCGCTGCCACCGCCTTCATGTTAACGATGGTGGAGCGGTGGATCTGGCGGAAGTGCTGCGGGTCGAGCACTTCCAGCAGTTCGCGCAACGGTGTGCGCAGCAGGCTCTCGCCGGCAGCGGTGACCACGGTGGTGTACTTGTTGTCGGCACGGAAGTAGGCCACATCTTCCAGCATGATCAGCTGCGTCTCGCGGCCGTTGCTGGCGGTGATCCAGGCCAGTGGCGGGCGCTCCGCTGCGCCCTGCGACGGGCCCAGCCGCTGCAGCAGGCGCTCAAGCACGGCATCGTCCTGGCGCGTCGATGGCAGCCGCGACAGGATGCGCTCGCGGGTGGCCAGCAGGCGCTCGTCACTGACCGGCTTCAACAGGTAGTCCATCGCGCCCTGCTCGAACGCATCGATGGCGTACTGGTCGTAGGCGGTGACGAATACCACCTGGGTGCGCGGGCTCAGCTCGGACAGTGAGCGCGCGACCTCGATGCCGCTGATGCCGGGCATGCGGATGTCGAGGAACGCGATGTCCGGCTGCGTCTCGGCCAGCTGCTCCAGCGCGCTGGCACCGTCCTCGCACTCGGCCACCAGCTTCAGCTCCGGCCACAGCCGGCCCAGCTGTTCCACCAGTGACTGCCGCAGCAGTTCTTCGTCTTCGGCGATCAGGGCTTCAAGCGGCATGGCTGCGCTCCTTGTGCGACTGCGGCAGGGTCATGGTCGCGGCCACGCCGCTGGGGAAGTTGGCAACGATCGCCACGCCGGCCTGCTCGCCGCAGGTCAGGCGCAGGCGCTCGCGCAGATTCTTCAGGCCGATGCCGGTACCGCTGGTGCCCTGGCCGAAGCCAAGCCCATCGTCGGCCACGGTCACGGTCACGTGGTCATCGAAGCCGCGCGCCAGTATCCAGATCGTGCCACCGCCGGGCTTGGGTTCCAGGCCGTGCTTGATCGCGTTCTCCACCAGCGTCTGCAGTGCCATCGCCGGCAGGTGCACGCCGTGCAGTTCGTTCGGTACCTGCATTTCCACCGCCAGGCGGGCGCCCATACGGATGCGCAGGATTTCCAGGTACGCGCGGGTGCGGTCCAGCTCCACGCCCAGCGTGGATACCGATTCGTCCACCTGCGGCAACGAGCTGCGCAGGTATTGAATGAGGTGGCCGAGCATCTGTTCGGCACGCGCCGGATCGGTGCGGGTCAGTACCTGCGCGTTGGCCAGCGTGTTGTAGAGGAAGTGCGGTTCCACCTGCGCATGCAACAGGTTCAAGCGTGCCACCGACAGCTCCTTTTCCACCTGGGTCTGTTCGGCCGCAGCCTGTTCGTCGCGGCGCTGGTCGGCGACGCGGCGGCTGATCGCACGGGTGACTGCTTCGGCGTTCTCGTAGTTGCTGCCTTCGTCCAGCGCCAGCAGGTCGGCCCACCAGCCGGCATCGGGTTCGAACAGCAGGGTGACGGTGCTGGTGCCCTGCCCCGGCGTGACCGTGGCCAGCACGCTGTTGCGCTTGATGGCCAGCCGCGCCGGCAGGTTCCAGCGCGAGGGCTGGCGGCCGTTCCAGAGGTCGACCCGGCGCACATAGGCGCGCACCTGCAGGCTGCCGGCCGAGCTTTCCACGTCTTCGACGCGCGGTAGTTCGGAAATCGCCGCCTCCACCACCGAGAAGGCGTGGCCCGCGTCCATCGGCAGTTCGATCTGGCGGCGCTGGCGGCCGGACAGGGTGGTGGCATCCAGGCGACCGGCCACCAGCCAGACCCGGCGGATGTGGGTGATGGCACTGCCCAGCGCGGAAATGATCAGGAACATCGCCAGCAGCCCGAAGATCCAGCCCGGGCCATCGTTCATGCCGCTGAAGATGCCGCTCCAGACCATGCCGGCGACAACCAGCGCGGCAGCCCAGGCCAGCAGGTGGCGGATCAGGAGAGAGAGGCTGGCGAACACGGCGGCGCCTTGAGGAAGGGGGTGAGCCGAGCATAAGGCGGCCCGCCGGGCAAGCAAGCAGGCTGCGACGAAGGCCGGGAAAGTTGGGATGGAAGCCGTTATGGAAACGCCGGGCACGGCCCGGCGTTTCCGGGGGCGGCAATGCCGGCCAGCGGCCGGCACTACCGGACGCCGTTATTTGCGCTGGTCGGCGCTGGCGTCACGCACGGCGCGGAACGCCTCGTCCTTGCTCCAGTTCGGCCAATCGCGGGAATTGGCCAGCTGGTTGCCCAGCGTGTACAGCACTTCCAGGTCGCGCGCGGCACCGGCAAACACCCAGTCCGGCTGCCACTCGTCGCCCTGCTGGTGATAGCGCTTGGCGGTGTAGTCCTCGGAGGCCTTCCTGCCTGCGGCCACGCCACCGTCCACCCAGTCCTGGCCGGCCGACCAGGACAGCGCCGGCACGCCACGCTTGGCGAACGGGAAGTGGTCGGAGCGGAAGAACAGGCCCGCTTCCGGCTTCGGGTCCGGCGTGTAGCGGATATCCCAGCCCTTGGCCACGTCCTTCAGCTGGTCCAGCAGCTCGAAGCGCGCGGCACCGTAGATGCCGAAGTCACGCGACGGGCCGAACGGCGCCATGCCGTCCATGTTGATCACGGCCACGGTCTTTTCCAGCGGATATAGCGGATGGGTGGCGTAGTACTCAGAACCCAGCAGGCCCTTTTCCTCGGCGGTGACCGCCAGGAACAGCAGCGAGCGCTGCGGGCGCTTCTCCTTGGCGAAGCCACGGGCCAGCTCGACCAGCGAGGCGGTGCCGCTGGCGTTGTCCAGCGCGCCGTTGAAGATGCGGTCACCGCGCGCGTCCGGCTCGCCCACGCCGATGTGGTCCCAGTGCGCGCTGTAGATGATGGTCTCGTCCGGATGGCGGCTGCCTTCCAGGCGCGCGGCCACGTTGTGCGAGGTGATCACTTCGGTCTTCACCGCGTACTTCGCGTCCAGGCTGGCGCCGGTCAGCGGCACCGGGGTGAAGTCGCGCTGCTGCGCCTTCTTCTTCAGTGCCTCGAAATCCTGCCCGGCCGAGCGGAACAGCTCCACGGCAAGGTCGCGCTGGATCCAGCCTTCCAGCAGCGGGTGGCTTTCTGCCGGGTTGTCACGCACCACGTCGAACATGGTGTTGGTGTTGGAGCCGGCCACGGTGGCCCAGCCATACGACGCCGGTGCGGTCTCGTGCACGATCAGCACGCCCAGCGCACCCTGACGGGCGCCTTCCTCGTACTTGTAGGTCCAACGGCCGTAATAGGTCATGCCCTTGCCGTCGAAATCACCCTGGCCGGTTTCGAAGTCCGGGTCGTTGATCAGCACCACGGCGATCTTGCCCTTCAGGTCCACGCCCTTGAAGTCGTCCCAGTTGCGCTCCGGTGCCTTCACGCCGTAGCCGAGAAACACCAGCGGGGCCTTGCTGATGTCGACGCTGCTGGCGCCGTTCATGGCGGCGCGCACGGCGATCTGCTTGCCCTGCTCCAGCGGCAGGGTCTTGCCGCCCTGGTGCAGCGCCAGCTGCGGTGCGCCGACGATGTCGCCCTTGCGCAGCGGCACGGCCTGGGTCCACAGGCGCTTGCCGTCCTTGAGGTCGCCGCCCGGCTGCAGGCCGGCGTCGGCAAACTGCCTGCTGAGGTAGGCGATGGTCTTTTCTTCGCCGGCGGTGGCCGGCGAGCGGCCTTCGTAGGCGTCGGAGGCCAGTTCCTTGACGTCGGCGGAGATCCGCGCGCCATCGAATTTCGGGGTGGCCGCCATCAGTGCGCTCGACACCGACAGGGCCAGCACGCCCAGTACCACTCGTTTCATTGCTCTCTCCAGCAGGGAAATCCTTCTGGAGTGTAATGGGATTCGCCAGGGCTGCGCCCTGCACCTGCCGAAACAACGGCAACAGCCGAAGCAACAGCAAAAGCTGGTTTCCTGAGGGTAGGCGGGGTCCCACTGCTGTTGGTGGGTGTCGACCTTGGTCGACACGCGCGGAAACACGAAGGGGTCAGATCCTTTTCCCGCCGGAAAAGGGCTCTGACCCACTCAGGGTGTTACCAGTTCGGGTCTTCGGCCGGGGCGGCAGCGGGCTTGGGCTTCGGCTTGGCCGCCGGGCGTGCGGCGGCGGCGGGAGCGGCCGAGGCAGTCGCACCTGCGGCGGCGGCCGGCTTGCTGCCCAGCTTCTGGCGCAGTTCGATCTGGCCCGGGCGGAAACCGCCGCGCATCGCGTCGACGCCGTCTTCGATGGTGCCGTACGAGGTCTGTGCGGCCACGCGGTCGATGCGGATGGTGCAGCACGGGTGTTCACTGCGGCCCAGCGAGCGGCCGGTCTGCGGGTCCTTCAGTTCCTCGCCCAGGCGCACGGCCTGCCAGCGCTGGCCGGCCTGCAGGGTTTCGCCACCCTGGCTCAGCACCACCTGGTCACCGTCCACAGAAACCACCGACACCGGGAACAGCGTGGTGACGATGGTGGTACCGATCTGGCCCGACAGCGATTCCATCATCGCCGCGGCCATGTTGCGGCCGTTGACCACGCGGGGCAGGGTGCTCGGGCCGGTCGAGGCCAGCTGGTGGTCGAAGCTGTCGGACATCACCACCTGGCCGGTGGTGGCGTTGACCAGGCGCAGGGTGATGCGGCCGCCACCGGAGTACGAGGTCACCTGGCGGTCGGACATGCGCAGGTTGCGCACGCTGCGCGGGTACTCGAAGCGTTCGATGGTCGGGATCAGGATCAGGTCGGTCGCCAGCTGCTGGCCGACGCGTGTGGTGTCCTGCAGGCGTACGTTGCCGCTGTTGATATGGTCGATCTCGGCCTGCAGTTCGTCGCCGAACTCGCGATCCAGCACGATGAAGCGCTGGGTCTGGGTCAGCGTGTCGGACAGGCGCGCGCGGATCGCGTCGGCCACTTCATCGGCACTCACGCGGCCATCGCCCACGGCATAGCTGCCGGCCTTGGTGCGCGGCAGCGCGACCACGATCTTCGGCTTGCCCTGCTCGTCCGGTGCACGGTACTGGGCAATCTGTGCACGCACGCGCACCTTCCAGTAGCTGCGCATGCTGCGGTGGGTCACATCCGAATCGAACGAGCTTGCGCCACGCTTGGCATCGACGCTGACCTTCTCGTCGTAGCTCTCCTTGACGCTGGCCGAGGCTCCGCCGCCCTTGGCCGTGGCCTCGCCGGACGCGCTGGCAGAGGCCGAACCCTTGAAGCTCCAGCCTTCGTCGCTGGCGCGCACGCGCGCGATGGTTTCTTCATCCAGCTGCCGCACTTCGTCCTGCGACAGGATTTCATAGCCCAGCACCGCGCCCTGCGAGCCGGCGATCATCTGCTGGGTGAACGCGTCGGCGCGGATATCACCGACGTGTTCGTCATCCACATCCACATGCAGGCCTGCACGCAGGCTCTGCATCTGGCTGGCCACGCGTACGCCGTTGACCTGCGCCACCGCCGACTGCAACGCCGCCAGCACCGCCAGTTCCGGGGTGCTGCCGATGCCGTCGGCCTCGCGCGCGACCTGGGTGGTGCCGCCGAAATCCGGCGTGCCACGCAGGGGCGCTGCTTCCACTGGCGCATTGCTGGCCAGTGCACTGGTTGCCTTGTCCTTGGCAGGTGCGGGCGCTTCGGCCGGGGTGTCCTGCTTGCCACAGGCTGCAAGCAGCGCGGCAGCCAGGCCCAGGCCGATCAAACGGGAGGTCGTACGCATGGGGATTCGCCTCGGATCAGTTCATCTTGTCCAGCTGGCCCAGCATCGAGTCGGCGTTGGACGGCACCTTGACCTTGCTCTTCTTGGCGAAGGTCACAGCCGACTTGGTCGAACCGTACAGGCCCTGGATGAAGCCCGGCGATTCCTTGGCCACCCATGCACCAGCGGCCAGCTTGCGGCCGACGGTAGCCATCTGGGTGGCGCCCAGGTTCTTCATGCCGGCGGTGAAGTTGCTGGCTTCGCCACCCAGCTTCTGCGCTTCGGCGGCCGACGCCAGCAGCGAGACCAGGCCTTCGGCGTAGTGCTGCTTGGATTCAGCGTTCAGCTCCGGCTGCGCGGCCTGGCGCTCGTCGATCGCGGCCTGGGCGGCTTCGCTGACCGACACCGACTTCTTCATCGCATCGACGCTGACCGAACCCGACGACAGCGCCTGGCGCTCGGCTTCCAGCAGCTGCACCTGCTCGGCCAGGCCGAAGGCACGGGCGAACGAGGTCTGGGCCTGCAGCGAGTGCGACTGCGAGCTGACGAAACGACGCACCAGCGCTTCCTGCGCGGCTTCGTCCGGGGCAGCGGCGCTGGAGGTGCTGCTGGAGGAGCCGGTGGAGCCACCGGCCAGGTCCTTCAGCTTGCCCAGGCCGGCATGGGCCGGCATCGACAGGGTGGCGGCCGCGATGGCCAGGGCAAGAGCGGTATTGCGGATCATGTGAGAGTCCTTTGGAAGAAACGGCCGCGTGCGGCACGTGGGGAATCGGTAACCCAGGGGCGATGCCGAGCGAGCTCGGCACCCAACGGGGCGGCGGATCAGCGGACCGCCTTGACGTTCAGTTCGTTGATCATCTGCTGGGCGGCCTTTTCGGCAGCCAGCTGCAGGGCATTGGTACGGGCCACGGTTTCATTCGGGCCGGTGCCGGAGAACTGCACCGGGCCGACCGACGACACGGTGCGCGGGAAACGACCGGTCACGTCCAGCACCTTGCCGGTGACAGTGACGAACACGCGGGTGTTGCCGCTGGCCGGATCGCGGTCACGCATGCCGACGTCGAGGGTGCCGACGGCGATGTACGGGATGTTGGCCGCACGGATGCCATTGGCGGTGTCGCGCAGGGTGGCCGGGGCCAGGTCGTTGCCGGTGCTGAAGTCCTTGCGGATGCGCTCGATGCTGAGCAGGCCGCGCGACTCGCCTTCCACGTACTCGGCTTCAACCACCTCGTAGCCGGCGGCGCTGAAGGCACCGGTCATCGCGGTGTTGACTTCGGCGGCGTTGGCCACCTTCCAGGTGATGTTGTCGGCGCGCGCGGTGGTGCTGCCGCCGCTGGTGACCGACACCGAACCGTTCTGGTTGATGCTGCCGTTGGTGCTGACCGAGTTGCCGCGGAAGCTGTCGCCTTCACGGGTGTTCTCGCTGTAGCTGCTGCTGGCGTCGACGCGGCGGTATTCCTTGTCCTGGAACGACTGCACGGTGTCCTGCGAGCGCGCCATGAACAGGAAGGTCAGCAGCGAGCGCTGCGCAGCGGTGGCGTCGGCCACGGCCGAACCCGCATCCAGCTTGGTCTGCAGCAGGGTGGTGTTGATCTCGGCGCGGACGGTGACGCTGTAGGTCTTGGCCTTCTTGTCTTCGGTGTCCGACAGCTGCACGGCGCTGAGCACGTAGCGGTCGATCTCGCCGATGAACTCGGCGCGGCGCGCCTCGAACAGGCGCAGCTTGGCCGCACCGGTTTCGGCGATGTACGCCTCCAGGGCATTGACCTTGGCCTTGTTCAGGGCCTGGGCACGGGTATCGGCGCTCAGGCGCAGGCCGTAGCTGGCCGAGCCGGTACCGCGCGAACTCGCGGTCTGCGCAGCGACCGGCGAGGCCACCGCCAGCGCGATGAGGATGAGCAGGATGGTACGCATCAACGACATGACTTGATCAACTCCTGGAGGGCTTGGGTCTGCTGCTGCAACGGGCGGCCGCCCGGCTTCTGTTCGTCCAGCCAGGCGCGCGAATCGGCACGCTTGGCGGCGGCGCCGGCGAAGGCGTCGAAGCCGGCCAGCAGGGTTTCGTAGCTGGCCGACCACTGGTCGACCTGCCACTGCGTGACCGGCACCACCTTGGTGGCCCCCTTGCGCAGCGGCTGTTCGAAATAGACCTTGCCCGAGAACGGCTCGCTCACCTTGGCGGTGAAGAAGGCGCCGAACAGCATCGTCTTCATCGCCGGGGTTTCCTCGATCACGCCGTTCTTCAGTGCATCGACCTGCAGCTGGATGACGTAGTCGGGTTCGGGAATCTTCAACTGGTAGACCTTGCCGTCGGCAAAGCGGGCGGCCATCGCACCGCCGATCGCCTGGCCCGAGGCCGGCGGCAGCAGGCCAACGCCAGTGTTGGACGACAGCGTCTTGGACAGTTCGTGCGCAAGCGTGGCACGCAGCGGTGCTTCCCACTTCGGATCGGACAGCTTGGCGCGTGCCGCGTCGGACAGGGTCACCCCGCCCACCTGCAGGCGACGCACGGCGGCATCGGGCAACCGGGCCTGCGCCAGGCTGGCCGCCAGTACCTGCGACAGGCTGGTATCGGCACCGCCGTACAGCAGATCGGCGACGATCGCGTCGATATCGTCGTTGTCCGGACGGTAGTCCTGCACGTCGATGCGCTGCAGGGTGAGCGGATAGGAGGCGATCACCTGGCGCTCGCGGAAGTCGAAGAACAACGCCTGCAGCGCCACTTCCACCAGCACCTTGTACTGGTCGCCGATCGGTTCGACCGAGACCAGCTCGCGATCCAGCGCAGCGGCCAGCACGGTGGCACTGGTGGTGCCGTCGAGCATCGCCACCGGCTGGTCGATCAGCTCCAGGTGGGCCGGTGCGTGGCGCTTGAGCGACTGTGCCAGCGTCTGGTTCAGCGGGACCAGCCCACGCCGTTCCAGCACCGCGTGCGCATGCGGGGTGGTCGCCTGCACGGCGGCGGCGTCAGCGGTATAGGCAAAACCGGCCCAATAGGCCTGCTGTGATTTGTCCGCAGCCTGCACGGCCATCGGCCATACGGCCACGCACAGGGCACAGGCAAGCAGGCGCGCAAAAGCGCGCGATGCGCTCTTCGTCCTTGAATACATCCAACCGCTCCTCGGTCAATACGCACGGATCGCGGACGCTGATGCGTCCGCTGGGCGCGAAACATAGCCGCTCAGGCGGCCGGCGACAAGTGCTGCCTTTGTCGGCTCAGTCCGTGGGGGGCAGGCCCGCCCGTTGCCGCAGCAGTCCGCGCTCGGCCTGGTTCTGGCTGAGCCGAGCGGCCTGGCCAAAAGCGTCACGTGCGTCCTGCTCACGCCCCAGTGCCTGCAGCAGCTCGCCGCGCACCACCTGCAGCGGCGCATAGTCGCGCAGGCGCGCGTCGACCAGCAGGGGCTGCAGCTGCGCCCACGCGGCGAACGGGCCTTCGCTGCGCAGGATCGCCACCACCCGGTTCAATGCCACCACCGGCGAAGGTTGCACCTGCAGCAGCTGTGCATAGAGCGCGGCGATACGCGGCCAGTCGGTCGCGTCGGCGCGCCGCGCAGCCGCATGGCAGGCCGCGATGCGCGCCTGCAGCACATAGGGATCCTGGTCGCCACCGATGGCCAACGCGCGCGCCAGCACCTGCTGCCCGCGGTCGATCTGCAGCCAGTCCCAGCGCGCGCGGTTCTGCTGGTCCAGCAGCACCGGCGCGCCCTGCGCGTCCACCCGTGCCGCTGCGCGCGAAGCCTGCAGTTCCATCAGCGCCAGCAGGCCCAGTACCGGCGGCACCGGCAACCGATGCGCCAGGATGCGGGCCAGCCGCAGCGCTTCCTCGCACAGCGCCGGGCGCATCCAGTCATCACCGGCGCTGGCGGCGTAGCCTTCGTTGAACACCAGATAGATCGCTTCCAGCACCGAGGCCAGGCGCTCCGGCATCGCGTCCGCGCGTGGCACTTCATAGGGCACCTGCTTCTGCGCCAGCGTGCGCTTGGCGCGCACGATGCGCTGGGCGATGGTCGGCTCCGGCTGCAGGAACGCACGCGCGATCTCGACGGTGGTCAGGCCACCGAGCAGGCGCAGGGTCAGTGCCACCCGCGCATCGGCCGGCAGCACGGGATGGCAGGCCACGAACATCAGCCGCAGCAGGTCATCGCCCAGGTCGTCCTCCAGTGCCTGGCTGTCATCCGGCGCCGGCAGTGCCGCCGGATGCAGTTCCTCGCCCCACTGCGCATGCTGCTGCGCCACCCGCTGGTGCTGGCGCAGCACATCGATGGCACGGTTGCGCGCGGTGGTCATCAGCCAGGCTCCGGGGTTGTCCGGGATACCCTGCTCCGGCCAACGCTCCAGCGCGGCCAGCCAGGTGTCCTGGGCCAGCTCCTCGGCACGGCCGACATCGCCACCGAGCAGCCGCGCCAGGCGCGCAATCAGCACTGGCGACTCCATCCGCCAGAGGGTTTCCAGACGCTGCGTCAGTGCGGGCTCGAGCATGCGCCGATCACAGCACGCACGCCCGGCCCGCACAAGCGCCGCAGCTCACGCTTCAACAATCGGCTTGAAGCCACCCCAGAACATGCGCCGGGTATCGAACGGCATGTCCTTCGGGCCCAGCGACGCCAGCCGCGGGTCGGCCATCACCTTTGCGTTGATGCGGTCGCGTGCCGCGCGCGAGCGGAACACCACGAAGGCGACGATCACCGTCTCGCCCGGTTTCGCCTTGACCGCGCGCGGGAAGGAGGTGCTCTTGCCCGGCTCCACATCGTCGGCCACGCATTCCATGTACTGCAGCGCGCCATGGTCCTTCCACACCGCACCGGCCTTGCGGGCAAGGCGACGGTAGGCCGCCACCTTGTCCTGCGGGCACGGCAGCACGTAAGCGTCCACGTAAGCCATGCGGGTTCTCCCTGCGGCGGCCGTCAGCCCGGCTCGCCGTCCATGTGTGCGATTTCCCAGAGATGGCCGTCCAGGTCCTGGAAGCCACGCTGGTACATGAAACCGTAGTCGCGCGCGGGCTGCGGTTCACTGGCGCCGGCCGCCAGAGCCTTGTCCACCATCACGTCCACCGCCTTGCGGCTGTCCGCCGACAGGCAGGTGATCACCTCGGTCTGGCTGCGTGCGTCGGCGATCGGCTTGGTGGTGAACTGCTTGAAGAACGGCTGGGTCAGCAGCATCACGAAGATGCTCTCGCTGATCACCATGCAGGCGGCATCGTCATTGGTGAAGGTCGGGTTGAAGGTGTAGCCCAGCGCTGCGAAAAAGGTCTTGGACGCGTTCAGATCCTGCACGGGCAGGTTGACGAAGATCATCTGCGGTTGCGGTGCACTCATCGGTGAAGCTCCTTGTGGATGAAAGAAAGAGAGGAATCAGGGCTGCTTCATGCAGTTGACCATCCACGGCTTGCCATAGCGGTCGACCAGCATGCCCCAGCGGTGCGCCCAGAACGTTTCGGCGATCGGCATCTGCACCTGCCCCCCCTCGGCCAGCGCGGCAAACACGCGTTCGGCTTCTTCGATGCTGTCGACATCGACATTGATGGTGGTCGAGCCACCCTCGCCGCCGCCGGGGCCGTCGGCCGCCATCACGATGGCGTTGCCGATCTCCAGCTGGCTGTGGGCGACGTGGTCCAGGGTTTCCGGCGGCATCTCGTTGCAGCCCGGCGAGCCATCGGAGGGCGGCATGTCGCGGTATTTCATTTCCGAAGTGACCTGGCCACCGAGTGCCTTGGCGTAGAACGCCATCGCCTCGTGGGCCTGGCCGCTGAAGCCGAGGAAGGGAATCAGTCTCATGGCAATACTCCGTGATGTGGTTCAGGGCGGTAGCGCCGGGTCGTGCCCGGCGTGGAGATGAATCGGGTCAACCTTCCAGCTGTGCACGCAGACGCTGTTCCTGCTGCTGTAATTCGGGGGTGAAGGCTTCACCGAAGTCTTCAGCGGAGATCAAGGGACGCAGTTCGAGCGTGCCGCCACTGCCGAACGGCGCGCGGCTGGCCCATTCAACCGCTTCGTCCAGCGACCGGACCTCCCACAGCCAGAAGCCGGCGATCTGTTCACTGGCAGGACCGAACGGACCGGCCTCGACCTGGGGTGCCCCGCCGCCGAAGTGAATGCGACGGCCGCGCTGGGTGGCGTGCAGGCCTTCACCGGCCAGCATGATGCCGGCGGCCACCAGTTGTTCGTTGAAGGCGCCCATTTCGGACAGTTCCTGTTCGCTGGGCATGCGGCCGGCTTCGGAGTCGGCGTTGGCCTTCACGATCACCATCACTTTCATTGCGGTCTCCCGTGGGGACGCGTGGTGCGTGCCCTTCATTGGGTACAACGAACCAGGGGGCTGGGAATCGACACGTCCTCTGAAAATTATTTCTTCCGTGGAAAGCGCGCCTTCGGCGGAGGTCGGCGAACGGCGGAGCCCCTCCGTGGTGGGTTTGGGTTGGTCGCTGAAAGCTGGTTTTCTGGGAGTGGGCCGGGCGGGTGGGGTTGGCGGGGACGCCGTGAACCCATCCGTGGGGGCTTAGCCGCGGCATCCA
>NZ_JBMRFS010000007.1:0-213541 GCF_049384825.1 Stenotrophomonas sp. CASM106
CCCGGTAGTGCCGGGCGCTGGCGGGAATGGGGTGATAGTGGTTTTTGCCGGCCAGCGGCCGGCACTACCCCTTATCCACGCATGGCGTGAATCTACTTCGCGGCTTTCTTGACGGCCTTCTTCGCCGGTGCCTTCTTTGCAGCGGCCTTCTTTACCACGGCCTTCTTCGCCGCCTTCTTGGCAGGCGCCTTCTTGGCTGCGGCCTTCTTCGGCGCCGCTTCCTTCTTCACGGCCGCCTTCTTGGCCGGTGCCTTCTTCGCGGCAGCCTTCTTGGCGCCGAAGCCCTTGCGCACGGGCTTGCCGGTTTCTTCCATCAGCTGCTGCACTTCGGCCAGGGTCAGCGATGCCGGCTCGCGATCCTTGGGGATCTTGCCGTTCATCCTGCCGTCGCTGATGTACGGGCCGAAGCGGCCGTTCAGCACCTGGATGTCGCTGCCCTCGAACTCCTTGATGATCCGGTTGCGCGCGATCTCTTCCTTCTCTTCGATCAGGAACACGGCGCGGGCCAGGTCGATGGTGTACGGGTCGTCTTCCTTCTTCAGCGAGGCATAGGTGCTGCCGCGCTTGGCGAACGGGCCGAAGCGGCCGATGCCGACGCTGACCGGCTCGCCGTTGTCCTCGCCCAGCGCGCGTGGCATCAGGAACAGTTCCAGCGCGTCTTCCAGCGAAATGGTGTGCATCGACTGGCCGGGGCGCAGCGAGGCGAATTTCGGCTTCTCCTCGGCGTCCTCGGCGGTGCTGCCGATGGCGGCGTAAGGCCCGAAGCGGCCGAGGCGCACGCTGACCGGCTTGCCGGTCTTCGGGTCGGTGCCGAGCTCGCGCGCGCCACTGGCCTCGGCGCGGTCCACCGATTCCTTCTTGTCTTCCACCAGCTCCTTGAACGGCTCCCAGAAGCGGGCCATCAGCGGGATCCACTCTTCTTCGCCACGCGAGACGGCGTCGAGCTCGTCTTCGAGCTTGGCGGTGAAGTCGTAGTCCACGTACTGGGTGAAGTGGCTGGACAGGAACTTGGACACCGCGCGGCCGACGTCGGACGGGCGGAAGCTGCGGCCTTCCATTTCCACGTACTTGCGGAACAGCAGGGTCTGGATGATCGAGGCGTAGGTCGACGGACGGCCGATGCCGTACTCTTCCAGCGCCTTCACCAGCGCCGCTTCGGTGTAGCGCGGCGGCGGCTGGGTGAAATGCTGCTCGGCCTGGATGCGTTCCAGCGGCACGCGGTCGCCCGGCTTCATCGCCGGCAGCTTGCGGCCTTCGTCCTCGTCTTCGGCGCTCTTGTTGTCCTTGCCTTCCTCGTACACGGCCAGGAAGCCGGGCACCACCACGGTGGTACCGCTGGCACGGAACACGTGCTCGCTGCCAGCCGACAGGTCGACGCTGACCGTGTTGAGCGTGGCCGGAATCATCTGGCAGGCGACGGCGCGCTTCCAGATCAGTTCGTACAGGCGGCGCTCGTCGTCGGTCAGGAAGCGGGCGACCTGCGACGGAGTGCGCAGGGCCGAGGTCGGGCGCACCGCCTCGTGCGCTTCCTGGGCGTTCTTGGACTTGGTCTGGTAGGTGTTCGGCTGGTCGGGCAGCGAGGCGATGCCGTAATCACGGGCGATCACGTCGCGGATTTCGGCCAGCGCGTCCTGCGACAGGTTCACCGAGTCGGTACGCATGTACGAGATGAGGCCGACGGTGCCTTCGTCACCGATCGCCACGCCTTCATACAGCTTCTGCGCCACCTGCATGGTCTTGCGGGTGGTGAAACCGAGCTTGCGCGAGGCTTCCTGCTGCAGGGTGGAGGTGGTGAACGGCGGCGCCGGGCGGCGCTTGCGCTCCTTGCTGGCCACGTCGGTAACATGCAGCGAGCCCTGCGCGGCCTGCTGGATGCGCAGGCGGGCGGCTTCGGCGGTGTCGCCGTCGGTGATGGTGAACTGCTCGAATTTCTGCCCGTCCAGCTTGACCAGCTTGGCGTTGAAGTGCTGCGACGGGTGTGCGCACTCGGCGGCGATCGACCAGTACTCGCGGGCGATGAAGGCTTCGATCTCTTCCTCGCGCTCGACGATCATGCGCAGCGCCGGGCTCTGCACGCGGCCGGCGGACAGGCCGCGCTGGACCTTGCGCCACAGCACCGGCGAAAGGTTGAAGCCGACCAGGTAGTCCAGCGCGCGGCGCGCCTGCTGGGCATCGACCAGATCGCTGGCGATCGCGCGCGGCTGGCTGATCGCTTCCTTGATGGCGCGCGGGGTGATCTCGGTGAACACCACGCGCTGCATCGGCTTGTCCTTGACCAGCCCGCGTTCCTTCAGGATCTCGGCGATATGCCAGCTGATCGCTTCACCTTCGCGATCCGGGTCGGTCGCCAGCAGGATGTCGTCGGCGCCCTTGGCGGCCTTGGCGATCGCGTCGACATGTTTTTCGTTCTTGTCGATCACGTCGTAGTGCATGGCGAACCCGTTGTCCGGGTCGACCGCGCCTTCCTTCGGAATCAGGTCACGCACATGCCCATACGAGGCCAGGACGGTGTAGTCCTTGCCGAGGTATTTGTTGATCGTCTTGGCCTTGGCCGGCGATTCGACGATGAGCAGGTGCTTGGGCATGGCAGCAGTGTCTGTGGGGCGAGCCGCAGGGGAGGGGCCGCTAGGGTGGAGCAAACGGCCGCATTAGTGAAGCGGCCACGGACAAATCAATACGCTGAACGCCCGGTAGTGTGCCGGGCGTTCAGGTTTCACCTTATTAGAGGAATCACGCCCGGCCAGCCCCTGTCAAGCAGCCAGACGTGAGGATGGCCGTTCATGAGGCCATCTTGGCGATGAAGCCGACCGCGGCCACCAGCACCACCAGGCCCGCCAGCACCAGCAGGCCGGTGAGCACCAGGATCACGATGGTGACCGTGCCCAGCTCATGGCGCTGCAGGTGCGGCTGGTCGGTGTAGGCCCAGCGGTCGACCACCAGGGTGTCGCAGATCATGTCGTGCAGGCCCTGCTTGCGCTCGGTGAAGGCGGCCATCAGGAAGCCGATGCCGAGGGTGAAGCTGCTCAGCAGCATGGCCCAGTAGCGGCCGAAGGCGCGGCCCTTGGTCAGGCGATCGCCGTTGCTGCGCACGACCTTGATGCCGACCGCCATCTTGCCCAGCGTGGCGCCACCCTGCGAGGAATGGAACCAGGTGTAGTAGGCAACGCCGATGGCCATGTTGATCAGCGCGCTGGCCACCTGCGCGACGATTTCGATGGAGGTCTCGCCGCTGCCCACCGCGCCCATGCTGGCGCCAAGCACCACGCCGATGATGGCGCCGATGATGCCGCCCGGAATGGCCAGCACGAAGTAGTCGATCATGTACGCCGCTACGCGCTTCCAGAAGCCTGCGTAGACCACCTCGCCGCCGATCACCGGCTGCGGGCCACCGGCACCGGAAGCGGCCGGGGCGCTGTAGGGCGAGCTGCTGAGCGCGCCCGTGCCAGGCAGCGGTGCAGTGCCGTTGTCGATGGCGGCGTAGTCGCCGCGCAGGTCGAAGCCGCCGCTGGCGGTGGCCGTGCTGGCATCGGCCAGTGTCTGCAGGCCGAGCTCATCGACCACCTGGCGCAGTGCAGCCCACTGGGCCATGCCTTCGCGCCAGACCAGGGTGTCCAGATTCAGTTCGCCCCGCTGGAAGCGCTGGCGGATTTCCTGGACCGGCAGCGGGCCCTGGCGTTGCTGTCCTTCGGCGTAGTACCACTCGGTCATTGCATGTTCCCTGTTGGATCGTCCTTGGAGGTGCTGCCGTGCACGTGGCTCAGCCGCGGCACGACGGCGGCAGGTACTTGTCGTCGCTTTCACCGCTGCATTCCCAGCGGCCGCTGTCGCGATCATATTCCAGCCACAGCAGGTCGCCATCGAGGCTCTTGCCGGGCACGGCCAGCGTTGCTTCGATGCCGCAGTGGCCGTTGTTGAAGCGGCCGATGTTCACCGCCGACAGGCCGGCCTGGGTGAAATCACCCGGCGCCGGGAAACCGGCATCGTTGGCACCGGGGCAGCGGCCTTCGTCGTCGGCGAAGTGCTGCACCTGCTGTTTCAGCGGCTGCAGGGCCTTGACCGCGGTGGCAACCTTGGCACGCACGGTGTAGTCGTTGTAGGCAGGCAGGGCGATCGCCGCGAGGATGGCCATGACCGGCACCAGCACCAGCAGCAGGCCGCCGCCGATGATCGCGGTCAGGGCGCAGCCGGAGAGCTTCTTTTTCGGCGGCGGCAGCACCCCGGCCGGGGTCTGCGTGGCATAGGGCGTGGACGGCGGCAGCACCGGTGGTTGCGGCGGCGGCGGCGCAACCGGTTCCGGTTCGGGCTCCGGCTCGGGTTCCACGGCCGGCGCGGCGACGTCCAGCGCCGGCACGATCAGGCCCAGCTCATCGACCACGCTGCGCAACGGCTGCCATTGCGGCAGGCCGTCGCGCCAGACCAGGGTGTCCAGGGAGATCTGGTTGTTGCGGAACAACTCGACCAACTGTTCCGCCGGCAGCGGGCCTTGCTGCCGGTTGCCTTCTGCGTGGAACCACTCGCTCACGGGGACGCTCCTGAATGCGCTATGCCCCCAAGTGTACGGTCAGTGCAGGGGTTCTGGCTCGTCCATGAACATCTGCGTCTCCATCCAGGCGTAGGCCGCTTCGGAGCCGGGCTGGTTGAACAGCACCATCAGCACGACCCACTTCAGGTCGTCCAGGTCCAGTTCGTCCTGGTCCAGGGCCATCGCCCGGTCCAGCACCAGCTCGCGCTGGTCGGCGTCGAGGATGCCGTGCTGTTCCAGGTACAGCAGGAAGCCGCGGCATTCCACGTCCAGCTTGTCCAGCTCGGGGCCGTGGTAGATGCGCACGGGGCCATCGACCCGCGCCTGGGCCACGCTCGGCCGCTGCGCGGCCAGGGCATCGAGCCAGTCGAACGCCTTGTTGATCTCGGTGGGGCTGAAACCGGCCTGGATCAGGCCGTTCTGGAGCGAATCGCGGTCACGGATCAGGTCCGCATCTTCGCTGAAATAGTGTTCAAACAGGTACAGCAGTACATCCAGGATGCTCTCTTTCATTGCCCCTCGGCCTGCGTCGCGCGACGCTGTGGAGGTGAAGAAACTAGGGAGTTCGACAGTAGCGGCCGTGTACGCACACCACGATTCCCGCCAGTTCCATGGCCAGCAGCATGGAGGACACCTGTGACGCCGTCAATCCACAACGCGTGATCAGTGAATCCATACCGCTTGGGTTGTGGTCCAGCGCCCGCCACAAGCACTGGTAGTCAGGGTCGCCGGCCCAGCGCGCCGGCAGGAGCGCCGGCGGTGCCTGTTCAGTGGGGGTGGCCAACCGCGATTGCAAGCCCGGCAGCTGCTGGCGAAGGGCGGGGGCGAGCAGTTCCAGGACCTCCTCGGGGCGCTCGACCAGCGCCGCGCCCTCGCGGATCAGGCGATGGCAGCCGGCCGCGCGCGGGTTGAGCACCGACCTGGGCAGGGCACAGACCTCGCGGCCCGCCTCGGCGGCCAGGCGCGCGGTGATCAGCGCGCCCGAGCGCTGTGCGGCCTCGACCACCACGGTGGCCAGCGCCAGTCCGGCCACCAGCCGGTTGCGCGCAGGGAAGTGGCTGGGGCGGGCAGCCGTGCCCGGCAGGTACTCGCTGAGCACCACGCCTTCGGCGGCGATCCGCGCCTGCAGCCGGGCGTGGCTGTCCGGATAGGCCCGGTCAGGGCCGGTGCCGATCACTGCCATGGTGCAGCCGCCGGCCTCCAGCGCAGCCTGGTGCGCGGCCGCATCGATGCCTGCGGCCAGGCCGCTGGTCACCGCCAGGCCGGCCTCGACGAAGCAGCCGGCAAAACGCGCGGCCAGTGCACGCCCGCCCGGGGTGGGCGAGCGGCTGCCGACCAGCGCCACCGAAGGGCGCCAGGCCAGGCAGGGATCACCGGCCACGAACAGCGCCAGCGGCGGGTTGGGTACCTCCAGCAGTGATGGCGGAAAGGCCGGATCGGTACACGGCAGCAGGTGATGGTTGTCCTGTTCCAGCCAGCGCCGGGCGGATGTCCAGGCCCGGGTATCGGGGCGTTCCAGGGCGGCGCACTGCTCCGGCGTGCAACCGTGCGCACGCCAGGTCGCAGTGCCTTGCGCGATGGCGGTTTCCGCATCGCCCGCGGCCTGCAGCAGGGCCCGTCGGGACGCCAGTGCGCCTCCCGCCATCAACAGGCGCAGCAGCGCCTCGTATGCATGTGTGGTCATCCCCCACTATCGGCCGCACACAACAAAGGCGCCCTAGGGCGCCTTCGCATGTGGCTGTCAGGTTTTGCCGGAGGTGCCTGCCGGCCCGCGGCCGGCACTCCAGTGGTGGCCGGGGCAGTCCGGCAACCGTTACTTCGCGTCCGGGTGCAGCGCGTTGTAACCCACCTGCACCGGCTTCACGCCCTGCATCACCAGCGCGTAGCTGACGTTGTCGAAGGTGCGGAACACCATCGCATGCGCGGCATACTCATCCGGCAGCGAGACCCGGCCTGCGCCGGTGCTGAGCGAGTCGTCCATGCGCGAGGAGGTCGGGTACTTCATGCGGTGCGCTACATGCCGGCCCGGGCGCCACAGCGAGAACACGGTGCCGTTGTCCACGCCCTGGGCACGGCCGGCCGAAATCGCGATCACGTCGCGTGGGCCACCGGCGGTGAACATGTCGGTGACCGCCAGCACGCGCACGTCCACGCCCTCGACACCCGCAGCGGGTACGTGGGGCACGAACTGCAGGTCGTACGGCCGGGCTTCGACCGGCACCAGGCGGTCGCCGGCGCGCACTTCGCGGCCGCCGACGTTCTTGTCCAGCACCAGCGTGGAGGCCTCGACCTTGCCGCCGGCGATCTGGGTGATGGTGCCGGTGGCGACCTGGGCCAGTTCGTAGCCGAGCACGCCACGACGTGCGTTGGGTGCGTTGTAGGCCTTCCACAGGTTGCCGCTGCCCGGGGTGACGTCGCCGTTGGCGGTCAGGTCCTCGGTCGGCTTGGGCTGGGCGTAACGCACGGTCGGGCGTACCACGGCCCAGCGCTGGCCCACCTGGGCATCCGCCAGGCGCACGTAGACGGTGTCGCCACCGGACACGCGCAGGCGGCTGTCCTCCAGGCCGACGACGTAGGGCAGCTGCTTGACGCTGTCGACAACGCTCAGCTGCTTCAGGAACGGCTCGACCTGGGCCAGCGGAATGGCGTCGATCGGGGCCTCCTGGCGCGGACCGGCCTGGGACACGGTCACCCGGTCCAGGTAGGCCAGGCTCAGCACGTCACCTGGATAGATCAGGTGCGGGTTGGCGATCTGCGGATTGGCTTGCCAGATCTCCGGCCACAGCCAAGGCTTCTGCAGGAAACGTGCGGCGATATCCCACAACGTATCCCCTTTTCGGACCACATAGGTGTCCGGGTGCCCGCCATTCACTTCCACGGCGGTAGCATAGGCAGCCACGGTCAGCATCGCCGCGGCGACGACCGTACGAAAACGAAGCAACATAGGTGTGAAGCCCTGATTCCCCAACAGGTCCACGCACTATAGTCCAGAAACCGGGGCGCAAGGCAAGCGTTGGAGCTAGAATCTGCGACGTATGCCGGCGTGCCGGCCCCCTACCCGGAAACAGCCATGGCCCTTCTCCCCATTCTCGAGTTCCCCGATCCGCGCCTGCGTACCAAGGCTGCGTTGATCGACGCCGCCGAAGTCACCACGCCGGCCTTCCAGGAACTGATCGACAACATGTTCCTGACCATGTACGACGCCCCGGGCATCGGCCTGGCCGCCACCCAGGTGGACGTGCACAAGCGCTTCATGGTCATCGATGTCAGCGAAGAGAAGAATGAACCGCATGTGTTCATCAACCCGGAAATCGTCGCCAAGGACGGGGGCCGGGTGTACCAGGAGGGCTGCCTGTCGGTCCCGGGCATCTTCGCCGACGTGACCCGCGCTGACACCATCACCGTGAAGTACCTGGACCGCAACGGCCAGGAGCAGCAGCTGGAGGCCGGTGAAGTGCTGGCCACCTGCATCCAGCACGAGATGGACCACCTGGACGGCAAGCTGTTCATCGACTATCTGTCGCCGCTCAAGCGCGAGATGGTCCGCAAGAAGCTGGCCAAGCAGCGCAAGCACGTGGCGTGATCGCCAATCCGGGCCGCCCTCCGGGTGGCCCGTGCCTGCGCGACGCGCGCGGGCTGTACGGCGCCGGCCGACGGCGCCGTTTTCTTTCCTGCACGAATCCATCCTGCAAGTGGGGTAGCCATGAGGATTGTCTTTGCCGGTACGCCGGAATTCGCGGTGTCGTCGCTGCGCGCCGCGGCGCGCCACCACGAGGTCGTGGCCGTCTATACCCAGCCTGATCGCCCGGCCGGGCGCGGCCGTGGCCTGGCACCGTCGCCGGTCAAGCTCGAAGCCGTGGCCCGTGGCATTCCGGTCTACCAGCCCGAATCGCTGAAGGATGAAGCTGCCCAGCGGCAGCTGCGCGACCTGCAGCCGGACCTGATGGTGGTGGTCGCCTACGGCCTGATCCTGCCCAGGGCGGTACTGGCGATCCCGACCCACGGCTGCTGGAACGTGCATGCCTCGCTGCTGCCACGCTGGCGCGGTGCCGCGCCGATCCAGCGCGCGATCCAGGCCGGTGACGCAAAGACCGGCGTGTGCCTGATGCAGATGGAAGCCGGCCTGGATACCGGCCCGGTGCTGCTGCACCAGGAGCTGCCGATCGCGGCCACCGATACCGGCGGCCAGTTGCATGACAAGCTGGCCGAACTGGGCGCACAGGTGCTGTCCGACGGCCTGGGCCTGCTGCGTGCCGGCATCAAGCCGATCGCGCGGCCGCAGCCCGAGCAGGGCGTGACCTACGCGCACAAGCTGGACAAGGCCGAAGCCCGCCTGGACTGGGCGCAGGACGCCGATGCCCTGGCGCGCACCGTGCGCGCCTTCAATCCGTGGCCGATCGCCGAGGCCACGCTGGCCGGCGAGCGCGTGCGCATCCACGGCGCGGTCGCTCTTGACCTGGCCCACGGCCAGGCGCCGGGGGCGGTGCTGGCGGCCAGCCGCGATGGTATCGACATCGCCTGCGGCCAGGGCGCGCTGCGCCTGCGCACGCTGCAGCGCGAAGGCGGCAAGGCGATCACCGCCGCCGACTACCTCAATGCCCGCCGCGACCTGCACGTGGGGGCATAGGCGGTGTCGAAGCAGAATGATTTCTCCGTCGCCAAGGCGGCGCCGGGCGCGGCCACCCGCATGCTGGCCGCACGCGTACTGGCGCAGGTGTTCACCCGTGGCCGCTCGCTGAAGGCGGAACTGGCCTGGGCACTGCCCAAGCTGGCCGACAGTCGTGATCGGGCCTTGCTGGAAGCGCTGTGCTTTGCAGTCCTGCGCCGCCGCAGTACCTACGACGCTGCCTTGCAGTCGTGGATGCAGAAGCCGCTGTCGGCGCGTGATGCCGACCTGCGCACGTTGCTGATGGTGGGCTTCGCGCAGCTGGACGTGCTGGAACTGCCGGCGCATGCGGCCCTGTCGGCCACGGTCGACGCCGCCCGCGCGCTGGGCCGTGAGCGCCAGGCCGGGCTGGTCAACGCGATCCTGCGCCGCGCGCAGCGCGAGGGGTTCCCGGAGCAGCCTGCGCGTGACGCCTTTCCGGCGTGGCTGGCCGATGCCGTCGAGCGCGACTGGCCGTCCCAGGCCCAGGCGATCTTTGCTGCCAGCCTGCAGCCGGCGCCGCTGTGGCTGCGTGCCAACCGCCAGCAGGGGGGGCGTGACAAGGCGCTGGCCACGCTGGCCGAGGCCGGCATTGCTGCCGACGCCAGCCCGCTCAGCGCCGACGCGCTGCGCCTGGTGGCGCCCATCGCGGTGAACCAGTTGCCGGGGTTCGCCGACGGTGCGCTGTCGGTGCAGGACCTGTCGGCGCAATGTGCGGCGGACGCGCTGGCACCGGCGTCCGGCGCCCGCGTTCTGGACGCCTGCGCGGCACCGGGTGGCAAGTCGGCGCACCTGCTGGAGCGTGACCCGAGCCTGCGTCTGCTGGCGCTGGATATCGATGCGCGTCGCCTGGCGCGTGCCCGCGATACCTACACCCGCACCGGTGTAGGTGAGGGCGCGCAGACCCGGGTGGCCGATGCCAGCGACCCCGGTGCGTGGTGGGATGGCACACCGTTCGACGCCATCCTGCTGGATGCGCCGTGTTCGGCCACCGGCGTGATCCGCCGCCAGCCGGACGTGATGTTCCACCGCCGCGCCGAGGATATCGATGCGCTGGTCGGCGTGCAGGCCCGCCTGCTGGAGGCCTGCTGGTCGATGCTGCGCCCGGGCGGCGTGCTGCTGTACGCCACCTGTTCGATCCTGCGCGCCGAGAACATCGATCAGGTGCGGGCCTTCCTGAAGTGGCATCCGGACGCGGTGGCACAGCCGCTGGATGACAGATTCGGCCTGGACTGCGAGGGGATCGCGCGCCAGCGACTGCCGGGTGACAGCGATGCTGACGGTTTCTTTTACGCGCGTCTGCTAAAAACGGCCTGACCCCCCGCTGACGTTGCGAGTCCCATGCTGAAATCCCGCGCGTCGCGCGAGACGTGGTTGTTCGTGGTGATGGCCCTGCTGGTGCTGGGGGCCGGGCTGGGCCTTCGTGATCCGTGGCCGTCGGACGAGCCGCGCTTCGCGCTGGTGGCCAAGCAGATGTTCGACAGCGGCCACTGGCTGTTCCCGCACCGCGGGACCGAGCTGTACTCGGACAAGCCGCCGATGCTGATGTGGTGGCAGGCCACGCTGTACAGCCTGGTCGGGCAGTGGCGCGTGGCCTTCCTGCTGCCGTCGCTGCTGGCGGCACTGGGCACGCTGTGGTGCGTGGTCGACCTGGGCCGGCGGCTGTGGACGCGGCGGGTGGGGCTGTATGCCGGCTGGGCGCTGCTGTTCGCGCTGCAGTTCACCTTCCAGGCGAAGAAGGGGCAGATCGATCCCCTGCTGCTGCTGTTCATCACCCTGGCCAACTACGGCCTGCTGCGCCACCTGCTGCTGGGGCCTGCCTGGCGCTGGTGGTGGCTGGGCTGGTTCTTCGCCGGCATCGGCGTGATCACCAAGGGCGTGGGCATGCTGGCGCTGCTGATGATCGTGCCCGCGGCAATCGCCACGGCGCTGCGGTGGCCACGGGTGGGCCTGCACGCGCGCGACGCGCGCTTCTGGCTGGCGCCGCTGGCCTTCCTGCTGGCGGTGTCGTTGTGGCTGGCGCCGATGCTGCTGGCCGGCTTTGCCACCGGCTCGGACGAATATCGCGCCTACATGGACGATATCCTGTTCCAGCAGACGGCGCGGCGCTACACCCATTCCTGGGATCACCACCAGCCCGCCTGGTACTTCCTGGCGACGATGCCGCTGATGTGGATCCCGGCATTCCTGGCCATGCCCTGGGCGATTCCGGCCTGGCGCCGCCGGCTGCAACGCCGCGACGCGCGCTATCTGCTGCCGCTGGCCTGGTGGCTGATGGTGGTGCTGTTCTTCTCGATTCCCGCCGGCAAGCGCGACGTCTACATCCTGCCGGCGCTGCCGATGTTCTGCCTGGTGCTGGCACCGCTGTTGCCGGGGTTGCTGAAGCGACGCGATGTGCAGGCCGTGGTCGGGCTGTTCACCGGCCTGCTGTCATTGGGCCTGGCCGTGGCTGGCGCGATGGCGGTGCTGGGTGACCCGGCCTTCGAGCTGCGCCTGACCCATAGCCGCGGGCTCGCCCCCGGGGCCGTCGACGCGCTGGCGTGGACGATCCTGGCGATGGGCCTGTGGGGCGGATTGAGCCTGCTGGCCTGTGGCCGTCGCCGGCAGCTTGCGCTGGTGTCGACCCTGGCGGTGGTCTGGGTGCTGTACAGCCTGGTCGGCTACCCGCTGCTGAACGATTCCAGTTCGGCCCGTGGCCTGATGCGCACGGTCGGTACCCGCCTGGGCCCCGATGCCGAGCTGGGGTTGGTGGCCTGGAAGGAACAGCACCTGCTGCTGGCCGACCGTCCCGCCGCGACCTTCGGTTTCGAGACTGACTGGGACGAGCAGCTGGTGGCGGCCACGCGCTGGCAGCGGCTGGCGCCCGGACGTCGTTGGCTGCTGGTCCACGAGTACGCGATGCTGTCGTGCGTCGACCGCAACCGCTCCGAACTGGCCGGCGTGTCCAACCGGCGGCGCTGGTGGCTGGTGCCGGCGGCGGCGGTGACGGTGCCGTGCGTGGTCACTGCCGAGGAGCGGGAACGTGAACGGCGTTTGCAGGAACATGACTAGCCAGCACGATTTCCGCTTGTCCAGTCTGCCCAAGCGGGTCCAAAGGCAGTAAAACAGCAGGCTGGGACGGCCCGCGTTGGCCTGTCCCATTCTTCCAGCATATTGCAGCGATACTTCCCGACGTGCCAGCTTCACCGGACAACCTGAACCTCATGGCCGGCGACCCGCTGGGCGTTCCCGTCGGTGGGCGTCACGGGGTTGCACACGGGCTGGCCCAGCTGGGGCTGTTCTGCCTGCCGGCACTGGTGCTGACCGTGCCGATCAACCTGTTGCCGTATGGTCTCCTGCTGCTGCTCAGCACCCTGCTGGCGCCGGAGCTGCTGTGGCGCGCGCGGGGCATGGCCGGCCAGCCGGTGAAAGTGCTGGTCTGGCTGATGCTGGCGGTGCTGGCGCTCGGCGTACTGTCGGTGGTGCTGTTCGAACAGGGCCTGCGTGACGTCGACAACCGTTCGCGGTTCGTGGTGATCCCATGGATCGCGCTGTGGATCTGCGCGCTGCGTCCCAGCCTGCGGTGGCTCTGGTACGGCTCGTTGACCGGCCTGCTCGCCACCTTCGTGATGTCGCTGTGGCAGGTGCTGGGCGGTGCCCCGCGCGCGGAGCTGTTCACCAACGCCATCGTGCTGGCCGACATCGTGATGGTGTTGATGGTGCTGCTGGTGTTCTGCCGGCCGTCGCGGCGCTGGTCGCTGGTGATCCTCGGCATGGCCGCCGGTTGCGGCACCATCGTGCTGACCGGCAGCCGCGGTGTGTTCGCCGCCTTGCTGGCGCTGCTGGTGGTGCTGGCGCTGAGCCTGCGCTGGCGTACCGGTGCGGCGCGCCTGTCGGTGCTGGCCGGGATGCTGGCGATCGGTGCGACGCTGCTGCTGTCGGTGCCGGAGCTGCGCCACCAGGTCCGCCTGAGCGAGCTGCACAGCGACGTGCAGCGGATGGAGCTGGGCGACAGTGATTCTTCCGCCGGTGCCCGCGTCGAGCGCCTGCAGGTAGCCTGGCAGACCTTCCTCGATCATCCGCTGGTGGGTGTTGGCATCGGTCATTTCGACAGCGCGATGCAGCGCGTGCCGGTCTGCCGGGAGAACCCGGAAGAGTTGCGCTGCCACCTGGGGCATGCCCACAACGACGTGGCCGAATGGGCGGCGACCCAGGGTGTACCGGGCCTGCTGCTGTTGCTGGCGGTGTATGGCATCCCGCTGTGGTTGTTCGTGCGCCTGCATCGCCGCAGCGGACGAGCGACCTTCCGCGGGCCGGCCGCTGCCGGCGTCATGCTGGTGATCACCTACGCGTTGTGCGGGCTGACCCAGTCGATGTTCGCGCACCAGATGACGGCCAGTTTCTACGTGACCCTGGTCGGGCTGCTGACCGGCCTGTCGATCGTCGAAGGCGCGCGCCACCGGGCGATCACCGGCGGCTCGTGATGCGTCGGCGCGCCGGGCGGGCCCCGGCGATCAGGGGTTCGGCGGGTCGGCCACGGGCTGGCCGTTGCCCAGCATCCACAGCATGATGGTCTTCTGCCGCACGTAGTTGGCGCGCACGTAGGCGTAGACCAGGCCGTGCCAGCCGTCGCGGAAGCCGCCACGGAACACGAAGCCGCGCCAGAACCGCCAGGCCGGCGCCAGCACCAGCTTGCCCAGCGTGGCCCGCTTGCCGCGTGCGAACTCGTGCTCGGCCATCATCCGCGCGTACTTCTCGGTCTTGGCCAGCTGCTGCTGCAGGGAGCGGTACGGGTAATGGACCAGGTCGCCGCGCAGGGTGCCGACGCTGCCGTCGACGCTGGCCGCCTCGTGGATCTCGCGCTTGCCGCGCCAGCCGCCGCGGCGGCGGTCGAACAGGCGCATCACCCGGTCCGGGTAGGCGTTGCCATGGCGCAGGAACCTGCCGAAGTACTCCGACAGGCGCGCGAAGCGATAGCCGGCATGGCCGGCGAAGCCACCGTCGCGGGCCTGTTCGATGGCTGCGCGCAGTTCCGGGCTGATCCGCTCATCGGCGTCCAGGCACAGCACCCAGTCGTGGCTTGCCTGCTCGACGCAGTAGGCCTTCTGGCTACGGAAGCCATCGAACGCGCGCTGCAGCACGCGGGCGCCTGCGGCCTCGGCGATGGCCAGGGTGGCATCGGTGGAGTACGAGTCCACGACGATGATCTCATCGCAGAAGGCCAGCGAGGCCAGGCAGTCGCCGATGCGGCCGGCCTCGTTGAACGCGATAATGCAGGCCGAGATGCGAGGCCGTTCGATGGGAGCGGTCGTGGAGGACATGATGGCCGGGTACCTGTTGTTTGCGACGGAGCGCTATGCGCTGCCTATTCTCGCCCCGTTGGCGCAGGCCTTGCACGCCTCCGGGCAGGAGGTGGCGGCCTGGTTCGAGGACGGCGCGGCCGCCAGCAGGCTGCCGGGCGTGCCCAACATCGGACTGAAACAGGCCCTGGCGATGCGGCCGCGTGCCGTGTTCAGCGCCGCGAACTGGGTGCCGACCTTCCTGTCCGGCGCCAAGGTACAGCTGTTCCATGGCTTCAACGTAGAGAAGCGCGACAGTGCGCGCGGCCACTTCCGGGTGCGCGGCATGTTCGACCTGTACTGCACGCAGGGGCCGGCCACCACCGCGCCGTTCCGTGAGATCGCCGCCCTGCAGGGCCATTTCGCCGTAGCCGAGACCGGCTGGCCGAAGCTCGACCCGCTGTTCCGCGACGACGGTGGCGAGAGCGCCGCGCTGCGCGCAGCGGCGGGCGGGCGCCCGGTGATCCTGTTCGGTTCGACCTTCACCGAGCGCCTGAGCGCAGCGCCCCACCTGCATGCGCAGATCGCCGCCGATATCGCTGGCGGTGAGCGCTACTGGCTGCTGACCCTGCACCCGAAGTGCCCACCGGAACTGTTCGAGCGCTACCGCGCGCTGGCCGGTGCCCATGCCCGCTTCATCGAGCCGGAGCAGGTGATGGCCGCGCAGCGCGCCGCCGATGTGCTGGTGTCGGACACCTCGTCGATCGTTTCGGAGTTCATCGTCCAGCACAAGCCGGTGGTGACCTTCCGCAACCGCGTGCCCAAGCCGCACATGATCGACTTCGACGACCCGGCGCAGCTGCCGGCGATGCTGCAGCGCGCGCTGCATCCCGACGCCGCGCTGCAGGCGGAGATCGTGCGCTACGCCGACGCCATCCATCCGTACCGCGATGGCCTGTCCAGCGAGCGGGTGATCGCCGCCACCGAGGATTTCCTGTCCGGTGAAATGGGCGTGCTGCGGCGCAAGCCCTTCGGCAGCTGGGTGCGCGACCTGCAGATCCGCAAGGACCTGGGATATTGGGGGCCGTCGCAGCGCTGATGCCTCGCCGACCCCGCTCGCGGTAGTGCCGGCCGCTGGCCGGCAACCTCGGGAATGTCTGCGGTTGCCGGCCAGCGGCCGGCACTACCGGTGTTGCTTACCAGCGCAACTTGCGCCGCGCCAGCGCCGCGGCCAGCTGCTCCATCACGTGTTGCGCCTGCGCCTGCGGCAGGTGGCGCAGGGTCAACGCCACATCACCGTGCGCACCGGCCGTATCCAGCTGCAGGCTGCTGGTGCCGAGCAGCTTGTCCAGCGGTGAACGCTGCAGGCGCAGGCCCTGCACCTTGTCCAGCTCGGCCCAGCGCCACCAGCGCTTCCACCAGCCGCCGCGCACGGCCACGTAATGGGCATCCAGATACCAGCCCATGCGCGCCATCTGCCGATGTGCCACCAGCAGCGCCACCGGCAGCCAGGCCAGCACGATCAGGCCCCATGATCCCCAGCGCCAGTACGCGGCCGCTGCCAGCACCGGCACCAGCAGCAGCGCGCCCAGGCACAGCCGCCACCAGCCACGCTGCGGAATGGACTGCCATTGCGCTGGCGGCCACCGCAGTTGAGGCAACAGGTGCTGCACCAGCTGCTCGCAGCGTATTGCCGGTGCCAGCGGTGCCAGCTCGCGCAGGGCGCGGTCTTCGTCGCGCGAGGGGCCGCCGGCAGCGCTGTCAATGCGCAGCTGGCGCAGGCCGAACCAGCGATGCAGGGTGGTTTCGCGCAGCGTCCAGGCCTGGATGCGGCGACGCGCGACACTGCTGCGGGTACGGCTGAGCAGGCCGGCCGAGACGGTCAGGCGGCGATCCTGCTCGCTGAGGGTGAAGCCGTGATAGCGCAGCAGGGTCAGCACCACCGACAGCGCACGCAGCGCCAGCCAGCCCAGCAGCAAGGCTGCGGCCAGCAGCAGGAAGGCGCCGGCCACGCCGGGATGCAGGTGGCTTGCGTAGCCGAAGGCTTCCCGGCCGCCACGCTGGATGGCCGCGTCCATCACCGGCCGCGGCACGGTCTGGAACAGCACGCCGAAGGCGGCGATCGCCAATGCCCAGCCGCGGTTGGACAGCAGGCCCATGCGCACCACGTCCCAGCTCGACAGGCGCAGCAGCACCTGTTCGGTGTCGGCGTCGGTGATCGAGTGGGCGGCCACGACGTCGGCGGCCTGCGGTGCCTGCCCACGCTGGCGCACCAGTCGTTCCAGCGCCAACGCCTGGTCCAGCTTCAGCACGCGCATTTCGGCTTCCGGACGCACGCCGCCGGCCGATTCAAGGCGCAGCTCGGCCACGCCGAACAGGCGGTGCAGCGGGTTCTGCCGCACTTCCACGTTGTGGATGCGGGCGAACGGGATCTCGCGGCGGTTGCGCGCCAGCAGTCCGCTGCGCACGGTGATCGCGTCGCTGCCGATGCGGTAGCGGTAGCTGAGGTACTGCAGCACCGAGACCAGCACCAGCGCGGCAATCGCCGACAGCGGAATCAGCTGCGCCCACATCGGGTCGCGGTCACCGCGCTGGCCGAACACCAGCAGCGCCACCAGCGGCAGGAAGTAGTGACGCAGCTGCATCAGCAGCACGAACAGCCACGACCACGGGTGCAGGCGATGGTCCTCGCCACCGGCAGGCAGCGATGCGGGCAGGGGCGGCGGCAGGCTCACAGGGCGTCGGCGTCCTGGTCGAGCTGATGCGACAGGGTGTCACGCAGGCGCTCGGCGTCGGCCTCGTCCAGGCCGCTCACGGTCACTGCGCTCATGCGGGTCCCGGCGGTGTGCACGATCAGCGTGGCCAGGCCGGCACGGCGTTCCAGCGGGCCGCGGCGCAGATCCAGGTGCTGCACGCGCGAAATGGGGATGCGCGTTTCCAGCTGCCACATCAGGTCGCGGCGCAGGCCCAGCCCTTGGGTATCCAGCCGCCAGCGGGTGCGGGTCAAGCGCCGGTGGCCAAGCCACGCGCCGAAGACGATGCCGATCAGCAGCCCAAGGGCGGCCGTCCACAGGCCGCCGGGCAGCTCGAAGAACCACGCGGCCGCGGCCAGCGGCAGGCCCGGCACGAACAGTCCGCCGAAGGCGCCTTCCAGTGCGGCCAGGCGGGCGGCGCGCTGCGGCAGCGACTGCCAGGCATCGGCAGGCGGGGAGGTCAGGGGAACGTCGATCACGCAGGCTCCGTCAGGTGGCAGGGCGGGCGGTGGCGGCAGGGCCGCACCGCGCAGACGGTAGCAGGTCGACCGCGCTACTGGGCAGCCTGGATCAGCGCGTCCACATCCAGCATGTGGCCGGCACGATCGGCCTTGGTGCGCAGGTAGTGTTCGTTCTCGGCAGTGATCTCGCCGGTGACCGGAATGCAGTCCAGCACCTCGATGCCGGCGTTGCGCAGACGCTGTGCCTTGGTCGGGTTGTTGCTGAGCAGGGCCACGCGCGAAATGCCCAGGCCATGCAGCATCGCCACCGCACTGCCGTAGCGGCGCTCGTCGGCACCGAAGCCCAGCTGTGCATCGGCATCGATGGTGTCCAGGCCGTCGTGCTGGTAGCCGTAGGCGCGCATCTTGGCGGCGATGCCGGTGCCGCGGCCTTCCTGGTCCAGGTACAGCAGCACGCCGCCGCCCAGTTCCTTCAGCTTGCGCAGGCCGCGCCGCAGCTGGTCGCCGCAGTCGCACTTGAGTGAGCCGAACAGGTCGCCGGTCAGGCACGAGGAGTGCACGCGTACCGGCACCACCGCCGACAGGTCCGGTTCGCCGACGATGATCGCGACCTGGTCGCGCTGGGCCACGCCGCCGCGGAACACCGCGAAGGTGGTCACGCCGACGTCGCGCAGCGGTACCGGCGAACGGGCGACCAGTTCGTAATCGTGGGCGGCGTGTGCCGCGCCCTCGGCCAGGTCGCACAACGCCACTTCGGCCGCACCCGCAAAGGTCATGTCCTCTGCATCCAGGCGCACCGCCACCATCGCCGGCAGCAGCAGGCCCAGGCGGGCCAGCTCCACCGCGCCGGCATCGAAGGCGTCGCCGGCCGTCCAGTCGTCCGGCATCGGGCCGGGCTCGCGCAGGTAGCCCAGCGAGGGCAGGGCATCGAAGGCAACCCCCGCCAGCGGCAGGCGCGCGCCTGCCGGTGCCTCCACGCCGAGCACGCGGGCGCGGGTGGCGGTCAGGAACAGGTAATGGCGCTCGCGTGCGGCAGCGGCGAAGGCAGCGAAGCTGCTGGCAGTGGCGCTGTCCAGTGCAATCACCGCCAGGCGCTGGCCCTGCCCATCGTGGAGCAGTACCGGGCGACCGGCACGCAGTTCGGCCACCGCGCGTTCGCAGCGGATCGCGGCGGGGTCGCCGAACAGGGAAGAGGCAGCAGGCATGGCGGGACCGGGGGAGGCGGACATCGCAGTCTCTATGGGGGCGCCGGCGTCGTATTCAACGTGGTGCGGCCGCCGGTCGCAAGGGCCGGATGGGCATGGGCGTGGGGGCCGTCAGTGCGGATGCTCTTCGGTCGCATACGGATCTTCCTCGCCGCTGCCCGGTGGCCGCAGCGTATAGCGCTTGTAGGTCCACTGGTACTGCGTCGGGTCGCGGCGGGCGATGCGCTCGATGCCGGCATTGAGCGCGGTGGCGGCCACCTGCGGGTCCGGATCGGCCACGGCCGGGTCGGTCGGCTCGATGTGCAGGGCGAATTCCATGTCCGGCCCGATGCGCTCGCACCAGCCATACAGCACGGTGGCGCCGGTGCGCTCGGCCAGCCGGTTGACCAGGGTCATGGTCAGCGCCTGCACGCCGAAGAACGGCACGAACACGCCATCGCCGGCCTTGGGCTGCTGGTCGGGCAGGATGCCGGTGGCGCCGCCGTCCTTGAGCACCTTGAACAGCTGGCGCACGGCCGGGCCCTCGGCGCGTACCTGCTGCACGTTCTGGCCGCCGCGCACCAGCTGCAGGAAGGCGTCGCTGGCCTCGTCTTCCGGCGGCTTGTAGACGATGGCGATCTGCCCGCGCGAGGCCAGCCACTGGTTCAGCAGCTCCCAGTTGCCGAAGTGCGGTGCGGCCACGATCACGCCCTTGCCGCTGGCCAGGGCCGCGTCGTACAGGGCTTCGCCGTGGCGCTGCTTCAGGTGCAGCCGCAGGTTGTCGGCCGGCTGCCGGCTCCACAAACGCAGGGTCTCGATGGCCTGCAGCGCAGTGGAGCGCAGCAGTTCGCGGTGCAGACGGTCGCGTGCAGGACCGTCCAGCTCCGGGTAGGCCAGTTCGAGGTTGCGCCGGGTAACGCGGCTCTCACGGGCATTGACACGAACCCACGTCCACGCCAGGGCGTGTGCGAACCCCCGCAGCAGCGGCCAGGGCAGGCGGGCGAACAGGGTGGTGGCGCGGTAGACCAGCCGGGCTTTGCGTTGCGGATTCATCGGCGCCAGTTTAGCCAAGGGCGCTGCTATCGTGGCCGGCCCCGTTCATTGGAAGCCCACGATGCTCGTCCTGATCCAGCGTGTCAGCCAGGCCGCCGTCCATGTCGACGAGGAGGTGGTGGGGCAGATCGGCCCCGGCTTGCTGGCCCTGGTCGGCATGGAACCGGGGGATAGCGAGGCCCAGCTGCGGCGGATGGCCGAACGCCTGCTGGGTTACCGGGTGTTCGCCGACGAGGCCGGGAAGATGAACCGGTCGCTGCGCGACACCGGTGGCGGCCTGCTGCTGGTCAGCCAGTTCACCCTGGCGGCCGATACCCGTTCGGGCATGCGGCCGAGTTTCACCAGCGCCGCACCGCCGGACGAGGCTGAACGCGGGTTCAATCGATTTGTCGACATCTGCCGTGAAAATCATGCGCCAGGGGTGGAAACGGGCCGGTTTGGTGCCCATATGGTCGTCAGCCTGGTCAACGACGGTCCCGTGACCTTCCTTCTCAGGCCCTAGGCCGCCGGGACCACCGCCCGGCAGGCAGGGCCCCGGGCTGGTATAATGCTACGTTCCCTATTTCTCCCTAGCCGGTGGCGCGAGCACTACATGGCCAACGAACGTCCTGCCCAATCCGAAATCAAGCAACTGATCAGCAAGGGCCTGGAACAGGGCTACCTGACCTACGCCGAAGTCAATGACCATCTGCCGGACGACATGGTCGACCCGGAACAGATCGAAGACATCATCGGCATGATCAACGGCATGGGCATCGATGTCCATGAAGTTGCGCCGGATGTGGAAACCCTGCTTCTCAACGACGGCAACACCGGTAACCGCGAAGTCGATGACACCGCGGCCGAAGAAGCTGCCGCCGCGCTGAGCGCGCTCGACACCGAAGGTGGCCGTACCACCGACCCGGTGCGCATGTACATGCGCGAAATGGGCACGGTCGAGCTGCTGACCCGCGAAGGCGAAATCGCCATCGCCAAGCGCATCGAGGAAGGCCTTTCGCAGGTCCAGGCCGCCCTGGGCCAGTTCCCGGTTTCGGTCGAATCGCTGCTGACCGACTACGAGGCCCACAAGGAAGGCAAGAAGCGCCTGGCCGAAGTGATCGTCGGCTTCAACGACCTGGCCGACGAAGAGCCGGCGCCGCCGGCGGTCGCTGCCGATGACAGCAGCGATGCCGACGCAGAAGGCGACGAGGACGAGGACGATGACGTCGAGGGTGGCGAGGAAGAAGCCGCACCGACCGGTCCGGATCCGGAGGAAGTCGCTGCGCGCATGCAGGCGCTGAGCGATGCTTTCAATGCCTTCAAGAAGGCGGCGACCAAGGGCGACAAGAAGAACCTGCCGCGCCTGCGCGAAGAGATGTCGGCGGTGTTCGTCACTCTGAAGCTGCCGCTGCCGCTGACCGACGTGCTGACCAAGCAGCTGCGCGACACCATGGCGTCGATCAAGGCCCATGAGCGACGCGTGCTGAACCTGGCCACCGTCACCGCGCGCATGCCGCGCAAGGACTTCATCCGCTCCTGGGAAGGCAACCAGACCAACCTGGAGTGGGTGGAAGACGCACTGAAGCGCAAGCAGAAGTGGTCGTCGGCCCTGCGCGAAGTGAAGGATCAGATCATCGCCGAACAGCAGGCGACGATCGACATCGAGAAGCTGACCCAGCTGGACCTGGAAGAGCTGAAGGAAATCAGCCGTGCCATGGCCTACGGTGAAGCCAAGGCGCGCAAGGCCAAGAAGGAAATGGTCGAGGCCAACCTGCGCCTGGTGATCTCGATCGCCAAGAAGTACACCAACCGTGGCCTGCAGTTCCTCGACCTGATCCAGGAAGGCAACATCGGCCTGATGAAGGCCGTGGACAAGTTCGAGTACCGCCGCGGTTACAAGTTCTCGACCTACGCCACCTGGTGGATCCGCCAGGCGATCACCCGCTCGATTGCCGACCAGGCGCGCACCATCCGTATTCCGGTGCACATGATCGAGACGATCAACAAGTTGAACCGCATTTCCCGCCAGATGCTCCAGCAGTACGGCCGCGAGGCCACGCCGGAGGAGCTGGCCAAGGAAATGGACATGCCGGAAGACAAGATCCGCAAGGTGATGAAGATCGCCAAGGAGCCGATCTCGATGGAAACCCCGATCGGCGACGACGAGGATTCCCATCTGGGCGACTTCATCGAGGACACCAACGTGGAGTCCCCGATCGAGAACACCACCAACATCAACCTGTCTGAAACCGTGCGCGACGTGCTGGCCGGCCTCACCCCGAGGGAAGCCAAGGTGCTGCGCATGCGCTTCGGCATCGACATGAACACCGACCACACGCTGGAAGAAGTCGGCAAGCAGTTCGACGTGACCCGCGAGCGCATCCGCCAGATCGAAGCGAAGGCGCTGCGCAAGCTGCGTCATCCGAGCCGCTCGGAGCAGCTGCGCAGCTTCCTGGATATCGATTGATTTCCAGCGGCTGGTGAAGCGTTGAGAGAAACCCCGCCTGGTGCGGGGTTTTTCTTTTTGGGGTGCCTGGACATGCCCGACGGGGCTTGCCGATGACGCATCTGCCGTTTGAATTTTTCCTGCGACGGTCGCACGCTGATCGCGCAGATGCTCAACACATCCCGTAGGCGGGCCGGTCATCACCGGCGCCGATGCAAGCGCGCGGCAGGTCACGTGCAACTCGTACGGCCTGCGGCATTGATTCGTCATGCATCTGGAGTCACGCCATGAATGATGTGGAGCACGATGTTCCCGAGCCCGTGCAAACCGATTTCCCGCCGCTGCTGGACTGGGATGAGGTGATGCGGGATGAGTGCGAGGATCGATTGGGATTTGCACGCCGTACGACGTATGCGCTGCTGACGCTGTCGGAGGCCGGATTGCTTGCCGGCTTCAGCGGCGACAACCAACAGGGACTGGAGGAGATCAGAAGGATGGTTGCGTTGTTCCAGGCATGCCTGAGGCGGCAGGTATGGCTCGCAGAAGCGGCGGAGAGGCGGCTGGGGCGTATTTCGGAGGCGTTTGCCGCTGCCGGGTAGCCGATCGAGCGCGGCCTCCACTACACTGTGACGCTGCGCCGGGCCTATAGCTCAACGGTTAGAGCAGGGGACTCATAATCCCTTGGTTCCAGGTTCGAATCCTGGTGGGCCCACCATAAGAAGCAGGTGCTTGGGCGTCGGGCCCGATGCCTCTACCGCGTCGGCGGAAAAAGCATCGGAAATAATTCTCGGGCACCGATAGGGTTCCACGGGATTTACTGCGCATCGACAGGCAATGGACACTTGGTGCCATGACAAGGAAGGCAGCAAGAAACGAATGGTTGGTCCTCGCCGGCAGGTGCGCGGAGAGTACACGGAGGCGGCCACGCCGGCTGGCTCTATCGCCAGGACCATATCTCCATGGTGACGCTCGAAAGCGGCAAGATAATGGCCTACAGGGAGTACTGGGATCCTTACGTTGCGCTGAGGGACTTCGGGCTGGTCAGGCCCGGTGTTGCCGCTCGATAGCCCTGAACAGCACACGGCGTCGTGGCGTGATGCTTGCAGCGTGCCTTGGCAGCACCTGGATCAGCTTTCTGGAAGCTCGATCAGGAATCCCCTCCTTATGTAGTGCGGGATCTTCACGTACTCGGCCCTGACGCGTTCGGCGAACTCCGGATCCAGGTGCCAGTCACTCTTGTCTACTGCGAAATAGTTGACCCACTGCGCGGTAACGGTTGGCCCTGGCCAATGACGGGCCAGTGTCATCAGATATCGACGCGCGGAACAGATTTTTCCGATGGCAATGACGCTCCGTCTCTCTTCGAGAGGCAGCATGCGCTCGGCAAGCTCGCGCGAGCGCCATACGTTCTCACCAGTGTTCATGGCGAACGGCTCGATGATGAGCACATGCTCTGGAACTCCCAACTCCATGAGGCGGGTAGCCATGGTTTCGGCTTCTGAATCGTGAAGACCTGCGGTCATGCCACCGGAAACGACTGCCTTCCGGAACATTCTCTTGTGCCACAGGGTGACTACTGCCTGGCAGAAATCCTCCACTCCGTGCCGAGTTCCGAAGATCAGTGCGAGATCTGAGCGTACTGCAGGGCGCTCCGGCATGACGTAGTCGCCTATGCGCTCGATGTCTTCCAGTTGCATGGCTGCTTCCCTCATGGTCAATTTGGCTGGCTTCTAAGTTGACCACTGGAGTATTACGGCCTGTGGGTTCTCGAATTGGTACGAAGACCCTCTTCGACGCGCAGGTCAGGGGGGCGGCCCACAATCTGGTGGTGCATCTCCTGGATACCCCGCATGACATTCGTCGTGATCGCGTCCGCGAGCGCAATCGCGAGAAAGGCACAACGTTCCCCATGGAGGTACCCGCTGCCTTCCTTGAGCTGGCGAGCGAGCATTGGGAACCGATGGACCCAACCGAATGCGAGATCTACGACGTCAGGTAATCACCTGGAATTCAAGGCCCCCTTCTGACTGACAGGGATACAAAGGCCCCAACGCCGCTGCACGCTCCTGATACATGAGGTAGCGCGTCATCGCCCCGCAGCCGCGATGCTGATTCATGGGAGGAGACGGCGGCAGCCGCCATGCGGCTGCCGCTCATGTGGACGTCCTGCTGCATGCAACTACTTCGGCATCAACACGGTGTCGATCACGTGGATCACGCCATTGGACTGGCCGACGTCGGCAATGCTGATCCCCGCCTTGCCGCCCTTGGCATCGATGACCCACAGCTTGCCGTCATGCAGTGCGACGGTGAGGGATTCACCTTCAACGGTCTTCAGCGTGGCCTTGCCGCCGTGCTTCCTGGCATCGGCCATCAGCTGCGCTGAACTGTAATTGCCTGGCACCACGTGGTAGGTCAGGATCTTGGTCAGTTGTGCCTTGTTTTCAGGTTTCACCAGCGTATCGACCGTACCTGCGGGCAGCTTGGTGAAGGCTGCATTGGTGGGCGCGAAGACGGTGAAGGGGCCGGCGCCATTGAGGGTATCGACCAGGCCCGCTGCCTTGACCGCAGCGACCAGGGTCGTGTGGTCCTTGGAGTTGATGGCGTTCTGGACGATGGTCCTGGTGGGATACATTTCCGCCCCGCCGACCATCACGGTACTGGCGGCGAAGCTCATTGAAGTGGCTGAGACGAGTACGGCGAAGCTGACTGTGGCGGCTATCCGCTGAAGGGCTTTCACGGCGCGTTCCTCTATGGGATGCCCGCAAGGCGCGGGCATCCTACATACGCGCTGGCGCGGCCCTTGGATGCAGGCAGATGCATCAGTGCGCGTTGTCGCCTGAAACGTCGCAGCGTTGTAAAAGCCGAGTGAACGACTGCCCCCTGCCGGCGGCTACGCAGTACGAACTGCGCGCCGCTCAGCGGCGCGGATGGCGGATGTCGGATGGGCAGCCAGAAAGGCGCGCGTTGCTGATGGCCTGGCGGACACCACAGCCACGGCATGAGAGCACGGTTCCACCGGCAACGTGTTCCATCTCATGCTCGTCCCACACGCTCGTCGATCCGCAGGCGGTGCAGGTGGCGACGATCTGCAGTGCGCGGGCCAGGTCGCCCTGCTCCCCAGCCTTGTAGGTGAGATCGGTGATCTGAAAAATGCCGGTATGACTCATGGGAATGCCGGGGGGTGCTTGTTGGCGAACGATAGGGCCCACCGGGTATCGGTCGTGTCGGTGCTGTGTTGATGGATGGTTGAAGTGCAGGCTATTCGTCGCTGCGTCGATTGAGCTCTTCAAGCCGTGCGCGGCTGACTGACTGGTGATTGCCGCAGGTTGGGCAACTGAGGGCAGCCGCACCGTCGAGATCGACAAGGCCATGGTTGGGAATGGCCCTGAACTGCCAGGAACACTTGATGCAGGAGCAATCGATTCGGGTGACCTGCAGCAGGGTGCCGTCTGCCCGCGTCACTCCCTCGACGCTGATTACGTAGAACTGTCCGATGTCACGCATGAAGATGAACGAAATTCCTGAATCCGTAGGGCGCCATCATGCTGTCTTGTGGGCCATCTGGGACAAAGGTGGCTTGGTCGAATTCTGAAGAGTTAAGAATTCGAGTGACGATGCGGAATGGTGTCGACCCATCGCCAGCATGCCGGTGTCACCGCGCGGGGTCGTCGACCACAGGCATGCTTGGCGTGCGGATGCTGATTCCGATCCCGACAGGAGATCGCATGATGCGCAGTGCTTGTACGTCCTTCGTTCTGGCTGCATCGCAATGCGTTCCGGCATTCGCGTCCGACGCTGGCGAATCACCCAGGTCAAGACGCCGGCGCCGATCATCGATGGCCTGCAGTACACGCGCGCCTTCAACGTGGCCGGACCCTCACGGCCGAGGGTTACGGTGCCATCGAGTTCCTGGATGCACAGGGCAAGGTGATCCACACGCTGGCGCCAGAGGCCGAACTTCGCCGCCAGCGCGTGCACACCTCGAATCGAGGCTTACCCGCGCCGACCGCGCCCGTCGATGCTGTAGCGCCCGGCCCCGGTGCAGGCCAGCAGCAGGAACCCACCGGCCAGCCCCAGGTTCTTCAGGAACATGATCTGCTGGGTCTGGTCGGCGAAGTTGTGGTGGAAGATGAAAGCGGTGACCAGGCTGAAGCCCACCAGCACGATCGACACCAGCCGGGTCTGGAAGCCGAGCAGGATGGACAGGCCACTGCCGATCTCGAAGGCGACCGTTGGCCACAGCAGGATGCCGGGCACGCCCATGGCTTCCATATAGGCCTGGGTGCCGCTGAGATCGCCGAGCTTGCCCAGCCCGGAGACCAGGAACAGCGCCATCAGCAGGATGCGCGCAAGCAGGTAGGCAAGCGAATGCGATGAGGTGCTCACAGGGATGTCCTCGGGGATGGCCGACGAAGGCGATCGGAGCCCACCCGCAGTGAAGCCCGTGTCTACGCGGGGGCAAGCCGCCTTGACAGGCGCCGCGCGGCAGTAGACCTTTCCAGCATGACGATCGATATTGAATCGCTCAGCCTGCGGGAGCTGGGCGCCTTGGTGGTTGCCGCTGAACAGCGGAAGCAGCTGATTTCCAACCGCCGTCCTGCCAGCGCGGTGCGGCGTATGCTGAAAGCCGCCGCGGCGGAAGCGGGATATACCCTCGAAGAACTCTTTGGCGATGAAGCCATCGAAGCGGGCGCACCCAGCCGGAAACCGGCACGGCGCAGAACCGGCAAAGTGGCCGCCAAATACCGAGACCCGGAATACAAGCGGCTGACCTGGTCCGGCCGCGGGCGCATGCCGCGTTGGCTCGCTTCCAGGATCCAGAAGGGCCACAAGGTCACCGACTTCCTGATTCCCGGGTTGGCGCGACCGACGGCGCGCAAGGGCAGCCCGATCGGCAAGCGCACGGTCTTCAAGAAGGATTGAACCTGCCACGCTGCTACCCTGCCGGGGTCTTTGAACGAAGGAGCGCGGGATGGCACACGATGCAGGCAGGACGATCACGCCCACGATGCTGTATATCGCCGCGGCCGCGGCCGTGCTGGTCAGCCTTCTGGCCTGGGCGGTGGAATGGAGCGGGATGGCCTATGTCTGCCCATATTGCCGCGTGCAACGCACGGTCATCGGCGTGCTGGGCCTGCTGACGCTGTTCGCGCGCCCGGGCGGCATCGTCGTGCCCTGGCTGTCGTACAGCGCGGGCGCCTTCGCGTTCGTGGTGGCGGCGATGCAGCACTTCAACGGTTGGAAGCGCATTTCCGCCGGCGACTTCAGTTTCAACGAACAGTGGTACATCGATCCGTGGCTGCTGTCGGGCTGCGCGATGCTGGTCCTGGTGGCGCAGCTGATGCTGGTGCAGGCCGCCTGCCGGCGCAGGTTGCACTGACAGTGTCGTCGCTGCGGGAGAAGTGCCGGGTATGGCAAGCGCTCTCAATCCTTCAAAGCGGTAGTGACATCGCGTGTGGCGCGCGATGCTCATGAAGCATGCCGTCGCACAGGATCCTCTACATACTGAATCCATCGGGCAACATGGCACGAAAGTTCAGCGTCATGCGTGATCGTGAAGGCGGCATCCGTTGCGACAAAATGGAACCCGGCGCGATGGATTGCGAACCCTTCGTCATCATCGACGAGCTCCCGGTCGAGCAACCGGCGATCAACTATCTTCAGTTCAAGCGCATAGTCGCTCAATCGGTGATCAGCCTGTCTGAGCCCGGCTACCCGACCAATGTGTACGATGACATCCAGAATCCGCAGAGAAGGGATGCGGTCAGCCAGCATCTGGGGCAGCGTTTCGAGACTTACATCTACCTGGCTTCTGGCGCGTACTCGCTTGGCATCGATGTCTGGGCGCCGCAGAAGATCCGCTATGCTGACGGGTCTACCGCTTCCTACAACTACAGCATGATCAACCGTCGCTGGGAGCCCAACGCCCTCCTTTACAAGGACAGGTTCGGTAACTCCATTCCGCTTAGCGTTACACAGTTGAGCGAGGGGCGAGGCGGCGTTACGCATCGCTTCGAATTCCCGAATGGCAATGCCACCGATATGGGAAGCTTCGTCAATGCGCTCAACAACATCGGTGTCCCGGTGACGGGGGCAGGCAATCAGTCTGTCACCTGCACCAGCACGATCAGGCTGACCGAGGTCAAGGTGACCTGCAACCGGAACTGATGAGGAATAGATCGATGCGAGTTTCACCAGGCCTGGGTTCCACGGTCATATTCGGTACTTCCTTTGTGGGAGCACTGCTATGCGGGTTCGTGTTTCCATCCATGTCGGCAGGTTCCCCGGAGCTGACCCCTTGGATGTTCAACGGTCTGCTGGCGTGCGGCGCGGTTGCGCTTTTTAGTGCTCCCTTTGGCTGGCGGGGTTACCTGAACTGGAGATCGCGTCGATTGAAGTAACGCATGGGGCCTGCGTGACTGCTGGCCCCTTGTTACCTGGGAGGAGGCGCAGCGCTAGGCGTCCTGGAAAACCGCCAGCTGCGCAGCGAACGCACGCTGGTAGGCGGGCCGCTGCGTGGCCCGGGCCACATAGGCGGCGACCTGTGGGTACTCGTCGAGCAGGCCGCTGCTCTTCAGGCGCAGCAGCACCGAGACCATCATCAGGTCGCCCACGCTGAATTCGCCGTCCAGCCACGTTGCCCTGGCCAACCACGTCGATAGTTGGGCCAGCCGCGTCCGGACCCGCTCATCGAGCATTGGCAGCCGTTGCGCGTACCAGGGTTGCTCGCGCTCAAGCACCCAAGCCATGGAGCGCTCGACGATGGGGGGCTCCACCGTGTTCAGCGCAGCGAACACCCACATGATCGCGCGCATGCGGGCGTCCGGATCGCGCGGCAGCAGGCCGGGGTGCTGTTCGGCCAGGTGCAGGGCGATGGCGCCGGATTCGAACAGGGTCCGGTCGCCCTCCTGCCACGTGGGAATCTGCCCGAACGGATTCCGTGCCAGGTGCGCGGGCTGCTTCAGCTCGGCGAAGCTGAGCAGTTGTACGTCATAGGCCACGGCCAGTTCCTCCAGCGCCCAGCGCACGCGCATGTCACGGGCCAGGCCCTGGCCGCGGTCGGGGGAGGTGGCGAAGGCGGTGAGGATCGGTGGCATTGGAGCGCTCCTGCAGGCCGATGGGCCTGCCTTTCCTGTTCCGACGAGCGACGGGGCGGGAAATCGACAGCCCTCGATGCGGGCCTTCACCCGGCCCGATGCTGCTCCCGATACTGATCGGGCGTGCACTGCGCGTGCCGCTTGAACATTTCGGCAAACGCGCTGACGCCTGAATAGCCAAGCTCCCCGGCGATGCGGCTGATCGGCTTGCGTGTGCACAGCGCCTCGGTGGCGCGCACGAACTTCACACGCCCACGCCAGTCGCCGAGTGACATGCCCGGTTCACTGCGCGCCATGCGCTCCAGCGTGCGCACGCTCATGTGAGGCCGCTGCGCGTTCTCGGCCACGGATTCGGCCGTGCATTTGCCGCCTGCATCGTGCTGATGCAGCGCCGGAAGATTCCGCTGACGGTGCTGCAGTCACTGTTCCTGCAGGCCACGGCGGCATCGCTGATCCTGCTGCCGGTGCAGCTGCCGGAGTGAACAACCTGACCGCGGTGGGCTGTTTCGGTTTCGCTGCGGTGTGTGCATCGATCCTTGCGCCCCTCAGCTGGATGACCGGTCTTTCGCGCTTGGGCGCGGCGCGCGTTTCGGGATTCTTCAACCTGGTGCCGATCGTGACCGCCGCACTGGCGGTGATGCTGCTGGGTGAGTCACTCAGCGGATGGGGTGCTGGGTGGCAGCCTGCTGGCGGTGTCGGGTGTGGTACTTGCTGAATATGCCGCCAAGCACGGGTGCGGAAGGCCGATGCGGCCCGATATTCCAGCAAGGTCTGCACGAAACGTGCACCTCACGTCGACGTTGTGCGATGCCGTTGCGCTTCAGTCTGGCAACCCCATTCCCCGCCCGCGCAGGAGCCCATCGATGAATACGCCTGGAAAGCCGAGACCCACCTGGAAGCAATGGCACGTGCTGCTGGTGATCCTGGCAATCGCGCTGCTGGTCACTCTGATCATCGTCACCGCACCGTGGTAACGCGTGCAACGCGCTCAGATTCCGTGAAAGCCGACGATGCTTGAAATGACGAAGTCAGCAGGTGTTTCGCATGGTGATGCGTGCATCAATTCGTGCTCACCTGGTTGGCACACGCGATTGCACACAGTGGGGTCGAAGGCAATGCAGATGCACTGCCATTCTCCACTGACTTTCGAGCACACAGGAGCGACGCCATGAGCACCCAGTCCACCATCGAACATCGCCTCAACGACCTGATCGAAATCGCCCGCGATGGCAAGTCGTTCTATGAAGAAGCGGCCACCAAGGTCAAGGATGCCGAGCTGTCGGCACTGTTCACCCGCATCGCTGGCGTCAAGGGCCGCATCGTGGCGGCGTTGAGCGGCTCAGTGGCCGCCAGCGGTGGCAAGCCGGCCGAACATGGCACCGTGGTCGGTTCGATGCAGCAGTTCTACGGCAAGGTTCGAGCCGCTTTCGGTGACACCAACTATGGCTACGTGGCTGAACTTGAAGAATCCGAGGACCGCCTGCTGGGCGCGTTCAAGGATGTGCTGCAGGACAACGAGCTGCCGCCGGCCGTGCGCCAGGAAGTGACCCAGCTGCTGCCGGAAGTGCAGGAGTGCCACAACGTCATGCGTGCGCGAAAGCACGCAATGAAGGCCGCCTGACCGCAGCGGTCGGCCCAATCAGCGGGACTGGCAGCCGGGGCGGTTTACCGCCCCGGCTGTTGCATTTGCGGCCCGCGCCGATGGCCTTTGATCAGGCCGCGTCGTCGTTCAGCATGTAGCCCAGCCCACGCTTGGACTCGATGCTGACACTGGCCGAGCGCAGGGCACGGCGCAGGCGTGATACGTGCGGATCCAACACGGTGGTACCGCCGTCGGCGCCGGCCAGGTGCACGGCAGCACTCAGCACTTCATGGCGGACGATCCGGCCCTGGCGGGCGCAAAGCGCTTCCAGCAGCAGCAGCTGGCTGCGCGGCAGGCTCAGGGGCGCACCGCCTACCAATGCCATGCGGTTGGAAAAATCGAACGTGAAATTGCCGATTCTCAGAATGTGGCCGGCATCAGCGTCGAGGCGCCGGGTAATCGCGCGCAGCCGCGCGGCCAGTTCGTCGAACTCGAACGGCGTGGGCAGGTAGTCATCGGCACCGGCATCCAGGCAGGCGATGCAGTCGGCAGCGTGGTTGTGGCGCCCCAACAGCAGAATGGGCAGCCAGGTACGCAAGCCGCGCACGATCTGCACCAGCTTCAGTGAATCGCCTTCGGGCAGCCAGCGGTCGAGAATGAGGGCGCGGTACTCCACGGCCTGTACCGCGGCCTTGGCCAGTGACCAGGTTGCCACGAGGTCCACCAGCATGTTGCGGCTCTGCAATACGTTGCGAAGCGCCTGTGCAAGTTCGGCGTCGTCCATGGCCACGAGGATGCGCATGCTGCGTCTTTTCCTGATTGCTGGATCCGGCGGGCGTGCAGGCGCACTGCGTAGCGTCCGTCATGGTGGTGAGGTCGCAGCGGGGCCGAGCAATGGTCACGGCTGCAGCACGTGCTGCAGCTGGCTGATCATCCCCCCCCCGGGATGCCTGTCCTGGCATTGGCAGATGCAGGACGCGCAGCGCGGGCAGCGGACGGCTGCCTGCCAAGCGATCTCTACGTCGTATGGAGACCTGCCACGTGGCGGTGCATCACGCTGTGGCAGATGTCGAGGTGGTGGGCGCGCACCACCACCTCAGGCAAGCCGGAGAGGCTTAGCCGTTGCAGCAGTTGCTGTCGGAGCTGCTGCAGCTGTTGCCCAGGTTTTCCTGCTGGTTTTCGATCATCAGGCGCTGCAGATTCAGGACGCGATTCATATCAACTCTCCTTAGTCGTACATGGGATCGGGAGGCATGCGTGCCTCCCACGCGTTACGCAATGAAATGATTCACTGCGCGATTGCACCACGCAATCTCAAAGCCCTGTTGCAGTTGCTGAAGAACCCCGGTCTATACGTGGCGGATGGAAAATGGCATTGCCGATTGGAATGAGTCAAGTCAATTGTGGAATGAGAATCGCCTGCGCAATGTAGCGGCAAGGTACGGTGGCAATCATCGATCTGCAGGGACATTCCGGGCGGCTGCATTGCAGCGATAGCCGGCGGATTTCACGCCGTGCTTACGAATGAAGCAGGCAGGGAATCCGCATTCCGCATTTTGCGATGCCTGCAGGCTGGAGCGCCCGCAATGCATCCATCGCGCATGTGCGAGGCGTTCGCGGATGTGTGCACCGGGCAAATGAGCCGTGGAACCGACCAGGGAGAGACGATGTCAGCGCGTCAACGATCACTGCGTGAAGCACGCCACATGGACAAGGCCGCCTATGTGGGGGGCGACGAGCGGTTCTACGAATTGAGCTACAACCAGTACCGGCCCAGCGAGGATTTCCGCAGTATCGTTGAAGCGGAGATCGAGGCGGCCGGCATGGCGTGGACGATCCATCGCATCGGTGTCTGGTCGCACCTGGCGACGCATGGCGACCCGGTCGCCGGCAACCTGCCGCCGCAAGGCTGGAAGATCCACGTTTCAGCCACGCAGCAAAACTGCCAGCGGGTGCTGCGCACCGTCACCCGGATGGCCCTGGCCGAGCGCGTGAAGTTCAAGTTCGCAAATGACATGAACACGATGCGCATGATGAGCTCCAAGCGTTGGCCACGCGGTGGCTCAGGCAAGTTCATCACGCTCTATCCGCTGGACCTTGCGGTCTTCACGCGCTTCATCGAGCAGCTGCATGGGGCGCTGAAGGACGAAGATGGCTCGTACATCCTGTCCGATCGACGCTACAAGGACTGCCGCTGCCTGTATTACCGCTATGGCGGCATGCGCCAGGTGTACCGGCTTGATTTCATCGGCCAGAAGGTGCCGATGCTGGTCGCGCCCGACGGCAGCCATGTTCCCGACCTGCGCAATCCCTATTTCGAGGTGCCTGCCTGGGAAACCGACCCGTTCCCCAGCGAGGATGATCCCGGCGAGATGACGTTGAAGGAGGGCCGCTATCAGGTGCAGGCCGCGCTTGGGTTCTCCAACACGGGCGGGGTCTACCTGGCGTTGGACCAGGTCACCGGGGAGGAAGTGGTCATCAAGGAGGCGCGGCCCCATGTGGAAATGCACGGGGAAGGGCTCGACGCCACCAGCCGCCTGGCACGCGAACGACGCAATCTGGAGTTGCTGGGCCCGGTGGGCGCCTCGCCGCGCTGCCTGGAAGCATTCACCGATTGGGAAAACAGCTATCTGGTGGAAGAGCGCCTGGATGCATTCGATCTTCGCGAGCTGATGCTCAAGCATTCGCCGCTGATGAAGGCCCGTCCCAGCGCACGCGATGGTAGTGACTACTACGGGATGTGCGTGACCATCTTCACCGGTCTGCTTCGCGCGGTCGACCGCGCACACAAGATGGGAGTGGTGATCGGTGACATCTCGCCGTCCAACATCATGGTCGACCGCAGCGACATGCGTGTGCGCCTGATCGATCTGGAGGCCGCGTTCCTGGACGGCAGCGATGAGTGGGATGACATCCACACGCCCGGATTCCGCCGGATCATGAAAGGGCGCAAGCGCGCCAGCTGTTTCAGGGATGACCGTTACGCGACCGCAGTGGTGATGTTCTACTGCCTGTTCCCGCTGATGGCCATGGCCTACATCCGCACCGACCTGTTCCAGAAGGTGCTGCCGGTGATGATGGAGGACATCGGCTGGCAGCACACGCCAGTGGCCGAGGTCATCCAGGCGCTGGTGGACGACCGTATCGACCTGGAAGAGGCCGCACAGCTGCTGCAGCAGCCGGCGACCCTGCAGGCGCCGTTCTCGTCGCCGCAGCGCCCGTTGCCGGCGCCGCGCCAGTGTATCCGGCGGCTGCTCGCGTTCATGGATGCACACAGCCGGCTGCAGCCGGAGCGGACGCTGTTCCCACTTGATCCGTTCTCGCACTCCACCAACACGATGAGCCTTGGTCTGGGGGCGACCGGTGTGATCCACGCCTTCCATGGGGTGGGTCATCAGCCGTCGCCGGCGGTGATGGAGCGCTATGCGCAGGAGCTGCAGGCCCTGGATCGCACATCGCTACCGCCGGGGTTCCTCACCGGCCTTGCCGGCATCGCCTGGTCGGCGCTGCTGCGTGGCGAGGTGGAACTGGCCCGCAGCCTGCTCGACAGCGCTGACGGCAGTGACCTGTTGCATGCGCATCACTCGCTGTATCACGGCATGGCGGGTATCGGAATGGCGCACCTGGCCATGCATCACGCGACCGGCCTGCCCGGGCATCTCGACAGGGCGCTGTCGCTGGCGCGGCGGCTTGCAGACACCGTCCACCACGGAGAGCGGGGTGCCTACTGGCAGGACGAAGGTGGCGTCCGCATCGGCATGGGTTACGGCCAGGCCGGCGTGGCGCTGTTCCTGCTGAGGCTGTCGCAGCTCAGTGGTGATCCGGCATGGCGCGTGCTTGGCGAGCAGGCACTGCGACACGATCTCTCCTACGGCTTCGAGCTGGAGACCGGGGTGACCACCTTCCCCAGCTCACCGGAAGAGGTCAACACCTATGAACCCTATCTGGAGCAGGGGACTGCGGGCATCGCCAAGGTCGCGATCCGTTACGGCCTGTGGCAGGACGTGAATCGGCTGGTGGATGACTTCCATCGCAAGTATTCCGGCTTCTGCGGCCTGTTGTATGGCCTGTCGGGCATGCTGGATGTGTTTGTCGACGCCCATCTCTACTCCGGTGACCCGAGGTACCTGCAGATGGCGGAGCGACCGTACCAGGGCATCGTCGATCTGTATCTGTTCGAGGAGGAGGAGGGAATGGCGGCGGTGCCGGGCGAGAATCTGTTCCGCATTTCCTTCGACCACGGTACCGGCATCGCCGGAGTGATCCGCGCCCTGCATCGGTACGACACGCTGGCGCCGGATGAGTTCTTCCTGGATGCACTCGATGTGCATGGCGCGGTGGTACGGGAAGTGGACGCAGCCGGGGTGGGGCAGGCGGCGGTTGCATGAATGCGCGCCCGCACCCGGCCGGACAGCCACTTCAGCGCGAGCAGACCGCGCAGCGGCACAGTGTGCGCGCCATCCTCGCCAGCTTCGCGATCCTGCTCGGCCCCCTCCGCGGGCGCTACCTTGCGGTGGCCGCCACCACCGCGATGTTCGGCGGACTGGGCGGGCTGCTGCATCCGCTGCTGATCCGCGCGATCTTCGACGAGGCCGCCAGCCGGCAGGATTTCAATCGCTTCCTGCTGCTTACCGGTGCATATCTGCTGCTGTGCCTGGTGACCAACCTGGGCAACTACAGCTGCGCGCTGTGGCAGCAGCGCGTGGATAACCGCATCGTGGAGCGGATCGGGACCTCGTTGCTGACCGCCTACTATGGCCGCAGTTATGACGAGGTGGTGCAGAAGGGGGCTGGCTACTATGTGGCGCGGATCCGCTCGGACGTGAAGGATGGCGTGGTGCCGATGCTGTCGGTCGCACGCACCACCCTGACCCAGGCGGTGACATTCGTCGCCTTGATCGCAGCCCTGCTGATCATCTCCTGGCGTGCGTTCCTGGTGCTGATGGCCATCATTCCCATCGCCACCACGGTCAGCGTGCTGGTCGGCCGACGCATCCGCGAGCTGACCGTGGTGGAGCGTGACCGCGAGGCCGAACTGGTTTCTTTGCTGACCCGGGCCGTGTCTGCCTTCAAGATGGTCTGCACGTTCGGCCTGGGCCCCAGGACGGTGCAGGCCCATGACCGCAGCCTGCGCGAGGTGCTGGATTCGACCTACCAGCGCTTCAGGGTGGTGAGGACCCTGCAGGGTGCGAGCGACCTGACGATGGTGATCTCGGATGTCTGCTCGATCTTCGTCGGCGCACTGTTCGTGTTCCGCCAACAGATGACACTGGGTTCGTTCATCGCCTTCATGAACGCCTTCTGGCGCTCAGCCACGACGCTCATCGGCATCTTCAAGAACATTGCCGAGATGCACAGCCACGGTGTGGTGGTGGTGCGGGTGGCGGAGTTCATGACCGCGCCGGCAGCCGCGGCGTCGGCCACGCACATCGAGGGTGGTCTGCTGGCGACGTCGATCGGCTACGGCTACGGCGCCACTCCCGTGTTTTCGGATTTCACCCTGGCCCTTTCACCCGGTGAACGTGCACTGGTGATTGGCGACAATGGCAGCGGCAAGACGACCCTGGCCAACGTCCTGGCCGGGTACTTCCAGCCCGTCGCCGGCCAGCTGCTGCGACCGGCGCGTATCCGCGCCATCACGCTTCCTCTGCAGTTCCCTCCGCTGAAGGTGCGCGACCTCGGCGCCGATCCGGTGCTGCTGGCGCGACTGGGGATGGACGGCGACGGGATCGCCGACAGCCTGCCGGAAACCCTGTCGGCAGGGCAGCAGCAGAAGATCGCCCTGGCGATGGTGCTGGGCGAGGACGCCGACCTCTACATTCTTGATGAGCCGGTCGCCAACCTCGATACGGCCAGCCGCGAGATTGCGATGGACGCGATCTTCGCACGCAGCCATGGCCGCATGCTGGTGATGATCATGCACGGCGCCGAGGCCTACCGCGCCCGATTCGATCACGTACACGAACTTGGCAGGTCCATGTGGCAACCGGCACGGGTCACGCCCGTGCACGTCCGGGGAGAGGCATGACATGAAGTCGATACAGGGTGCAGAAAAGGGTGCGGGCATGCGCAGGCTGGTCTACTGCGCGCAGGTGGCGCTGCACAATACACTGCGGAGCAAGGCCATCACCGCCCTGATGGTGCTGGCCATCGCGGTGGGCATTGGGGCCAGCATGACCACCTTGACCGTGGTCTACCTGCTGTCCGGCGATCCCTTGCCCGGGCGCAGCGGTGACCTCTACTACCCCCAGCTGGATGCCAACCCGAACTCGAAGGGCCGCGAGCCGTACGACGTGCTGGACTATCGTTCGGCCTACGACCTGTGGTCGTCCGGGCGCGCGGACCGGCAGACACTGCTGGTCACCAATCCGGTCAAGCTGCGGCCCGATCAGGGCAGCGCGCCACCGGTCATCCGCTCATCGATCTCCACCACCACCGACTTCGCGACGATGTTCGCGGTGCCGCTGGCGCATGGACGCTGGTGGTCGCGCGAGGAGGATGACGCGCGCGCACGTGTGGTGGTGATCTCGTCGGAGCTCAACGAGCAGATGTTCGGTGGGGGCGACAGTGTGGGGCAGACACTGCGGGTCAAGGACACCGCGATGCGCATCGTGGGCGTGCTCGCGCCCTGGCGGCCCTCGCCGCTGTTCTACAAGGTGCGGGGCGGCCGCTTCAGCGGCGGCAACACGTCGGGCTTCTTCGCCTCGGCCGATGATCTGTTCATGCCGCTGACCTCCAGCCTGGAGATCAATGACGGCGACTTCGTGCCGTTCACCTGCTGGTCCACGCCGGAGGAGCGCGGCCGGCTGCAGACCGCGCCGTGTGTCTGGGTACACCTGTGGGTCAAGCTGGACAGCGCCGCCAAGGTGGCCGCCTATCAGCGGTTCCTGCAGAACTATGCCGCTGAGCAGAAGGCCCTGGGCCGGATCAGCCACGCCGACAACACGCGGCTGCGCTCATTGATGCAGTGGCTCGATTTCAACCAGGTGGTACCCAGCGACGTGAAGCTGCAGGCCATCCTGGCCTTCGCCTTCCTCGGGATCTGCATTGCCAATGTGGTCGGTCTGCTGCTGGCGAAGTTCCTGCGCTACAGCGGCGAGATCGGCTTGCGTCGCGCACTGGGCGCAAGCCGCGCGGCGATCTTCCTGCAGTGCGTGGTCGAGGCCGCGCTGGTGGGGGCACTGGGTGGCACGCTGGGCCTGTTGCTGACCTGGCTCGGCCTGAGCGCGGTGCGCAGCCAGCCGGTGGCCTATGCGGACCTGGCGCGGCTTGATACCACCATGCTGCTGTTCACCCTGGCGCTGTCGGTGCTGGCCAGCCTGCTGGCGAGCCTGATTCCCGCGATCCGTGCCAGTGCGGTCCAGCCCATCGCCCAACTGAAGCTTCTGTAGAGGAACCACCATGCAGATCGGCATCGTACTTTCGGCCCTGCGCCGGCACCGCCTGGCGACCTTCCTCATCGCGATGGAGATCGCATTGGCCTGCGCCGTGCTGTGCAACGCGATCTTCCTGATGATCGAGCGGAACGCTGCAATGCAGCTGGTCAGTGGCCTGGACGAGTCACGGCTGGGGGTGATCCAGCTCGACGGCATCGATGCCGAGCGCGCCAACGATGTCAACGCGCGGGTCGTTGGTGCATTGCGGGGGCTGAGCGGCGTGACGGCGGCCGGGCTGGTCAGTGCCATGCCGTTCGGCAGCCCGGGTATACGCGCCGGCGTCAACCTGGACGAGGACCAGCAGGTGCCCGGCGGTGTTCTGGATTTCTACCTGGCCGATGCCGTGGCCCTGGACGCGCTGCAGTTGCACCTGGTCGGTGGGCGCATGCCCGGTGCGGACGAGTTCGCACCGACCGATGAACTGGTGCCGGCCAATCCCCCGGCGCTGGTCACCCAGGAGCTGGCCCAACGCTACTGGCCCGGCGAAAACGCCGTGGGCAAGAGCCTGTGGGCGATGGATACCCGGCTGCGGGTGATCGGCGTGGTCGAGCACATGGCCGTATCCCGCCCCGGCCGCGGTGAAGCCAAGGGCTCGGACTGGTCGGTGATCGTGCCCGCATCGCAGGGGCCGCGCCTGACCGGCCGCTATCTGGTGCGCGCCGAGGCCGGCGACATGAACCGCGTGATGCGCGATGCGCAGCAGGCAATCCGCCGTGTCGCGCCGGACGTGGTGTTCGATGTCGAAGGCAGCCGGCGCATCTCCGAACTGCGCGAGCGCCATTTCGAAGGTGACCGGGTCATGATGGGGCTGCTGGGCGGTGTCATCATCGCACTACTGGCTGCCACTGCCCTGGGCATTGTCGGACTGGCCAGTTACTGGGTGGAGCAACGTCGCAAGCAGATCGGCATCCGCCGCGCGCTGGGGGCCACGCGCACCGATGTGATGCGCTATTTCCAGATCGAGAACCTGCTGATTGTCTCCATCGGCATCGCGGCCGGGGCTCTGCTGGCCTACGCGATGAACCTGACCCTGATGCGCTTCTACGAACTGCCGCGCCTGCCACTGCTGTACCTGCCGGTGAGTGCGGTGATCCTGCTGCTGCTGGGCCAGGCGGCGGTACTGCTGCCGGCGCTGCGTGCCGCGGCCATCGCGCCGGTGTCGGCCATCCGTTCGTTGTGAGTCCCGCAGCGGCCTTGGCCGGTCGCTGCTTTCATCTGCAAGCGAGAATTCCCATGCTCAGGATGCAAGGCGTCAGCAAAGTGTTCCAGGTGGGTGAAGTCATGACCCATGCATTGCGCTCCATCGACCTGTCGGTGCAGGAGGGCGATTTCCTGTCGATTACCGGCCCTTCCGGCTCCGGCAAGTCCACACTGCTGAACATCCTCGGTCTGCTCGAGGGCTTTTCCGGCGGCCACTACGCGATCGGCGGCGTGGATGTTGGCGGCATGCGCGACGCGGCGCTCAGCGCGCTGCGCAACGAGAAGATCGGCTTCGTGTTCCAGGCGTTCAACCTGATTCCGGACCTGACCATCCAGGCCAATGTGGAGGTGCCGCTGCGCTACCGTGGCATGGCGGCAGCCGAATGCAGGCAGCGTGTGGTCTCGGCACTGGCCCAGGTCGGACTGGGCAGCCGCATGTCGCACTATCCCGGCGAACTGTCGGGCGGGCAGCAGCAGCGCGTGGCGATCGCCCGCGCCATCGCGGGTACGCCGGCCCTGCTGCTGGCTGACGAGCCGACCGGAAACCTGGACTCGCAGATGTCGCAGGGGGTCATGGAGATTCTGCGTGAGCTCAACCAGGGCGGCATGACCATCATCATGGTGACGCATGACAAGGAGCTGGCGGCATGCGCGGGTCGCAGCGTCCACATCGTGGATGGGCAGATCGTCGAGGTCACAGCGCAGGCCATGCAGGCGCTGTGCGCCTGAGCTGAAAGGGAATCACCTGCAAGCAGAAGGGGCGGCCGATCGGCCGCCCCTCCTGTTTTCATCGCATTGCAGGCACAGATCAGAAACGCACGGACCAGCGTGCATTCGCACCATGGTCACGGCTCTCGCTGCCGAACTGGCCGCTGTAGCCCAGCTCCAGCTGCTGGCGCGAGGTGAGCCACGCCGACAGGCCCAGTTCGGCCACCACCGCGTTGTCGGCGATCGGCGCGCCGTTGACCGCGAACGTGGAGCTGCCATTGGCAAACGCAAGGTTGGCGACCTGGCTGCGATCCCCCGAGGCACGACGATAGCCGACGCCCCCGCGCAGGTGCAGCCAGCTGTCCTGCTGGAACGAAGCCTTCAGCCCCTTGTCGAAGCGCACGCCGGCGCTGGCGATCGTGGTTCCGGTGTCGTCCACCTTGCCCTGCAGCGCCGCTGCTCCACCGCGTTCGCTGATGCGCTTGAGGTCCACTTCCACGCGCGCCACCTGCAGGTACGGCTCCAGCCCGGCTTCGGGGCCACCGAAGCGATAACCAGCTTCGATGAAGGCCTGGCGGGTGCGGGCGTCGTAACGCGCGCTCAGGCTGTCACTGAAACCTGCGAAGGCGACTTCACGCGTGCTCTTCACCTCGTGCTTGCTCCACGCCACACCACCGCGCAGGCCGAAGCCGCCCCAGGTGTGGCTGGCATAGGCACCGAAGTGCGTGTTGTCGATCTTCGACTTGGCGCGGCGGTCCTGCTGCTTGACGTCGGTACGGCCGGTACCGGCCAGCACGCCGACCTGCCAGCCGGAGAACTCGCGGTCGATGCCGACCAGCAGGCCGTTGCTGTTGGCCTCGGTGCGGGCGGTGTTGAAGTCACCGTCCAGCCTGCTGTTGCCACCGATGGCCTGCACCCATGCACCCGTCGCATCACCCACGTCGCTGCCGGGCGCGGTGGCGCCGGCACGGCGTGACAACGCGGCATCGCGCACGTAGCGGCTGCCCTCGACCAGGGCGATGGCCGTGGCCGGATGCAGCTCGCCGCTGAGGCCATCGAGCACGCCACCGACCTGCTGCGGGAACAGCTGGGTCAGCGGCTTGGGCAGGCCCTGGGCGATCGGCAGCAGGTCGGCGGCGGCCGCCACCGCACACTGGTTGGGCGTGTTGGCAGCCGTGGCCAGCGAAGCGCCACGGGCCACGTCGATGCGCGTGCCATTGGCGCCGTAGGCCAGGCTGAACTGCAGGAAGGGCGAGAACGCACTGAAGTCGGTCTTGGCGAACTGGCCGCTGATGCCACCGTCGGCACGCAGGACGTTGAACTGTTCGCCGAGGTAATACACGCCCGGTTCCGGCAGGGCGACCAGGGTGCCGCCGAGGGTGGCGGTGCCGGTCACGTGCAGCTGGTCACTGCGACCACCCGGTGCCAGCTCCGCCGCATACACGCCGGTGGCGCCCTGCACGTAGTTGCCGTTGATGGTCAGCGTGCCGATCGAGTTGCCCGGCGCAATGATGCCGTCCACGCGGGTGTTGCCGAGCGTGCCGACGCCCTTCAGCAGGCCATTGGCGCCGACGGTGGTGGTGCCACCGGCCTGCGTGCCGTTGAAGGACACCACGCCGCCGTTGACCACCAGGTTGCTGTTATCCAGCACGCCGCTGGTGCTGACCGTGCTGACGCCGCCGGTGGTGGTCAGGGCGGTGGAGACCAGGCTGCCGTTGAGCAGCAGCCGGCCACCCTGGACCTCGACCGCCGAGGTGAGCGTGTTGGCGCCGTTCAACTCCAGCATGCCGTCCTGCACCACGGCGCCGTTGAAGCTGTTGTTGCCGCTCAGGCGCAGCCAACCGATACCGGATTTGGTCAGCTTGCCGGGGCCGCCGATGTCGTTGGTCCAGTTGTCCCACGCATCGCCTTCCCAGACCTTCAGGCCGCCGGCCCTCTGGTTCATCACCACGTTGGTGTCCACGCGCAGCGAGCCATAGCCTTCGATGGCCTTGCGCAGGTCGACCATGCCCCAGCCGTAGATTGCATCGATGCCTGGCGCGCCGAGATCGCGTGCGGTGGTCAGCAGCACGTCGCGGACCTGGGCGTTGTCCAGGTACGGGAAGCGCTCCATCAGCAGGCCGAGGGCGCCGGTGATATGGGGGGCGGCCATCGACGTGCCGGTCTTGGTGCCGTAGACGTAGTTGGTGCTCTCGCTGTCGATGATCAGCCGCACGTAGGCGGAGGTGTTCTCGATGCGGCCCTGGATATCGCCGGAGACGATGGTGCTGACGATATCGGTACCGGGGGCCGAGATGCACCAGTTGGCGGCAACCCCGCAGATGCTGGAACTGCCATCGATCACGTAGTCGGTTTCACCTGCGGCGGCGTCGGGCCGGCGGACATTGGCGACCGCCAGCCAGTACGGTTCCAGTTCGGGCTTCCAGCGCGGCATCGAGGCGGTGATGCCGGCAACCGCACCGCTGCCGTTGCCAGCCGACCACACCTGGATGAGAGTGGAGCCCGGGGCATCGCCGTTGTTGGCGTAGATGCTGCCGTACACGCCGTAGTCGGCACCGATGCTGGCGTACTGCTGGTCCAGCGCGGCGGCGGTCATGTTGCGCGTGGAAATGCCCCAGCTGTGATTGATGGCGCGTACACCCTGCGCCTGGATCTGCGCATACATGTCCAGCGTGGCGGCATCATCCGGATCGGTGCGGTACACCGCGCGCGGACGATAGAACCTGTCCGGGTCCAGGCGCCACTCGTAGTAGGTGTCACCGAACACGCGGGCGGCGGTAAGATCCGCACCAAAGGCCACGCCATGCATGCCGGTGCCATTGCGGTTGGCGCCGATGGTGCCAAGCACATGCGTGCCGTGATCGGCGTAGCTGAAGCCATAGGGCTGGCCGGCGGCGATCAGGCGTGCCGCCAGTGAGGCCGGAACGCCGGCGCCCAGTCCGTAGTAGTTGTAGCCGGGCTGTTCGCCGCGGGTCTGCCCGCAGGCGCCCGCCCCTGCGACCACGCCCGGCGTCGCACAGTCGGCACCGATGGTGATGCTGGAGGTATTGCGTCCTGCAAACTCCGGATGCGCCAGTGCGGAGCCCGAGTCGAACAGCGCCAGGCGTACGCCCTTGCCGGTCAGGCCGCGCGCATAGGCGTAGTCCGCGCCCATCGCGCCCAGGCCCCAATCGGCGTTGAATTCGTCGCTGCGCCAGCTGGCCGGATCGCCGGGATTGCCAAGAACGGCGTTGCTGCTGGCGGCAGCTGCCGTGGCCGTGGTTGCAGGTGCGGTGCTGGCAGCGGGCTGCGCCCACGCGGCCTGCAGCTGGCGCTGCTGCTGCCAGGCCTCGAGTGATTCGCTGGCCATGGCTGGCAGTGCGGTGGCCAGCAGCAGCGAGCTGGCGACGGCAAGCGCCAGCGGGCGATGCGACAGGGAGCGGGACGAACGGCCGTACAGCGGGTGATTCATCGGACAACTTCCTTGGTTGACGGACAACAAGGCCGTTAACGCCAAGGCATGGCGATATCCCCCAGTAATGTGAAGGGAATTTTATGAACGTGTTAATTTTTTGTGATCGGTGCATGGTGCGGCTCCAGCGGGCAGGGCAACGTGACCCTTCCTTCCGAGGCTTCGGAACCGCCCATGCGTACCGCATTCCGTAAACCACCGTTGGCGATATTGGGCGGGGCCGATCCTGGCAGCGACGCGTTCGAGCGCGCAGCTGGTGGCCAGGTGCCCAGCGTCATCCCGGAAGGCAGCATGCCGCCGGCCGACTGGCCGGCCACGGTGGTGGTGCCCTGTGGCATGGGGGATGCGCGCAACCTGATCATGGCCCTTGCCGGTGATGCCTGCATCGTCAGCGGTGGGCGCGCCTGCACGATCTCGGAGGTTTGGCTGCACAAGCGGCCGCTGCTGCCGCTTGCAGGGGCAGGTGGCGGGTCCGACGCGCTGCCGGACACCCCGCCGGACGAGCGCGGCAATTCGCCGATCCTGCCGTGGCGCAACAGTGATGAGCTGGCCGGGCAACTGCGTGTCCTGGGAATGCTGCAACACTGAGTCCAGCCGCATCCGCCTTCACCCAACGTCCCGTGTGCAGCGCTAAGGTGGCCCGGCCTGGGCTCCCCAGGCTTATCAAGGAGTGATGTCGATGCGTACTTTCAGGAAAGTGATCGCCGGTGTTGTGTTCGCGTTGGCCTGCAGCGGCTCGGTGGCCGTGGCCGGACCGGTCCAGCCCTGCGATTTTCCCTGCTGGAAGGCCTACCAGGCGTGTGTAGCCGGTGGGGGTGATGCCATGGAATGCCAGTACGAATACGATCGATGCGTCATGGAGCGCTGCGGCGCGGTGTAAGCCCAGCCATGATCGGCTGATGACGGGCCCCGTCCATGACGGGGCTCTTCTGTTTGTGCGCAGGGTCGGGCACTCTCGGCGCATTCTTCCTGGTGGAGTGGAACATGGCCGTCATGCGTGTCGTCGCCAACATCGCCACGTCTGATCCCGCCCGCGCCGCTGCATTCTATGGCGAGCTGCTCGGCATGCCGGTGGTGATGGACCATGGCTGGATCGTCACCCATGGCGGGCAGGGCAGTGCGCTGGCGCAGGTCAGCTTTGCCAGCGAAGGGGGTTCCGGCGCACCGGTGCCGGACCTGTCTATCGAAGTGGACAACCTGCAGGAGGTGCTGGAACGCATGCACGCGGCTGGCATCGCGCTGGACTATGGGCCGGCCGACGAGCCCTGGGGCGTGCGGCGCTTCTTCGTCCGCGACCCGTTCGGCCGGCTGTTGAACATCCTCGCCCACGCCTGAGCGACGGCGGGCGCTTCAGCGACGGGTGCCGCCACGCTTCGGCGCCGGCGACACGCCGACCATGCGCAGGCAATCGGCCACCACCGCCGCAATGAAGGTGTCGGCGTCCTGCGTGGGCGCAGCGATCAGGTCATCGGTGGCGCCATGTACGCCGGCATAGATCAGCGAGGCCGTGATCTGCGGTGCCGGCAGCTGCCACAGGCCTGCACGGGTGCCCGCCTCGAGGATGTCGAGCAGCTGCTGCTGGATGGCGTTGCGCTCGGCATTGCCGCGCTGGTGGTGGTGATGGTTGGCGTAGACGACGTCGTGCAGTGCGTGCGTGCGCACATAGGTCTCGATGTTGGCGCGGATCCAGGCGCACAGTCGCGCCACGCCATCGTGGGCAGGCTGCTGCTGAACGGCATGGTCGACCTCGGCCATGAACTGCAGCGTGTAGCGCTGCGCCAGCGCCTGCAGGATCTCGGTGCGCGAGGCGAAGTAGGTATAGAACGTGCCCTTGGCCACGTCGGCGGCGGCCACGATGTCACTGATGGTGGTCGCTTCCACGCCCTGTGACAGGAACAGCGCCTGCGCGGCGTCCATCAGCTCTTCCTGGCGGGTTTCAGCGGGTTTGGTGCGGGGCCTGGCGACTGCGGGAATCTGCATGGGGCGGGGTCCGGGTGCGACGGTCGCCATTCTAGCTTCCCCCGGCAATGACTGACCGCCGGTCATTGACTGACGGTCAGTCAGCAGGCTACGATGCGCGCACGCTCCCTCCCGGCATCCGCACATGCAACGCTTCCGACGGCCGGCCCTGGTGCTGGCGGCCTACCTGGGCACCTTCCTCGCCTCGCTGGACATCAGCATCGTCAACGTCGCGCTGCCGACGCTGCAGCAGGCACTGCACACCGACATGGCCGGGCTGCAGTGGGTGATCAACGCCTATGCCATTGCCCTGTCCGCAGTGATGCTGTCGGCGGGGCCGCTGGGTGACCGCTATGGCCACCGCCGCATGTGGCTGCTCAGCGTGGCGACCTTCACCGTGGGCTCGCTGCTGTGTGCCTGCGCAGGCAGTCTTTCCGCACTGGTGGCGGGGCGGGCGGTGCAGGGGGTGGCCGGCGCCCTGCTGATCCCGAGTGCGATGCCGATCCTCAGCCATGCATTCCCTGATCCGCGCCAGCGTGCACGCGCGATCGGGGGCTGGTCGGCGTTCAGCGCGCTGGCGCTGGTGCTGGGGCCGCTGCTGGGAGGCGAACTGGTGCAGCGCGCAGGTTGGCCCAGCATCTTCCTGATCAACCTGCCGCTGGGCCTGCTTGCACTCGCGCTGGGAGCCTGGGGCATTCCTGAGCGACGGCATCCGCAGCACGCCGCGCTGGACCCGGCCGGGCAGCTGCTCAGCATCGTCGCGCTGGGTGCACTCAGTTACGGCCTGATCGCGATCGGCGAGCACGGCCTGCTGGCACCTTCGACCCTGCTGGCGCTCGGCATCGCAGCATCCGGCCTGGCGCTGTTCGCGTGGGTCGAGCGCCGCGTGGCGCGGCCGCTGCTGCCGCTGGACCTGTTGGCGAAGCCGGGTTTCGGCATGCTCAACCTGGCCTCGTTCGGGCTTGGATTCACCGCTTATGCGAGCCTGTTCTTCCTGTCGCTGTTCTTCCAGCAGGCGCAGGGACATGGGGCTGCGCAGGCCGGTGCGCAGCTGGTACCGCAGTTCGTGCTGATGGCGGTGGTGTCGCTGCTGTTCGGCCGTCTGGCGGCGTGGTTCGGGCTGCATGCCGCGCTGGTGACGGGCTATGCAATGACAGGCATGGCGCTGTGTGCGATTGCCACGTTCGAGCCGACTACAGCGCACGGCCAGGCCAGCGCACTGCTGATGCTGCTCGGCACTGGCATGGGACTGGCGGTACCTGCGACCGGCATGGCGGTGATGTCATGCGTACCGGCCGAGCGTGCCGGCATTGCGTCGGCCACGATGAACGCGCTGCGCCAGGCGGGCATGAGCCTGGGCATCGCGCTGCTGGGCAGCCTGATGGGCCTGCGCGCGGTACGCCAGTTCACTGCGACCGCGCAGGCGGCAGGGCAGCCCGCAGTGGCCGCACAGGCGCGCACGCTGATCCTGCAGCCGTCGTCACTGCTGCCGGGGACACAGATACTGGCCTGGTACCGCGGCGCGATGGCCAGCGGTTTCGGCTGGGCGATGGCTGTCGCGGGCGTGCTGGCCCTGTTGGCGGCGCTCGCCCTGTACCGCCAGTGCAGGCGCGCCTGAGCACGCTGCGGTCAGCCCTGCTGGCGTTGCGGCCCTTCCTTCGTCGGCGCGGGTTCGGCCGCGTGCTGCCGCTGTTGCCGTGCATTGGCGTGGCGCGCGTGCCCGCCTTCGCGGCCGATCGCTGCCATGTGCTGGCGATTGCGGCTGATCGCCTCGCCGCCCTTGCGGCCTGCCACGCGTGCCTCGGCCGGGCTGAACTCATGTGCATTGCCGGACGCATGCGCGGCGCGTCCACCCTTTGCGGCAATCGCGCGCTGCTTGTCCCGGTCCATCGAAGCGAAGCCGCGATGGGAGGTGCCGTGATGCTGGTCAGCCATGTGAAGGCTCCCGGTGCATGGAAGGGGAGCTCATCCTTGCGTGTGCCCGGCTAAGGCAGTGTCCGCACCGGCGGTGCTGCCCTCACGCCACGCCGCACTGGCTTTCACGGCGCAACTACGCCGCTGCGCGATGAGCGCCGCGTGGCTAGGATGGACCGGCATGGCGGATGACCGCCCAGACAGGAAAGGACGCCGTGAACAGATTCGGATGGCTTGTACTGCTGGCCTGCGCTGCACCGGCCCATGCGGACACTGCGCTGCTGAGCGGCAGTTTCGTTCACTTCGGTTACTCGTCCACCGATGAGCAGCTGCCAGCGGCGCAGCTGCCGCTGTTCCTCGACGAACTGCGGGACCTGGGCAACGACACGCTCATCATCGGCCAGACCCGCGCCACCCGTGCCGGCGTGGGCTGCGCCAGCAGCGCGCAGGATTTCGAATGGATCGCCGGCTTCCCGGCCAAGCTGGGCACGGTGCTGGACGCGGCCGCAGCGCGTGGGATGAAGGTCGTGGTCGGCACCACCTACAGTTCGGGCCAGTGTGCGGCATTCTGGCAGGGCTCGAACGCTGCAGCGGTGGCGCAGGACGCAGCGCAGTCGATGGCGCAGCTGGCCCAGCAGTACGCGATGCATCCGGCATTCGCCGGCTGGTACATCACCGATGAGCCCGCGCAGGTACCGGCCGAGCGTGCGTCGTTCTATCGTTCAATCGTTTCCACACTGAAAGCGGCGACGCCGTCCAGGCCGGTGATGGTGGCGCCCTATCTGGCATCCTCCAGCGTCGACCCGGCCAGCGTGGCCAGTGCTGCGCTACGGTTTCGCTCTGCCACGGGGGTCGACGTGCAGATCTGGCAGGACGGCATCGGCGCGGCGTCGCACGCGAAACTGTTCCAGTGGGATCGACCGGGCTATTCCACCGAGCAGTACTACCAGGCGTTGTCGGCGCAGCTGGGCGCCAGCGCTGTGTGGGCCGACATCGAGCTGTTCAACCATGGCAGCCCGCTGTTCCTTGATACCGGTAACGGCCTGTCCGGTGCATACCGGTCGGCGTCGGTGCAGCGCATCAACCAGCAATTGTGGAGCGCGCGTTCGGCTGGCAAGCGCGTTGCCTGGCTCAACCAGTACCACATGTCCGAAGTGGTTGGCCCCGGCCAGGGCTACGGCGAGGCGCCGCGGATGATGAACACCTATCGCGGGTTGTACGGGTTGGGTGCCTCGTACCTCGTCGATCCGGTGCAGACCACCTATCACTACAGCGTGGCGCCGGCGACCAGCTATCCCGACGGCAGCGGCCATGAGCTGTTCGACCGCCGGGTAGGCGACCCGCGCAATCCGATGGACGCGGGTTGGGTAGGCGTGCACGGCAACGTCAGCATCACCATCGACCTGGGCCAGCGCCGACGGGTGGACTGGATCGGCCTGCACACGATGACCCGCCCGGCCTGGGGCATCGTCACGCCGACGTCGGTGGAGGTGATGTGCGCCGAGCCCGGAACTGCCGCCGTAACGATCGGCACGCTGTCGGCACCCTTCACCCAGTCCGGCGTGATGGGCTCGACCGAAGAGGAGTACGTGCTCGGCAATGCAGCCCCCCTGGCTGCGCAATGCCGCACGCTGGAGCTGCGCGTGGCCAACGGCAGCTGGACATTCCTCAGCGAGATCGAGATGGCTGCAGAGCAGTAACGCCTCAGCGCCGGCGGGCGTCCTGCAGGCGCTGTGCGAAGGGCCGTTGTTCGAGCGCCACCAGTGCTTTGCGCAGCACCTGCTCCAACGACTGCCCCAGATCGGCATCGAGGCTGCGTGCCGCCACTGCGGTGGCCTGCCATTGCGCCTGCAGCACAGGCATCGCGCGCTGCGCGCGCGGGCTCAACTGCAGGATGCGTTCGCGCCCGTCGTCACCATTGGCAGTGTGCAGCCAACCATCGCGCACCATCGCCGCCACGGTCTGGCTGAGCGCCGAATGGCTGAGCCCGCAGGCCAGCGCGAGGTCCTTGATCCGGCAGGGGCCCTGCGCCATCAGCGTGCGCAGCACCGGCGTGTAGCGCGGCCGGTAGTCCAGTTGCAGGTGCCGGTAGGCCTGCTCGACGGCCGGGTCCAGCTGGTCGAGCAGGGCGCGCAGCAGGGTACCCAGTGTGGCGTGTTGGAGATCCATGAGTGGGATGATATATAAGCGCTTATATATCCTCAATGCGGGGTGGATGATGGCGGTCTCCTGGATGCTCGGCGCGCTGCTGGCGACGGCCTGCCCGGCGCAGGATGCGGTGCTGCAGGCGGCCGCCAGCGCCGTGCAGGCGCAGTACCTGGACGAGGCGGAGGCCGCCCGCATCGCCGATGCCCTGCGCAGCTGGTCGGCGCAGCAGCGCTATGCGGACAGCTGTTCGGATCCTGCTGCGTTCAGCGCACGCCTGAACCAGGACCTGGACATGTTCGATGGCCACTTCCACGTTGAGCGCGTGGACGCAGCTGCCGGCCAGGACGACTGGTTGATGGCCTGGCGTGCCGATGCCCGCAGCAATGGTGCCGGTGTGCGCGAGGTGCGGGTGCTGGAAGGCAACATTGGCTACCTGCGGTTGAGTACCTTCTATCCGCTGGATCTGGCGCGGCCGAAGTTCGCTGCGGCCTTCACGCTGCTGGCCGACACCGATGGCCTGGTGCTGGATCTGCGCCAGAACGGGGGAGGCGACGATGCAAGTGCCGACCTGCTGGTGCGCACGCTGCTGGACGCGAAGATCGGCGCGGTGCAGCAGCTGGACCAGCGTGGCCGGCGCACGCCGGTACCGCTGCCGCCTGCCAGCCTGCCTGTGTACCTGAAGCCGCTGGTGGTGCTGATCGACCGGCGTACCGGTTCGGCGGCCGAGTTCGTCGCCTATTCGCTGCAGGCCCTGGGCCGCGCGCGCATTGTCGGCACGCGCAGTGGCGGTGCCGCGCATATGTTTGGTGATCCTGTGCTGCTGCCCGATGGCTATCAGATCAGCATTCCCGACCGGCAACCGATCAATCTGCGCACCGGCGGCAATTGGGAAGGCACCGGCGTGAGGCCTGATGTGGCCGGCGGCGACGATCCGCTGTTCATCGCGCGGCAACTGCTGGCGCCTGCGAAGTCGTCTAGATGAACGCACGATTGCAGGGCTGTCCTATCGCAGATGCGCGAATGCATGCCTAGAATCGAAGCATCCCGGTAGTTCCCGGGCGCTTCGAGTGAATGGACTCAATGAAGATTCTGTTGACCGGCAGTTCCGGGCGCATCGGGCGCGCGATCTTCGGTGCGTTGGCGGCCGCCCACGAAGTGGTGGGGCTGGACCGCAGCCCGTTCGCCACCACGCGCATCATTGCCGATGTCACCGATCGCCAGGCGGTCACGCGTGCGGTGCAGGGCGTGGACGCGGTCATCCATACCGCGGCCCTGCATGCTCCGCATGTCGGCCTGGTGCCGGACGCGGTATTCCAGCAGATCAACGTGGAGGCAACCGCGCACATGCTGCAGGCCGCACGCGAAGCCGGCGCACGGCGTTTCGTGCTGACCAGCACCACCGCCCTGTACGGCCATGCCGTGGTAGCCGGTGGCTGCCGTTGGATCGATGAAGACACCGAGCCGCTGCCGCGCACGATCTACCATCGCACCAAGCTGCAGGCCGAGACCCTGGCTGAAGCTGCCGCCACGCCGGGCTTCAGCGTTCGCGTGCTGCGCATGGGCCGGTGCTTCCCGGAACCGCCCGAGCGCATGGCGATGTTCCGCCTGCATCGCGGCATCGACGCCCGCGATGTGGCCAGCGCACACGCTGCACTGCTGCTCGACGAAGGCGCCCGATTCGCCCGCTATCTCGCCTGCGCACCGACGCCGTTCCGGCGCGAGGACTGCCTGGAACTGGCCACCCACCCGCGCAGCGTGCTGGCCCGTCGCGCGCCGCAGCTGCTGGCCGAGTTCGAACGCCGTGGCTGGCCGCTGCCATTGAGCATCGACCGTGTCTACGACAGTGCCCGCCTGCGCAGTGAGCTGGGCTGGCAACCGTGCTTCGGGCCGGATGACGTGCTGCAGCAGTATGCCGTCGGCAGCATCGAGGTACTGCCGCGCGCGCAGTGGATCAAGGACCGCGTGGCCGAGTGAGGCCATCGCGACGGACGGGTGGCTGACCCGACCCTGAGCAGATTCAGGAATGTGCAGGCCGGTCGCCTCAACCTCGTTGGCGGGCGGCCGCTAACCCGGTGCGCTTCCAGCGCCGGGCCCGCCCGGCGGCCGGTGGCCTGCGCGACGGATCGCGCGCCTGCGCGGTGCCTTCGTGGTGCCGGTCGTCCTGAACTGCCTTGCGGACCCTCCCATGCCTTCTTCCCGTTCCGCCGCTGCCCGCCGCCCGGGCAGCATCGCCCACAAGCTGATGCTGGGCACCGCCGCGATCGCGCTGCTGTGCTTCGGCCTGACCGCGTTCCTGATCTACCGACAGGCCAGCGCCAGCCTGATCAGCGCCTCGCGCCAGACCATGACCAGCGAGGCGACCGCTGAGGCGCGCCAGGTGGCGGCCGATCTGGGCACCGCCTTTGCCAGCAACGATGCCATGGTTGAAAGCGTGCTGGCCCAGCGCGCCCGTGGTGACGTGCCCGACCGCGCCAGCTTGGCGGCGGTGCTGGGCGAGCAGCTGCGCGCCCATCCCGAATGGCTGGGCAAGAGCACCATGTGGGAGCCCGATGCCTTCGACGGCAAGGATGCCGAGTTCGTCAACACCGAGGCGCACGATGCCACCGGCCGCTACATGAGCTACTGGGCCTGGCAGGAGGGCAAGCCGCAGCAGTCGGTGATGACCGATTACACCGAGACCGCCAGCGGTTCCGGTGACTGGTACATGGTGCCCAGCCGCGACAAGCTGCCGAAAGTGAGCGAACCGTATGCCTATGACATCGCCGGGCAGCAGGTGCTGATGAGTACGCTGAGCACGCCGATCATCGAGAACGACAGGTTCCTCGGTGTCTTCACCGTCGACTTCTCGCTGGCAGCGTTGCAGAAGCACCTGGCCACGCTGAAGCCGATGGGGGCCGGCCGCGTCGAACTGCTGTCGCCGAAGGGCGTGGTGCTGGCCTCGGCCAATGCCGCCGAAATCGGCAAGCCTCGCAACGACGCACTGACCCGCAGCATGCTGGCCGAGATCGCCGCCGACCGCCCCTTCGAGGCCTTCAGCCCCGATGCGGCCGGCAACGTGCGCGTGTATGTGCCGCTGCGCGTGGGCGATGCCCCGCAGCGCTTCGCGCTGGGCGTGGTGATGCCGCATGCGGTGATCGTGGCCGAAGCGCGCCAGCTGCTGTGGCTGACCCTGCTGGTCGGCGTGATCGCCGCGCTGACCCTCAGCGCCGGTGTCTACATACTGCTGCGCCGCCTGGCGATCCGCCCGCTGGCCGAAGCGGTGCGCGTGGCCGGTGACGTCGCCGCCGGCAAGCTGGACAGCACCCTGCCGGCGCGCAGCAACGACGAAGTGGGGCGCCTGCTGGACGCGATGCAGGGCATGCGCGGCCAGCTGCAGGCGGTGATGGCTGCGCAGGCCGAAATGGCGCGCCGCCACGATGCCGGTGAACTCAGCTACCGCATGGATGCCGCGGCGTTCCCGGGCGAGTACGGCCGCATGGTGGCCGACAGCAACCAGCTGGTGGCCTCCAGCAACGCGGTCACCCAGCGCCTGGTTGAAGTGATGCAGCGCTATGCCGTCGGCGACCTCAGCGTGGACATGGAAGCACTGCCGGGCGAGAAGGCGGTGTTCACCGCTGCGATGGCAACCACCAAGCGCAACCTGGCCGCGATCAACGAGCAGATCCAGCAGCTTGCCGCTGCGGCCGCCGCCGGTGACTTCGCCGTGCGCGGTGATGCACTGCGCTTCGACCACGATTTCCGCCGCATGGTGGAGACCCTCAACACCATGATGGAAGTCAGCGACCACAACCTGGCCGCACTGTCGACGCTGCTGCGCGCGATCGCCGGCGGTGACCTCAGTACCCGCATGCAGGGTGACTTCCATGGGGTATTTGCGGTGATGCGCGACGATGCCAACAGCACCGTGCAGCACCTGACCCAGATCGTCGGCCAGATCCAGCAGTCGGCAGCCAGCATCCGCCTGGCCGCCGGTGAGATCGCTGCCGGCAACAGCGACCTGTCGCGCCGTACCGAACAGCAGGCTGCCAACCTGGAAGAAACCGCCGCGTCGATGGAAGAACTGACCTCCACCGTGCGCCAGAACGCCGACCACGCGCTGCAGGCCAACGCGCTGGCCGGTTCCGCGGCGGGCGTGGCCAGCGAAGGCGGCCAGGTGGTCAGCCAGGTGGTGCACACCATGGAGCAGATCGAGGCGTCTTCGCAGCGCATCGCCGAGATCATCTCGGTGATCGATGGGATTGCGTTCCAGACCAACATCCTGGCGTTGAACGCAGCAGTGGAAGCGGCGCGCGCCGGTGAGCAGGGCCGTGGCTTCGCCGTGGTTGCCAGTGAAGTGCGCGCGTTGGCGCAGCGTTCGGCGGGTGCTGCGAAGGAGATCAAGGAGCTGATCGACGCCTCGGTGGCCCAGGTCGGTGCCGGTGCGCAGCTGGTGCACGGCGCGGGGCGCACCATGCAGGACATCGTCGGTCAGGTCGGTCGGGTCAACGAGATCATGGCCGAGATCTCGGCCGCGTCGCGCGAACAATCGGCCGGCATCGAGCAGGTCAACCAGACTGTGGTGCAGATGGACGAAACCACCCAGCAGAACGCCGCGCTGGTGGAGGAAGCCAGTGCCGCCGCGCGTGCGATGGAGGAGCAGGCCGAGCAGCTGGCGGTGGCGGTGTCGCGCTTCCGCCTGCAGGCCGAGCCGGCGGCCGTGGCACGCCGCGCGGCCTGATCGCGCAAATGAAGACGCCCGGCGGGGGCCGGGCGTCGGTTGCATCCTTGCCGCGCATCCCTGCGCCGGTCTGATGGCTTAGAACATTCCTTCAAACGGGTTCCAGCTGGCGCGACCTTCCACCTTCTCCAGGTAGTAGCTGTAGTTGGTGCTGGAGGCGACCAGCAGATTCATCGCGATGAACAGCATGCGCCCGACGACGTCGGGAAGGAACATGCTGACGATGGCCAGCGCGATGTTGATGCCGATGACCACCAGCGCCTTGCGCCACATGCCCAGGATCAACAGGTAGATCGCACCGAAGAACAACGCGAAGAAGTTCAGGTTGATCTTCAGGCGGTCACCGAACGACAGCGCCTTCCAGGCCTGCTTGAAACCGGGATTCTTGGGCGCGCCATGCTGGCGGAAGAAGTTGAAGCGGAACTGCCACTTCGGGCTGAACTGGGACAGGTCAGTGGTATTCATTTGGGGGAAACATCCCTGTGAGAAAACGTTTTCATGATAAGGCAAGTCCTATTCAGGATCCAAGGGCTGCCGTCAAAAATGTGACGCGTGCCGTGTTCCACGTGCTGCGGCCGGGTGCCGCACCGTCACCCGCCCGCCTTGTTTTTAGGATAGGGTGCGCAGTTCCGCTGCCGCCCCGGTTGGACCCGTGCGGCGGCGGGATGTCCATGGAGGTTGCATGACCACACCTGCTACACCGGAAAACGCACCGGGACCGGTGCTCCTGCCGACACCTGAAGTGGTGCAGGCACAACAACTGCTCGCACGCCAGCAACTGGCGGTGGCGATGGACCGTGCGCGCACGGCCGCCACGCGGGACGCGGCACCGGCCGCGCTGGAAAGCGAGTAACCCGCAATACCGTCGATCGCGCTGGCATGTCGCCAGCGCGATCACGGCGCGTGCCGCCGGTCAGAAGCGCGCGGTCATGCTGAGGAAGTAGCTGCGCCCGGCGACGAAGTAGTCGGTGGAGCCTTCCGCATACAGCTTCCTGTCGGCCAGGTTGCTGACGCCACCGCGCAGGGTCAGCACCTCGTTGACGTTCCATGCGACGGTCAGGTCATACAGGGTGTAGGCCTTGAGGAAGGTCGTGGCGGTGCCGGTCTGCTTGCCGGTGTACTGCGCCGACAGGCTGCCGGAGAACACCGTATTCGGCGACCAGTCCAGCGACGAGTAGCCGGAGAATTCCGGCGTATCGATCAGGTTGCGGCCGGTGGTCAGGTTCCTGGCTTCCTTCATCCAGGTTGCCGAGGTGCGCCAGCGCCACTGCTCGCCGAAGCGGACGTTGAAGTTGCCTTCCATGCCGCTGGTGCGCGCGCGCTGCACGTTGCTCATGCGCGTCCACCAGATGCCGTTGAAGCGGCCCAGCGGTGCGTATTCGATCTTGTTCCGGAAGTCGGTGTGGAAGTAGGTCACGCCAACATCGATCAGGTCATTGTCGAAGCTGATGCCGATCTCGCGGTTGGTGCTGGTTTCCGGATCCAGGTCCGGGTTGCCGGCCATGTAGCACCCGCCGCGGGTATAACCCAGCGGGATCAGCGAGGTGCAGCCACGGCCGCCGGACTGGGTGGCAGCGGTGGCCGAATTCTCGGTCAGGCTGGGCGCACGGAACCCCTTGGAGACGCCACCGCGGATGGTCCACTGTTCGGCCGGATGCCAGACCAGGTACGCACGCGGGCTGACGTGGCCGCCGAACTTCTCATGGTGGTCCAGGCGCGCGCCCACGGTCAGGGCCAGGGTGCGGTGCAGCTTCAGTTCGTCTTCGACAAACAGCGCCCAGGTATCCACTTCCAGGCTGGAGCCGCTGACGGCGTTGCCGGCGTAGTCGATCGGCGCGCGGCCGATGGTATCGGTGTTGGTCAGTTCCTGGCGCTTCCACTGCCCACCCACGGCAAACTGGTGTTCAACGCCCAGGGTGAACGGCGTGGTCAGGCTGCCTTCGATGATCGTGTCGGTGGCCTCTGAGCGGCCGGTGGCGCCGATGTCGTTCTTGTATTCGGTCCAGTACGCGCTGAGCCTGGAGGTGCCGAAGCTCCACGTGCCATCGTGGTTGAGCGCCAGCGAGCTGCGCTTGAGCTCACTGGCTCCCCAGGCGCCTTCGTCCTGCTTTTCCAGCGACGCATCGATGAAGGCCTGCTGCACGCCATGGCCGGCTTCCAGCGACAGTTCCTGTGCGTCGCTCAGCTTCCACTGCAGCAGCGCATCGACAGTGCGGTCCTTCTCGCCGGCGTAGGCATTGCCGTAGACACCGTGGTTGGACTGGTCCGAATCACGGCGCATGCTGTTGGCACCGATGCGCAGGCCGAAGCGTTCGCCCAGTGGGCCGGAGAAGGTCGCGCCGATCTGCTGGGTATCGCCGCGCTTGCCATCACCGGGACGGGTGTAGCTGTGGGTGGCGCTGCCGTTCCATTCGTCGCCGATGCGCCGGGTGATGATGTTGATCACCCCGCCCATGGCGTCGGAGCCGTACAGCGAGGACATCGGCCCACGCACCACTTCGATGCGTTCGATCTGGTCGGGCGAGATCCAGTTCAGGTCCTGGCGGCCGAGGTCGGGGCGGTAGTTGGTCGCGGCCGAGCTGCCCATGCGCTTGCCGTCCACCAGCACCAGCGTGTAGTTGGACGGCATGCCGCGCAGCTTGATCTTGGACTGTTCGCCGACGGCGCTGAGGCCGCCGGTCACGCCCGGCACGCGGCTGAGCAGGGTGGCCAGGTCGGGAACCGGCTGGCGCTCGATGTCCTCACGGCTGATCACGCTGATGCTGGCCGGGGCATCCTTGATCCATTGCTGGCTGCCCGAGGCGGTGACCACCACGGTATCCAGATCCTTGGTGGAGGCATCGGCGCCGGCCTCTGCAGCGGCCAGGCCTGGCAGGGCCAGCAGGCAGGCGGAGGCCAGGGCAGGGGCCAGGCGGGTGCGCGGCAGGCGCGCGGAACGGGAACGGGACGATGGGGACATGGCGGCTTCCATGGGAGGTGGGGTGACCCGGTGGAAGCAGCAGGCGCAGGCAGACAGCAGGCAGCCACCCTTCCGTGGGTCGTCGGTGCGCGCGGTGTGGACCGGCGCAGCTGGGTGGGTCGCGGCCGTGCGGAAGACGGTGACCTGCCTGGTTAATGAAATGATAACCGTTCGCGTTTGATACGATCCAGTACCCGGGGCGATGCAGTGACATCTGGCCATCCCCCGACGTGATCGCCTGCTATTTGCTGAATGGGGATAAATCCCGGCGTAGGCCTTCGCACCCGGCTTACATTCAGCGCCCTAGACTGGGCCGCATTTTCGATTCCGCCCCGTTGGAGATCGTGTGGGTTCCGGTAGTGACAGACATCGACTGTGCGGCCTGAAGCCGACACAGTCTGGACAAGTGCGGGCGCCGGGAAAGCGCGCCGGGAACCTTGGTGCATGCAGCCCGGCCGGGATGGCCGGCCGTGCCGACGGCGCGGAGTAGGCGGCGATGGGGGTGCAGACCATCCATGCGGAAGCAGAAACGCCCCGGCTCGACGCCGGCTGGGCGCTGCTGCCCGCTGAATCTCCGTTGCAGATGCCCGAACAGACCCTGCGCGAAGGTGCACTGAAGGTCCGGCGGCATCGCACGTCGCCGCGCCTGATCGGCCTGCGCCGGCTGTACATCTTCGGTGGCACGCTCGGCATGACCGCCGTGGCCACGCGGATGATGTGGCGGGTGCTGTCGGCCAATGGCATCAGCGTGCTCGAAGCCTGCCTGCTGGTGCTGTTCGTTGGCCTGTTTGCCTGGATCGCGCTGTCTTTCGCCAGCGCCCTGGCCGGCTTCCTGACCGCCGTGTTCGACCGTGGCTATCGCCTCGGCATCGACCCGGACAAGCCGCTGCCGACCGTGCACAGCCGCACCGCGCTGCTGATGCCGACCTACAACGAAGACCCGCGCCGCCTGCTGGCGGGCCTGCAGGCGATCTACGAGTCGGTGGCGGCCACCGGCCAGCTCGGCCGATTCGATTTCTTCGTGCTCAGCGATACCCGTCGCGAGGACATCGCCGCTGCCGAGGAGCGGGTGTTCGGCGAGCTGCGCGAGCGGGTGCCGGACGGGCAGATCCGCCTGTTCTACCGCCGCCGTGGTGACAACAGCGGGCGCAAGGCCGGCAACATCGCCGACTGGGTCCGTCGCTTCGGCGGTGCCTACCCGCAGATGCTGATCCTCGACGCCGACAGCCTGATGACCGGCGACAGCATCGTGCGCCTGGTGGCCGGCATGGAGCACAACGCCGACGTCGGCCTGATCCAGACCCTGCCGTCGGTGATCGGCGGCCGCACCCTGTTCGCACGCATGCAGCAGTTCGGTGGCCGCGTGTACGGGCCGGTGATCGCCCGTGGCGTGGCCTGGTGGCATGGCGCCGAGAGCAACTACTGGGGCCACAACGCCATCATCCGTACCCGCGCCTTCGCCGACCACGCCGGCCTGCCGGCGCTGCCGGGGCGCAAGCCGTTCGGCGGCCACGTGCTCAGCCATGACTTCGTCGAAGCAGCGTTGATGCGTCGTGGCGGCTGGGCCGCGCACATGGTGCCCTACCTCGGTGGCAGCTATGAAGAGGGCCCGCCGACGCTGACCGATCTGCTGGTTCGCGACCGCCGCTGGTGCCAGGGCAACCTGCAGCACGGCAAGGTCGTGGGCAGCCGCGGCCTGCACTGGATCAGCCGCACGCACATGCTGATCGGCATCGGCCACTATTTCACCGCACCGATGTGGGCAATGCTGATGCTGATCGGCATCGCCATCCCGCTGTTCCAGGAGGGCATCGACTTCAATGCCCTGCTGCACCTGTCGCCCAGCGTGTACTGGCGCGCACAGGACGAAGAGCAGGTGGTGCGCCTGTTCGCCGCCACGATGGCGGTACTGCTGCTGCCCAAGGTGCTCGGTTACCTGGCGATGCTGCTGGACCCGGTCGACCGCCGTGGCTGCGGCGGTGCGATCCGTGCCTTCGTGTCGATGCTGGTGGAAACCGTGCTGGCCGCGCTGATGGCGCCGGTGGTGATGTACGTGCAGTCGCGGGGCGTGGCCGAAGTGTTGTCCGGCCGCGATTCCGGCTGGGATGCGCAGCAGCGTGACGACGGCGGCATCTCGTGGCTGGCACTGATCCGCGGCTACGGTGGCCTGGGTGTGTTCGGCGCCTTCATGGGCGTGCTGGCCTGGGCCGTGTCGCCGTCGCTGGCGGCGTGGATGGCGCCGGTGGTGATCGGCATGGTGTTGGCCATTCCGGTGGTGGCGCTGACCTCCTCGCGTGGTCCGGGCGCCTTCCTGCATCGCCTGGGCCTGCTGGACATTCCCGAAGAGAACATCCCGCCACCGGTACTGGTCCGCGCCGCGCAGCTGCGGCGCGAAGCGGCCGAGCAACCGCCGCTGTACTGATTGCCCCACGCCAGCGGCATAATGCGGCTCGAACTTGAAGGAGCCGCATCATGCTGCAAACGGTGGAACAGGAAACCGGCGCCTCGCCGCAGTGGTCGGTGATCTGGCTGCACGGCCTCGGCGCCGATGGCCATGATTTCGCGCCGATCGTGCCGGAGCTGGTGCGGCCGCACTGGCCGGCGCTGCGCTTCGTGTTCCCGCACGCACCGGTGCGGCCGATCACGATCAACAACGGCGTGCCCATGCGCGGCTGGTACGACATCGTCGGCATGGACTTCCGGTCGCGTGCCGACATGGCCGGCGTGCAGGAATCGGTGGTGCAGCTGGACGCGCTGATCGCGCGCGAGATCGAGCGTGGCGTCGCGGCGGAGAAGATCTTCCTGGCCGGCTTCTCGCAGGGTGGTGCGATCATCCTGACTGCTGCGCTGTCGCGTACCGCGCCGCTGGCCGGCCTGATCGCCCTGTCCACCTATCTGCCCGAAGCCGACAGTGCCACGCGCGTTGAAGGCGCGGTGCAGGTGCCGGTGTTCATGGCCCATGGCAGTGGCGACCCGGTGATCCCGCAGGCCGTGGCGGCCCACAGCGCACAGGCGCTGCGTACGCTGGGCCTGGACGTGGCGTGGCACAGCTACCCGATGGCCCACCAGGTCTGTGCCGAGGAAATCCAGGCACTGGGTGACTGGCTGCAGGAACGGCTGGGCGCGGCCTGAGCCATGCCCCTGGCCAGCCCATCGCCGTGGATGCCGGAACTGTGCCGCCTGCCGCGGCTGGCGGCGATGCTGGGCCTGGCCGAGCTGGTGGTGGTGGTGCTGGCCCTGGCCCCGGATGGCAGCCGCCACTGGACCGTTGGCGAGCTGCTGTCGGCCAGCGGCTTCGCGCTGTGGCTGGCGCTGGCCGTGACCGCCAGCCTGTGCCTGCTGCGGCAGGCGCTGTCCAGGCTGCCGCAGGTGATGGGGGCGGTCGCTGCCATCGCACTGGCGGCCCTGATCGCGGTCGTCTGCGCCGGCATCGTGCACGCGCTGTACGCGGTGCTGGGTGACAGCTTCGCCAACGGCATCAGCTTCTGGCGCTTCACCCTCGGCAGCGCCGCCACCACCGCGCTGATCAGCGCGCTGGCGCTGCGCTACTTCTATGTCAGCGACCGCTGGGCGGCCCAGGTGCAGGCCAATGCGCGCGCGCAGGCCGATGCGCTGCAGGCGCGCATCCGCCCGCATTTCCTGTTCAACAGCATGAACCTCATCGCCAGCCTGCTGCATCGGGACCCGGCGGTGGCCGAGCGTGCCGTGCTCGACCTGTCCGATCTGTTCCGTGCTGCGCTCGGTGCAGGCGAGGGCGATTCCACCCTGCGCGACGAATGCGAACTGGCCGAGCGCTACCTGTCGATCGAATCGCTGCGCCTGGGCGAACGCCTGCAGGTGCGCTGGCAGCGTGACGAGCCGCTGCCGTGGGACCTGCCATTGCCAAGGCTGGTACTGCAGCCGCTGGTGGAAAACGCCGTGCTGCATGGCATTTCGCGCCTGCCCGAGGGCGGCACCATCGAGCTGCAGCTGCTGCGCGAGGGCAACGATCTGCAGATCCGCGTGCGCAATCCCGCGCCTGATCCGCAGGCGCCCGGGCTGGCCCTGGCGCGGGGGGCCGGCCATGCCCAGCACAGCATCGGCCATCGGCTGGCCTGGCGCTTTGGCAGTGCCGCGCGGATGACGGCTGGCTGGAGCGAGGGCTACTATGCCTGCCAAGTGACAGTGCCGATCCAGTGAGGGGACGATCGTGAGGGTAGTCATCGCCGATGACGAACCACTGGCGCGTGAGCGCCTGCGCAGCCTGTTGGCCGCACAGGACGGCGTGGACGTGGTGGCCGAGGCCGGCAACGGCGAGCAGGCCCTGCACGCGTGCGCGGAGCTGCAGCCGGACCTGGTCCTGCTGGACATCGCAATGCCTGGGCTGGACGGCCTGGAAGCAGCCCGCCACCTGGCCAGCTTCGAACCGCGGCCGGCGGTGGTGTTCTGCACTGCCTACGATGCGCATGCGCTGTCGGCCTTCGAAGCGGCAGCCATCGATTACCTGATGAAGCCGGTGCGCGCCGAACGCCTGGCAGCGGCGATTGCACGGGCACGCACGTTCCTGGCCGGTCGCGATGGCCAGCCGCAGGCGCACAGCGGGCAGCAGGCACGCAGCGTACTGTGCGCACGCCTGCGCGGCAGCCTGCGGCTGATTCCGCTGGACGACATCCACTACCTGCAGGCCGAAGAGAAGTACGTGGTGGTGCACCACGCGCGCGGCGAGGACCTGATCGAGGAATCGCTGAAGTCGCTGGAAGAAGAGTTCGCCAGCCGCTTCATCCGCATCCATCGCAACTGCCTGGTGGCGCGGCACGAGCTGGTGGAGCTGCGGCGCGGCTCCGGCGGGCAGGTGCAGGCGGTGCTGCGGCATGGCAGGCAGCCGCTGGAAGTCAGCCGCCGCTGTGTGGCGACGCTGAAGCAGGAACTGCGGCATCTGTGAGTGGTCCCGCGCGGCCTGCGGCCGCGACTGCTATGAAATCAACAGCAACAGCAACAGCGGGTCATGGCTCGTTGTTTCTACGTGCTGGGCCGGGCCGGGGTGGGGCGGCGGGACACGCTGCAAGTACATCCATGTAAGCTCGATGGCGCCATCCATGGCGCCAACGGTCCCGCCGCCCCACCCCGGCCCAACCCTCACATTCGTCCAGCGTCGGACGGCAAAGGCATTGTTGTTATCGGGCGGGGGAAGAAGGGTCAGATCCCTTTTCCTGCGGAAAAGGGATCTGACCCCGGAAGCCTTCGGCAGTTGCTTTTGCTTCTGCTCTTTTTTCTTTTCTTTTGATCTTCCGTGGCTGACGCACACGGAAACTGTCAGAGGCCGGGCGGGGTGGGTTCGCGGGGGTGTCCGCGGCATGGATGCCGCGGCCAAGCCTCCACGGACGGATTCACGGCGTCCCCCGCGAACCCACCCCGCCCGGCCAAGCGCGATAGATCCAGCCGATGCACCAGCCACGAGGGGCTCCGCCGTTGGCCGTATCCGTGCCGAAGGCGCGATAATGACCGGATGGAAACCGTCCGCATCGCCACCCGCAAGAGCCCGCTCGCCCTCTGGCAAAGCGAACATGTCGCCAACCGCCTGCGCCAGGCCCATCCCGGGCTGCATGTGGAACTGGTGCCGATGAGCACCCGCGGTGACGAGGTGCTCGACCGCTCGCTGGCCGCCATCGGTGGCAAGGGCCTGTTCCTGAAGGAGCTGGAGCTGGCCATGCTGCGCGGTGAGGCCGACTGCGCCGTGCACTCGCTGAAGGATGTGCCGATGCAACTGGACGAACCCTTCGCGCTGCCGGCGATGCTGACCCGCCACGATCCAGCCGATGGTTTCGTCTCCAACCTGTACGCCTCGCTGGACGCGCTGCCGATCGGTGCGCGGGTCGGCACCTCATCGCTGCGCCGCCAGGCCCAGCTGCGCGCGCTGCGCCCGGATCTGGAATTGCTGGACCTGCGCGGCAACGTCAACACCCGCCTGGCCAAGCTCGACAATGGTGGTTACGACGCCATCGTGCTGGCCGTGGCCGGCCTGGAGCGCCTGGGCCTGGGCGGGCGCATCGTCGCGCGCCTGCAGCCGCCGCAGTGGCTGCCGGCACCGGCGCAGGGCGCGGTGGCGGTGGAGTGCGACGGTGGCAATACGCGCCTGATGGCGCTGTTCGCCACGCTTGATGACGCCGCTACGCGCGCCTGCGTGGAAGCCGAGCGGGCGATGAACCGCGCGTTGCATGGCAGCTGCCACGTGCCGGTGGCGGCCATCGCGCAGTGGCAGGGCGACGACCTGCACCTGCAGGGCCTGGTCGGCAGTGCCAGCGATGGTCGTGCGGTGCGCGCCGAGGCGGTGGGCCCGGCCCGGGATCCGGAGGCGCTGGGCCAGCGCGTGGCGAAGATGCTGCTGGAAGCCGGTGCCGGCGAACTGCTGAACGTCTGAGCTACCGCCGGTAGTGCCGGCCGCTGGCCGGCAACCGCGTGCCCAGTTGAATGCAGTTGCCGGCCAGCGGCCGGCACTACCGGAAGAAGAACGGGCGCCCTGGGCGCCCGTTCTGCTTACTTGAACTTGTAGACCACGTTCATCGTGGTCAGCGTATCGGTCTTGCGCTTGTCCTCGGCCACGTCACTGTTGTAACGCGCCTGCCAGCCGGCCTTCAGTGCCAGGTGCTCGTTCATGCTCACCGAGACACCGAAGTCGTTCTGGCCGAAGGTGTTGTACGAACCGGATTCGACCAGCAGCGTGTTGACCAGGTCGGTGTTGTCAGTCAGCGAATACTTCATGTCGAACAGGCCACGGCCGATCAGGCCGGTGCGGGTGCGGTCGTCCTCGGTGCTGTGGGTGCGGCGCACACCGGGGCCGATCTGCGCGTCGAACGAGAAGCGCTCGGTGTTCCACAGGCGGGTGCCGTAACCCAGACCGAACGAGCTCTGGCGGTCGTAGGTGGCGAAGTCGTCGCGTTCCGTACGCACCGTCGCGGTCAGCTGGCGGTGTTCGCCCAGCTGCAGCGCGCTGCCGGCACTGCCGGTGTAGCGGTTGGCGGTGGTGTTGTTGCGGCGGGTGGTGGTGCCGTCGTCGTTGGTTTCGGTCACCTTGGAGCTGGAGCGGAGGCCGAACAGGTCCATGCTGTGCACCCAGTCACCGTCGGTGTAGCGCAGGCGCAGACGGCCGTTGAAGCTCTCGGTGCTGCTGTTGCCGCGTGCCGAGGCAAACCCGAGCTCGCCACCACTGCCGCTCCACGGCGAGGACATCGCCGCCAGCTCGGAGGCATCCTGCGCGTATGCGAGCGGCGCACACAGCAGCAGGGGGATCAGCAGGGACACGCGCAGGGACATCGAGGCTTCTCCGAAACGGTTGACAGCCGGTGATGATACTGGAAGCGTGATGGCGGTCCGAATCGATCCAAATGCGCGCTTCAGCGAACGTTGGCGCGGTCGCCTATTCAGGGCAGATCGACGCGCACCTCAGGGTCGTTGAAGCGCGAATAGCGCAGGCGCAGCTGGAAGCTGCGGCCATTGCTGCTGCCGCTGCGCACGATCTGGCGTGGCAGGCCCTGGGCATCCACCCAGTATTCCAGGCGTTCCCCGGGCTGGGTGCCGCGCAGCCGGTAATGCCGGGTCTGCACCCCGTCCAGCGACTGGCTGCCGAGGTCTTCGGCCTTCAGGTCGGCGGACAGGGCATCGGCCGGCAGCGGGTTGCGCCACTGCTCAAGCAGGCCAGGCGGGGTCGGCACCTGGCGGATCGCACCGTCGGCCTGCAGGAACATGGTGTCGCCGATGATGGTCTGCGGCCCCGCCGGCGTCTCCACCCGGAAACGATCGGGCGCGACGAAGTCCATGGCGCTGCGTACCGGCTGCGGCGCGCCCAGCACCTCCAGTTCGGCGTGGAAGCTGCGCAAGGCCGCGAAACGCTGGCTGGCGCCCAGCACCGCCTGCGTCGGATCGGCGACGGGTACCGGGGGCTCGGCGCCGGCCGGCGCCGGCGCGCGATCACAGGCGGCCAGCAGCAGGCAGGCCAGCAGGGACAGGGCAGGCAACCGGCGCATCGGGCATTCCATGGGGGTGGGGGCGACCACGATAGCCCAAACGTCCCACACAAGACCCGCGACTCGGACATAATCGGGGGTATGGACCGATACGAACGCATCACCGCCCTGCATCGTCTGCTCAAGTCCGCGCGCTATCCGGTGACGGTGGCGACCCTGCAGGACAAGCTCGGTTGTTCCCGCGCCACCGTCTACCGCGACCTGGCCTTCCTGCGCGATGCGCTGATGGCACCGATCGAGGGCGACGGCGAGGCGGGCTTCCGCTACCAGGCTGACGAGAGCGACCGTTTCGAGCTGCCCGGCCTGTGGCTCAGCTCGGAGGAGCTGCATGCCCTGCTGGCCTCGCAGCACCTGCTGGCGCGGACCGGCGGTGGTGTGCTGTCGTCGGTGCTGGCACCGCTGCAGCAACGCATCGAGAGCCTGCTGGCGGCCCAGGCCGGCGTGTCCAGCTGGCCGGTCGACCGCGTGCGGGTGATTCCGCACCGTGGCCGCAAGTTTGACGAAGGCAGCTTCCGCAGCGTCGCATCGGCCGTGCTGGAGCGCCGCCAGCTGGCGTTCGAGTACCGTGCCCGTTCCACCGACGAGCCGACCAAGCGCACCGTCTCGCCGCAGCGCCTGACCCACTATCGCGACAACTGGTACCTGGATGCCTGGGACCATGACCGCGACGCCCTGCGCAGTTTCGCGGTCGACCGCATCCACAAGGCGCGGGTGGTCGACAGCACCGCGCGCGACGTCGCCGACAGCGAGCTGGACGAGCAGCTCGGCGCCAGCTACGGCATCTTCTCTGGCGCGCCGAAGGGCTGGGCGACCATCCTGTTCAGCGCCAAGGCCGCGCGCTGGGTGGCCGACGAGCACTGGCATTCCAAGCAGCAGGGCCGCTTCCTGGCCGACGGCCGCTATGAGCTGAAGGTGCCGTACAGCGTCTCGCGCGAGCTGCTGATGGATGTGCTGCATTACGGCTCGGATGCCGAGATCGTCGAGCCCATGATGCTGCGCGAGCAGGCCAAGGCGTTGCTTGAGCTGGCCCTGAGCAACTACGAAAACTCCTGACACTCCCCCGAGAATTCAATCCCCCATGAAAAAGACCCTGTTGCTGCCCCTGCTCGCCGCTGCGCTGGCCCTGACCGCCTGCGGCAAGTCCGGCGAGCCCTCGCAGAAGCTGGTGGTGGCCGCCACGGCCGTGCCGCATGCCGAGATCCTCGAGGTGGTCAAGCCGATCCTCAAGCAGGAAGGCGTGGACCTGGACGTGCGGGTGTTCAATGACTACGTGCAGCCCAACGACCAGCTGGTGCAGAAGCAGGTGGATGCGAACTACTTCCAGACCGAGCCCTACCTGGATGCCTACAACCGCGACCGCAAGACCGACCTGGTGAAGGTGATCGGCGTGCACATCGAGCCGTTCGGTGCGTACTCGCGCAAGGTCAAGTCGCTGGCCGAGCTGCGCGAAGGCGCCGACGTGGTGATCCCGAACGACCCGAGCAACAACAGCCGCGCGCTGATCCTGCTGCACAAGGCCGGCGTGATCGAGCTGAAGGACCCGACCAACGCACTGGCGACCCAGCGCGACATCATCGCCAATCCGAAGAACCTGAAGTTCCGCGAGCTGGACTCGGCGATGCTGCCGCGCGTGCTGGACCAGGTCGACCTGGCCCTGATCAATACCAACTACGCGCTGGACGCAGGCCTCAACCCGACCCAGGATGCGCTGGCGATCGAGAGCAAGGACTCGCCGTACGTGAATTTCCTGGTCGCGCGCCCGGACAACAAGGACGACGCCCGTGTGCAGAAGCTGGCCAAGGCCCTGACCAGCCCGCAGGTGAAGGCGCTCATCGAGACCAAGTACAAGGGCGCGGTACTGCCGGCGTTCTGACCGGCACTACCCCTCAATCGACGTGGAAGGCGAGGGTGGCGGCCACCGCCTGCTGCCATCCCGCATACAGTTTCTCGCGCCGGGCCACCTCCATCCGTGGCTCGAAGCGCCGGTCCAGGCCCCATTGCGCGGCGATCTGTTCGCGGCTGTTCCAGAACCCCACTGCCAGGCCGGCCAGATAGGCCGCACCCAGCGCGGTGGTCTCGGTCAGTCGCGGCCGCAGCAGCGGCACACCGAGAATGTCGGCCTGGAAACCGGCCAGGAAGTCGTTGCCGATCGCACCGCCATCAGCGCGCAGCTCGGTCCGCGCGATACCCGCATCGGACTGCATCGCATCGAGTACATCGCGGGTCTGGTAGGCCATCGCTTCCAGCGCGGCGCGCACGAAGTGCGCCTTGCGGGTGCCGCGGGTCAGGCCGAACATCGCACCGCGCACATCACTGCGCCAATAGGGCGCGCCGAGGCCGACGAACGCCGGCACCAGGTAGGCGCCGCCACTGTCGGGCACCTGCGCAGCCAGCGCCTGGCTGTCGCTGGCGCGTTCGATCATGCGTAGTCCATCGCGCAGCCACTGCACCACCGAGCCGGCGATGAAGATCGAACCCTCCAGCGCGTACTCCACGCGCCCGTCCAGGCCCCAGGCAATGGTGGTCAGCAGGCCGTTGCGCGACCGCACCGCCTGCGCGCCGGTGTGCATCAACATGAAGCAACCGGTGCCATAGGTGTTCTTGACCATGCCCGGCTGGAAACAAGCCTGGCCGAACAGCGCCGCCTGCTGGTCACCGGCGATGCCGGCGATGGGGATCGGATGGTCGAAGAAGAACTGCGGCCGGGTGTGTGCGTACACCGCGCTGGAGTCGCGCACCTGCGGCAGCATCGCGCGCGGAATGTCGAGCAGGGCCAGCAGGTCGTCATCCCAGTCCAGCGTGTGGATGTTGAACAGCAGCGTGCGCGCCGCATTGCTGTAGTCAGTCACATGTGCCTGGCCACCGCTGAGGTTCCACACCAGCCAGCTGTCGATGGTGCCGAACAGCAGCTCACCACGTTCGGCGCGCTGCTGCGCACCATCCACGTGGTCGAGGATCCAGCGCACCTTGGTCGCGGAGAAATAGGCGTCGATCAGCAGCCCGGTCCGCTCGCGGATCAGTGCTTCATGCCCGGCGGACTTCAGCCGCTCGCAGATGGCGTGGCTCTGCCGCGATTGCCAGACGATGGCGTTGTGGATCGGCTGGCCGGTGGCACGGTCCCAGACCACGGTGGTTTCGCGCTGGTTGGTGATGCCCAGCGCGGCGATATGGCGTGGGTCGATCTGCCCGCGGCTGAGCAGTTCGGTCAATGTGGCATAGACGCTGGTAAGGATCTCGCGGGGGTCATGCTCGACCCAGCCGGGCTGCGGGAAGATCTGCGCGAACTCGCGCTGCGCGCTGCCGACGATGTCGCCGGCGCGGTCGAACAGGATCGCGCGCGAACTGGTGGTGCCCTGGTCGATGGCCAGCACGTAGCGGGGCGTCATGCAGCGTCTCCAATGGCGATGGGGAAATCCTAATGCATCGATCGCGTCGCGCGCGGCTGCCCTGGTAGCTGCCAACCTGGGTTGGCACACGTGGCAACACGGGGGTCAGAGCCCTTTCCGTGGAAAAGGGATCCGACCCTCCATCCACGCCTGCAGCCGTGCCACCTGCGCAGCATCCAGGCGCAACCCCAGCTTGCTCCGGCGCCACAGGATATCGTCGGTGTCACACGCCCACTCGCGTTCGCGCAGGAAGTCCACTTCGCGTGCATGCAGGCCACCGCCGAAGTCCTCGCCCAGATCGTGCAGGCCGTGTACACCCTGCAGCAGTTCCGCGCTGCGACTGCCATAGGCCCCGGCCCAGCGTCGCGCGATACCTGCGGGCAACCACGGTGCCAGCGCCAGCAGGCGCGAGCACGCCTGTGCGGCGTCGCCCCAGTCGCTGCCCGGCAACGGGTCTCCGCGCGCCGTCCAGGCCGGTCCCATCTGTGGCAGGGCAGGGCGCAGCAGGTCCAGTGCCTCCTCGGCCAGCACCCGGTAGGTGGTCAGCTTGCCGCCCAGTACATGCAGCGCCGGTGCCGGGTCCACCTGCACCTGCAGGCGGTAGTCGCGGCTCAGCTGCGCTGCGCGCGGATCCGGGTCGGCCAGCAATGGACGGACACCGGCGAACGCCCAGACCACCTCGTCCGGGGCGATGGGGTCACGCAGGTAGCGATTGGCCGCTTCGCACAGGTAGGTCACCTCGGAAGGCAGCACGCTGCAGCGCGCCGGGTCACCGCGATAGTCGGTATCGGTGGTGCCCACCAGCAGGTGGTCGTGGGCGAAAGGCAGCAGGAACACCACCCGCCCGTCGGGCTGCTGCAGCAGGCAGGCGCTGTCATCGGGCCAGGGCCTGCGCAGCACGATGTGGCTGCCCTGCACCAGGCGCAGCGCAGGGCCGCCGCTGCGCGCCTGCATCCGTTCCAGCAGGCCCCCGGCCCACGGGCCCGCCGCATTGACCACGGCGCGGGCATTCACGGGGTGCCGCTGGCCATCGGCGGATTCCAGCACGGCCCGCCACCGGCCCTGCACGGGGTGCAGGTCGATGCAGCGGCTGCGCACCTGCACCTGTGCGCCCCGCTGCGCGGCATCCAGGGCGTTGAGCAGTACCAGCCGCGCGTCATCGACCTGCGCATCGGCGTAGCTGAAGGCCTGCCGCAGCGCCGGGGAGAGCCACTGGCCGAGCGGATCGTGCTGCAGTTCCAGTGCGCGTGACGCGGGGAAGGCGGGGCTGCGCCGGCCCAGATGGTCGTACAGCCACAGCCCCGCGCGCAGTATCCAGCGCGGGCGCAGGTGCGGTTCCCACGGCAGGACGAAGCGCAGCGGATGGACCAGATGGGGCGCCTGCCGGCGCACCACCTCGCGTTCGCCCAGCGCCTTGCGCACCAGCCCGAACTCGCCCTGCTCCAGGTAGCGCAGGCCGCCGTGGATCAGCTTGCTGCTGGCGCTGGAGGTGTGCGCGGCCAGGTCATGCTGTTCGCACAGCAGCACGCGCAGGCCGCGGCCGCTGGCGTCACGGGCGATGCCGGCGCCATTGATGCCGCCACCGATCACCAGCAGGTCGACGTCGTCCATCGTGTCTCCGCGTCCTGTGCCTGTAGAGCCGAGCCGCGCCACCCTTGACCGTGGGCGCCATTGAACGTAACGCATCGCAATGCGCGCGGAGCCCGCCGCTCGACCCGGGATAGGGGGCTTGGCTCGACTCTACAAAAAAGCAGCCGAGCATGGGCTCGGCTCTACACGCGGAACGCGGGTGACGGAAACGACGACGGGCCCCGAAGGGCCCGTCGCGTTGCATCAGTGAAGCAGGTGCTGCCTGGATCAGAAGCGGGCGCCGATGCCGAAGCCGACGGTCCACGGATCCATCTTGGCTTCGCCGATCTTCTCGCCGCCGACCTTGATGTCCGGGCGGGCGCGCATGTAGCGGGCGTCAGCACGGGCGAACCAGGTGGAGTTGATGTTCATGTCGACGCCGACGGTACCGATCACGCCCTTGGCATCCTTGAAGCGGATGTCGGTGTCAGCGCCGTTGCCCAGCTTCTCGTTGCTGAAGCTCGACTGGTAGTAGCCCACGCCCACGAACGGGCGGAACACGTTGTCAGCCTGGCCGAAGTGGTACTGGCCGCTCAGCGCGACCGGCTGCTGCTCGACCGAACCCAGGCGGGCGTTGTTCGGGCCCTTGAACTTGTTGTCGAACTTGTCGGCAGCGCCCCACAGCTCAACGGCCCAGTTGTCGTTGATGTAGTAGCTGAAGCTGACGGTCGGCGCCGGGCCACCGTCGGTCTTCTTCACGCCGGTGATCGGGTCGTTCTTCGGCTCCAGCAGCGAGATGCCGCCAACAACGGCAAAATGCTTGCCCGAAGCGGTATCGGTGGTGCTGCTGTCCTGGGCGAAAGCGGCCGGCGCGAAGGCGGCGGAGGTCAGCAGGGCGAGACTCAGGATACGGATGGAGCGCATGGGGGTATCTCCTAATGTTTCTTGTTTTGGGCCCCCGGTTGCGGGGCGAGCACACCGTAGTCGCCCCAACATGAATCGAATCCGACGCACGTTAAAAAATAGTTTTCCTTGTTCAGCGACGGGTGCGGAATGCCTGTATTCATGGCGCTTTCTGCTCTCGCCGACATTCATGCAGTTGGAGAAGATGTGAGCACGGCAACGTTGTGCATTGGCCTGCCAGCGCAGGTGAACGTCGATTGCAGGGTGCTGCTGCTGGGCTCGATGCCAGGCGTGGCATCCCTGCAGGAGCAGCGCTACTACGCGCATCCTCGCAACCGCTTCTGGCCGCTGATGGCCGATATCTGCGGTTTCGACGCGGATCTGCCCTATGCGCAACGGCTGCAGGCGTTGAAGGCCGCAGGCATCGGCCTGTGGGATGTGATCGGGCGCTGCGAGCGGCGCGGCAGCCTGGATGCGGACATCGTGCGTGGCACGGAAGTGGCCAATGCACTGCCGGAACTGATCGCCACGTTGCCTGAGCTGACGCTGATCGGCTGCAATGGCGGCGCGTCATTGCAGGCATTCCAGCGCTGGGTGTTGCCGCGGCTGGAGGCCCCGCCGAAGGTGGTCGCGCTGCCGTCGACCAGCCCTGCCAATGCGGCGTGGTCGTTGCCGCGCCTGCGCCAGGCCTGGCAGCCAGTGCACGACGCGCGGGCGACATGAAGCGGACATCGCCTGGACAATACGCTACCGACTGGTCGCGCACCCGACCCATGGGCAACAGCCTGTCCCGGCTGCGTGCGTACTGAAAACACCTGTAACGGTTGGCGCTGGACCCCGCTGGCCGCACAATAGACGTTTCCCTACACCAGATTGCCGGAGTTATCCCCATGGCCGAAATCAAGGAAGCACTTGTCCCCGATATCGGTGACTACAGCGATATCCCGGTAATCGAGGTGCTTGTCGCCGTCGGCGACACGGTCAAGAAGGACCAGGGCCTGGTGACGCTGGAAAGCGACAAGGCGACCATGGAAGTGCCGTCCTCGGTGGCGGGCGTGGTCAAGGAGCTCAAGGTCAAAGTGGGCGACAGCCTGTCCGAAGGCAAGGTCGTGGCCCTGATCGAAGTGGCCGAAGGCGAAGCCGAAGCCGCCAAGCCGGCCGCTGCCGCACCGGCACCGGCACCGGCATCGGCACCGGCACCGGCACCGGCACCGGCACCGGCACCGGCACCGGCCAAGGCCGCTGCCCCGGCTGCCGCCACCCAGAGCGCGCCGGCCGCAGCTGCGCCGGCCGCTCCGGCTGCCAGCGGTGGTGCGGTTGAAGCCCTGGTGCCGGACATCGGCGACTACGCCGGCATTCCGGTCATCGAAGTGCTGGTCGCCGTGGGCGATACGGTCAAGAAGGACCAGGGCCTGGTCACGCTGGAAAGCGACAAGGCCACCATGGAAGTGCCGTCGTCTGTGGCCGGTGTGGTCAAGGAGATCAAGGTCAAGGTGGGCGACAATCTGTCGCAAGGCGACGTGGTTGCCATCATCGAAGCCGAGGGCGCTGCCGCGCCGGCGCCGAGCAAGGCCGCTGCTGCTGCCGCTCCGGCTGCCGCAGAGACCGCCACCAAGGTCGAGCCGGTCGCTGTGCCGGCGCTGCCGGACAAGCTGGCGGCCCGCGAGATCGCCTCGGCCGGTACCCCGTCCAGCCCGCCGGTGCAGTTCAATGCCGATGGCGTGCTGCCGGCCAAGGTGCCGTACGCCACCCCGGCGGTGCGCGTGTTCGCCCGCGAGCTGGGCGTGGACCTGCTGCAGATCAACGGCACCGAGAAGGGTGGCCGCATCACCAAGGGTGACGTACAGAAGTTCGTCAAGGCCGCGCTCAGCGGTGGCGTGCCGGCCGCTGCCGGTGGCGCCGTCGCCGCTGGTGGTGGCCTGAACCTGCTGCCGTGGCCGAAGGTCGACTTCAGCAAGTTCGGCGAGACCGAAGTCCAGCCGCTGTCGCGCATCAAGAAGATCTCCGGTGCGAACCTGGCCCGCAACTGGGCCATGATCCCGCACGTCACCCAGTTCGAGCAGGCCGACATCACCGACCTGGAAGGCCTGCGCGTGGCGTTGAACAAGGAGAACGAGAAGGCCGGCATCAAGCTGACCATGCTCGCCTTCCTGATCAAGGCCAGCGCCGCAGCGCTGAAGAAGTTCCCGGAATTCAACGCCTCGCTCGATGCCAGCGGTGAAAACCTGACCCTGAAGAAGTACTTCCACATCGGTTTCGCCGCCGACACGCCGAACGGCCTGGTCGTGCCGGTCATCCGCGACGTGGACAAGAAGGGTGTGGTGCAGATCGCGCAGGAAACCGGCGAACTGGCCAAGAAGGCACGCGACGGCAAGCTGGGCCCGGCGGACATGAGCGGCGGCTGCTTCTCGATCAGCTCGTTGGGCGGCATCGGCGGCACCGCGTTCACCCCGATCGTCAACGCACCGGAAGTGGCCATCCTCGGCGTCTCCAAGTCCTCCATCCAGCCGGTCTGGAATGGCAAGGAGTTCGCGCCGAAGCTGATGCTGCCGCTGTCGCTGAGCTACGACCACCGCGTCATCGACGGCGCACTGGCCGCACGCTTCACCACGTACCTGTCGCAGGTACTGGCCGACATGCGCCGCGTGCTGCTGTAAGGCACCGCTCCGCCCCCACCGTGCGGCCGCAGCCCCTGGCGCGGCCGCGTGAACAGATGCAGTGACAGCCCGCCGGCGCCGCCGGGCGGGCACGAGGAAAACCCACCATGGCCACGATTGAAGTCAAGGTTCCCGACATCGGCGATTACAGCGATGTGCCGGTGATCGAAGTGTTGGTCGCCGTCGGCGACACGGTGAAGAAGGACCAGGGTCTGGTAACCCTGGAGTCGGACAAGGCCACCCTGGAAGTGCCGTCCTCGGCCGCTGGTGTGGTCAAGGAAATCAAGGTCAAGCTGGGCGATACCCTGTCCGAAGGCGCCGTGGTCGTGGTGCTGGACGCTGAAGGCGCCGCCGCAGCCCCGGCCAAGGCCGCCGCGCCGGCTCCGGCCGCCCCGGCCAGCAAGCCGCCGGTGACCCCGTCGCACCGCGCCCCGGCCGAACCGGCTGCGCCGAAGCCGGCGCTGTCCAGCGGCAAGCCGGCCGACATCGAATGCGAGATGGTCGTGCTGGGCTCCGGCCCGGGCGGCTACACCGCAGCCTTCCGCGCCGCCGACGTCGGCCTGGATACGGTGCTGGTCGAACGTTACGCCAGCCTCGGCGGCGTCTGCCTCAATGTCGGCTGCATCCCGTCCAAGGCGCTGCTGCATGCTGCTGCGGTCATCGACGAAGTGGCCCACGCCGGTGATTTCGGCGTCGAGTTCGGCAAGCCGACCATCACCCTGGACAAGCTGCGCGCGTACAAGGAAAAGGTCGTCAACCAGCTGACCAAGGGCCTGGCCGGCATGGCCAAGCAGCGCAAGGTGCGCAGCGTGCAGGGCGTTGGCAGGTTTGTCTCGGCCAACGAGCTGGAAATCACCGCGGCTGACGGCAGCACCCAGCTGCTGCGCTTCCAGAAATGCATCATCGCCGCCGGTTCGCAGGCGGTGAAGCTGCCGAACTTCCCGTGGGACGACAAGCGCGTGATGGATTCCACCGATGCGCTGGAGCTGGCCGAAGTGCCGGGCTCGCTGCTGGTCGTCGGCGGCGGCATCATCGGCCTGGAAATGGCCACCGTGTACAGCGCGCTGGGCAGCAAGGTCACCGTGGTCGAGTTCATGGACCAGCTGATGCCGGGCGCCGACAAGGACCTGGTCAAGCCGCTGGCCGACCGCCTGAAGAAGCAGGGCATCGACGTGCACCTGAAGACCAAGGCCTCGGGCGTCACCGCCGATGCCAAGGGCATCACCGTGACCTTCGAAGCCGCCGAGGAAGGCCAGGCGCCTGCGCTGGCGCAAGGCACCTTCGACCGCGTGCTGGTGGCCGTGGGCCGCTCGCCGAACGGCAAGAAGATCGATGCCGAGAAGGCCGGCGTGCAGGTCACCGACCGCGGCTTCATCCCGGTCGATCGGCAGATGCGTACCAACGTGCCGCACATCTTTGCCATCGGCGACATCGTCGGCAACCCGATGCTGGCCCACAAGGCCACGCACGAGGGCAAGCTGGCCGCTGAAGTGGCAGCCGGCCACAAGAAGGAGTGGGTCGCCCGCGTGATTCCGTCGGTGGCCTACACCAACCCGGAAATCGCCTGGGTCGGCGTGACCGAGACCGAAGCCAAGGCCAAGGGCCTGAAGGTCGGCGTGGCCAAGTTCCCGTGGGCCGCCAGTGGCCGCGCGATCGGCATCGGTCGCACCGAGGGCTTCACCAAGCTGATCTTCGACGAAGAGACCCACCGCATCATCGGTGGCGCGATCGTCGGCGTGCATGCCGGCGATCTGCTGGCCGAGATCGGCCTGGCCATCGAGATGGGTGCGGAAGCGGAAGACATCGGCCACACCATCCATGCGCATCCGACGCTGAGCGAGTCGGTGGCGATGGCCTCGGAAATCTACGACGGCACGATCACCGATCTGTACATGCCGAAGAAGAAGTAAGGCGTCCGCGCCGTTCCGAACGAAAAGCCCTGGCATCTGCCGGGGCTTTTTTTCTTCGATCAGTGCTGCAGCAAAGGGTGGGGCCACTGCACGGGTGGCAGGCATTTCGACAAATGTCCCCCGTCGCCCGCCTGCGGCGGTCGCCTCCTCCTTTACTTTGTCAAAATGCCTGCCACCCGCGCAGCGGCTCGGCTTGCGGACGGTCGAGAGCAGTGCCAAAGCCGCCCGGATGCCCTCTCCCTCCGGCGCTCGACCACGCCTGCGTCTACGGCAACTGCCACCGCGAAGGTCTGGGCCGCTGTGCGGGTGGCAGGCGTCTGGACAAATGTCCCCCGTCGTCCGCCTTCGGCGGTCGCCTCCTCCTTTACTTTGTCCAGACGCCTGCCACCCACGCAGCGCACGGCTTGCGGATAGTCGAGAGCCACAGCCTGGCCCGCCTGGATGCCTGACACGCGGGGGAAGAGGGGCTTGTGTGCGAAGTAAAGGAGGAGGTGACGGCCGTAGGCCGGCGCCGGGGGACATTCGCACGCAAGCCCCTCGTCCCCCAGCGCTCGACCACGCATGCGTCTACGGCAACTGCCACCCACGCAGCGGCTCGGCTTGCGGATAGTCGAGAGCCAGTGCCTGGGCCGCCTAGATGCCTGACACGCGGAGGGAGCGGGGGTTGTGTGCGAAGTAAAGGAGGAGGTGACGGCCGTAGGCCGGCGCCGGGGGACATTCGCACGCAAGCCCCTCTTCCCCCAGCGCTCGACCAGCCTGCTTTTCTGCTCGACGATGCAAAGAAAAAACGCGGCCCCGATGTTCCGGAGGCCGCGCCAGGAGAGAAGATGCCGTGGAAGGGGCAGGGGATCAGAACACGAAGCTGATACCGGCCACCGGGCCCTTGAATTCCTGCTTCAGGCCGACCGTGCCGTCGCTGCCCTTCTTGTCCACGTCCAGCTTGAACCAGTCGTAGCCGGCGAACACACCGAAGTTCTTGGTGAAGCGGTAATCGACGATCGCATTGGCGCGGCTCAGGTCGCCCTTGTAGTCATCGAAACTGCCCCAGCGCGTGTTCAGGTACTGGCCCTGCAGCGTGATCATCCAGCGCTCGGACGGAGTGAAGGTCATGCGCGCACCCACCACCGGTGCCACGCCATCGGCCTTCTCGTTGAGGAACTGGCCTTCATACACCGTGCCCAGGTCCGCGTAGCCCTTGGTGCTGACCTTGGCGTACTCGCCACCGATCTGCAGGCCCAGGTCGAAGGTGTCGGTATCGACGACCGAGTAGTCATAGACCAGGCTGGCCACCTGGTACTTCAGCTCGCCCTTCACGAAGCTGCCGGCCGGCACGCTCTCACCGCCGAAGGAAATGCCTTGGTCAAGCGTCTCGCGACGGTCCTTGTCGTACTTGAAGTAGTTGAACAGCAGGCGCTGACGGTTGCTGATGCGGAACATGCCGTCGATGCGCGGCTCCCATTCCTTGCCACCCAGCTTGAAGTCCTGGTCCAGGGAGATGTCTTGGCCGGCCACGGTGGTGCTGCCACGCAGCGTGTTGTCCGAATCGATGTTCATCGCACCCAGACGGATGGCGAAGCGGTCGTCGCCTTCGGCGGCGTGGGCGGCATTGGCGAACGAGGCGCCGGCAGCGAGCAGGGAAAGGGCGAGCAGGGTGGGTACGGGGCGCATCGAAGAGTCCTTGCAGTGGTTCATCAGAATGAAGACCACTGTGCCGGACGCCGCCGTCCACCATCCGTGAACGTATGGTCCACGGCGTGTGCACGGTTCAGCCCTGTCGCGACGACGCAAAAAGATGGCCCCGGAGCCGGGCTTCGGGGCCATCGCGGGACCTGCGGGGCGAAGCGTCGACGAGGTTGCTGCAGGCAGGTCGAAAGATCGGACCGGCGCATCCGGCGAAAGTTCCGCGCCTGCGACCAAAGTTCAATACTGCGGTGCAGCATCACGCGGACGTCATTGTCCCCCGGGTGGCACGCAAAAATGTAACCGTTACCGCAACTTGCGGCTTCCAGGGATGAACAGGCAGCGGTTGTCTCGCAAATTGTCCCATTGCTATAATTTGGCGGCTCGATGAGGCCCCCCTGCTGTAGCCGCCTCAGCCCTCCACTTGCAACCACGCGGGACGTCCTGTGCTGAACTCCGTTGATGCGGGTCGGCGACTGATGCTGCGCGCCGCGGTCTACCCGCTGGCCGCGGTGGCTGTCCTGGCCCTGGCCTTCCTGCTGGTAGGTCCGAAGTATGCCCTCGGCGCGCTGGCGTCCGGTGTGGCCATTTCGGCCGGCGGCTGGGTTGCGGCACGGATGGCTCTGGGCGGTGGTGCGGTGGCCGCAGGATCGGCGATGGCTCGCCTGATCATTGCGATCGTGGCCAAGTGGGTCGTGGTTTTCGGCGTCCTGCTGGTGGGGTTCCTGGTCTTCAAGCTGCCTGCATTGGCGCTGTTGGCCGGTATCGCCGTCGGCTTGATGTTCCAGGTCCTGGCCATGGCCAGGCGTTGACAGAATTCAATTAACTGAAGGTTCCGGACACATGGCGGGCGAGGCTCTAACCCCTACCAGCTACATCCAGCATCACCTGCACAACCTGACCGCACCGGTCGGCAAGGGTGAGGGTATGTTCTGGCATATCCACGTCGATACCTTCCTCACCGCCGTCCTGATGGGCCTGGTGATCGTTGTCGCGTTCTGGCTGGGGACCCGCAAGGCCACCGCCGGCGTGCCGGGCAAGTGGCAGGCCTTCGTCGAGATCTGCCTGGAGTTCGTCGACCGCCAGGCCAAGGACACCTACCACGGCAAGAGCAAGCTGGTCACGCCGATCGCCATCACGATCTTCTTCTGGATCCTGTTGATGAATCTGCTGAAGATGATCCCGGCCGATTTCATCGCCAAGCCGCTGGAATGGGTGGGCGTGCACTACTGGAAGCCGGTGCCGACCGCTGACGTCAATGCCACCCTCGGCATGGCCATCAGCGTGTTCTTCCTGATGCTGTTCTTCGCGCTCAAGTCCAAGGGCCTGGTCGGCTTCGTCAAGGAATTCCTGACGGCGCCGTTCGGCAAGTGGATGATGCCGTTCAACCTGATCCTCAACATCGTCGAGTGGCTGAGCAAGCCGATCTCGCTGGCGATGCGACTGTTCGGCAACATGTTCGGCGGCGAAATCGTGTTCCTGCTGATCTGGGTGCTGGGTGGTGCCGGTTTCTTCGGTGCCATCGCGGGTGGTGTGTTCGGCCTCGGCTGGATGCTGTTCCACCTGCTGGTGATCCCGCTGCAGGCCTTCATCTTCATGATGCTGTCGATCGTGTACCTGAGCCTGTCGGAAGACGCTCACTGAGTTTCAAGCTTCAACGCGTTTCAACCTTCATCCGTTTCATCACCCTTAGCAACTTAAGTTCCTGGAGATAACCATGTACTTCGCCGTCCTGACCAACTTCGCGCAGATTCAGAGCTCCACCGCCCTTGCCGTCGGCATCATGATCGGCCTGGCCGCGCTGGGCGCCGGTCTGGGTCTGGCCATCATGGCTGGTAAGTTCCTGGAGTCGGCCGCGCGCCAGCCGGAACTGATCCCGGTCCTGCAGGTCCGCATGTTCATCACCGCCGGCCTGATCGACGCCGCGTTCATCATCTCGGTCGCCGTTGGCCTGCTGCTGGCCTTCGCCAACCCGCTGTCGGCTGCCTTTGCTGGCGCCGTCACCAAGGCTCTGGCCGGCTGATACAGCGGTTTGAGACGACCGGGTGCTGATGCACCCGGTTTCGGATGAAGGCCGGATGTGCCGCTTCGGCGGCACGTCCACCCCGAAACCAGCGATCGAGCTAACCATGAATATCAATTTCACCCTTCTTGCGCAGGCGCTGGCCTTCGCTGGTCTGATCTGGATCATCGCGACCAAGATCTGGCCGCCGCTGATGAACGCGATCGAAGAGCGCCAGCAGAAGATTGCTGAAGGCCTCGCTGCTGCCGACCGCAGCCAGAAAGATCTGGCCCAGGCGCAGGAGAAGGTCAACGAAGCGCTGAAGGAAGCCCGCACCAAGGCCAACGAGATCATCGATCAGGCCCACGCGCGTGCCAACCAGATCGTTGATGCAGCCCGTAACGAAGCGATCACCGAAGCCACCCGTCAGAAGGAACTGGCCCAGGCTGAAATCGACGCCGCCGCCAACCGTGCCCGTGAAGATCTGCGCAAGCAGGTGTCCGCGCTGGCCGTGACCGGTGCCGAAAAGCTGCTCAAGCGCGAAATCGACGCCAACGCCCACAAGGCGCTGCTCGACGAGCTGGCCTCGGAGATCTAAGGATGAGCCAGGCCCTCACGCTTGCCCGCCCGTACGCCCGCGCCGCGTTCGCGACCGCGCGCGACGAAGGTGCGTTCGCGCCGTGGTCGGACGCCCTGGCGTTCTCCGCCCACGTCGCCGCCGACCCGCGCGTGGCGGCCCTGCTCGCCAACCCGGAGCTGGGTCGTGACGACGCCGTCGCCCTGCTGGCGCCGGTGTCGCACGGCGAGACCTACTCGCGCTTCCTGGCCATCCTGGCCGAATCGCATCGTCTGCCGCTGCTGCCGGAAATCTCCGGCATGTTCGACGCCCTGCGCGCCGAAGCCGAGCACGTGGTCAAGGCCACGGTGACCTCGGCTTCCGAGCTGTCGGCCGGCGAGCTGGACGCGATCAAGGTCGCGCTGCGCAAGCGCTTCAACCGCGAGGTCGACGTGACCACCGCGGTCGATGCTTCGCTGATCGGCGGCGCCGTGATCGACGCCGGCGACGTGGTCATCGATGGTTCGCTGAAGGGCAAGCTGGCCCGTCTGCAGACCGCGCTCGCTAACTGAATTCATTTAACGTCCGGCCCCGCTGCCGGCACTAGGACTTGACGATGGCAACCACGCTCAACCCCTCCGAAATCAGCGAACTGATCAAGAACCGCATCGAGAAGGTCAAGCTGGCCGCGGAATCGCGCAACGAAGGCACCGTGACCAGCGTGTCCGACGGCATCGTGCGCATCTTCGGTCTGGCCGACGTGATGCAGGGCGAAATGATCGAACTGCCGAACAACACCTTCGCCCTGGCCCTGAACCTGGAGCGCGACTCGGTCGGCGCCGTGGTCCTGGGTGACTACGAGCACCTGCGCGAAGGCGACGTCGCCAAGACCACCGGCCGCATCCTGGAAGTGCCGGTCGGCCCGGAACTGCTGGGCCGCGTCGTGAACGCGCTGGGCGAGCCGATCGACGGCAAGGGCCCGCTGGGCACCGACCTGACCGCTCCGGTGGAACGCGTTGCTCCGGGCGTGATCTGGCGCAAGTCGGTCGACCAGCCGGTGCAGACCGGTTACAAGTCGGTCGACTCGATGATCCCGATCGGCCGTGGCCAGCGCGAGCTGATCATCGGTGACCGCCAGACCGGCAAGACCGCCATGGCGATCGATGCGGTGATCAACCAGAAGGGCACCGGCATCAAGTGCGTGTACGTTGCGATCGGCCAGAAGGCGTCGACCATCGCCAACATCGTGCGCAAGCTGGAAGAGAACGGCGCGCTGGCCCACACCATCGTGGTGGCCGCGACCGCTTCCGAATCGGCTGCCATGCAGTACATCAGCGCCTACTCGGGCTGCACCATGGGTGAGTACTTCATGGACCGCGGCGAAGACGCGCTGATCGTGTACGACGATCTGTCCAAGCAGGCCGTTGCCTACCGCCAGATCTCGCTGCTGCTGAAGCGTCCGCCGGGCCGTGAAGCCTACCCGGGTGACGTGTTCTACCTGCACTCCCGTCTGCTCGAGCGCGCTGCCCGCGTGTCCGAGGAATACGTCGAGAAGTTCACCGAAGGCAAGGTCACCGGCAAGACCGGTTCGCTGACCGCGCTGCCGATCATCGAGACCCAGGCCGGCGACGTGTCCGCCTTCGTTCCGACCAACGTGATCTCGATCACCGACGGCCAGATCTTCCTGGAAACCGACCTGTTCAACGCCGGCATCCGTCCGGCCGTGAACGCCGGTATCTCGGTGTCGCGCGTCGGTGGCTCGGCCCAGACCAAGATCATCAAGAAGCTGTCGGGCGGCATCCGTATCTCGCTGGCCCAGTACCGCGAGCTGGCTGCGTTCGCGCAGTTCGCCTCGGACCTGGACGAAGCGACCCGCAAGCAGCTGGAGCGTGGCCAGCGCGTCACCGAGCTGATGAAGCAGAAGCAGTACGCGCCGATGTCGATCGCCAACCAGGCGCTGTCGATCTACGCCGTCAACGAGGGTTACCTCGACGACGTGCCGGTCAACAAGCTGCTGGCGTTCGAAGAAGGCCTGCACGCCCACTTCGCCAACACCCAGGGCGAGCTGATCAGCAAGGTCAACGCCACCGGCGGTTGGGACAACGACATCGAAGGTGCCTTCAAGAAGGGCATCGCCGAGTTCAAGACCACCGGCAGCTGGTAATCGCGGTCCTGTAGAGCGGAGCCGCTGGCTCCGCTGGACCAGATGACAAACGGTTGAACAACGCGGGGCATCAGCCCCGCGCCACGGGAAACAAGAGATGGCAAGCGGACGCGAAATCAAAACCAAGATCAAGAGCGTGCAAAACACCCGCAAGGTGACGCGCGCCCTGGAAATGGTCTCGGCCTCCAAGATCCGCAAGGCGCAGGATCGGATGAAGACCTCGCGTCCGTACGCGCAGGCGATGAAGCAGGTGATCGGTCATCTGGCCCAGGCCAGCACCGACTACCAGCATCCGTTCCTGGTCGAGCGCGAGCAGGTCAAGCGGGTCGGTTTCATCGTGATCTCCTCCGATCGCGGTCTGGCCGGCGGCCTGAACAACAACCTGTTCCGCAAGATGCTGGGCGAAGCCAAGGCATGGCAGGACAAGGGTGCCGAAGTGGACCTGGTGACCATCGGCCAGAAGGCTTCGACCTTCTTCCGCCGCGTGAAGGTCAACATGGTCGGCAGCGTGACCCACATCGGCGACGTGCCGAAGCTGGAATCGCTGATCGGTGTGATCAAGGTCATGCTCGACGCCTTCACCGAAGGCAGGATCGACCGCGTGTACCTGGTCTACAACCGCTTCGTGAACACCATGGTGCAGAAGGCCAGCTTCGATCAGCTGCTGCCGCTGCCGCCGGCTGAGAAGCAGGTCGCTCACCACGACTGGGACTACCTGTACGAACCCGATGCCGCGACCGTGCTCGAGCACGTGATGACGCGTTACATCGAGTCGCTGGTGTACCAGGCACTGCTGGAAAACGTCGCCTCCGAGCATGCGGCACGCATGGTTGCGATGAAGGCGGCGAGCGACAACGCCAACAAGCTGATCGGCACCCTGCAGCTCGTCTACAACAAGGCGCGCCAGGCAGCGATCACCCAGGAAATCTCCGAAATCGTCGGCGGCGCGGCAGCAGTCTGACCGCGTTCGTTCAAAGCACACATTAGAGGATGCAGCAATGAGTCAGGGCAAGATCGTTCAGATCATCGGCGCGGTCGTCGACGTCGAATTCCCGCGTGAATCGGTGCCGAAGGTGTACGACGCACTGAAGGTGGAAAACACCGAGATCACCCTCGAAGTCCAGCAGCAGCTGGGCGACGGCGTGGTGCGTACCATCGCCCTCGGTTCCACCGACGGCCTGAAGCGCAACCTGGTTGCCGTCAACACCGGCCGTGGCATCTCGGTGCCGGTCGGCGCCGGTACCCTGGGCCGCATCATGGACGTGCTTGGCCGTCCGATCGACGAAGCCGGCCCGGTCGCTGCCAGCGACAACTGGGAAATCCACCGCGCTGCGCCGTCGTATGAAGACCAGTCCCCGGCCACCGAGCTGCTGGAAACCGGCATCAAGGTCATCGACCTGATGTGCCCGTTCGCCAAGGGCGGCAAGGTCGGCCTGTTCGGCGGCGCCGGCGTCGGCAAGACCGTCAACATGATGGAACTGATCAACAACATCGCCAAGGCGCACAGCGGTCTGTCCGTGTTCGCCGGCGTGGGTGAGCGTACCCGTGAGGGCAACGACTTCTACCACGAAATGAAGGACTCCAACGTCCTGGACAAGGTGGCGATGGTGTACGGCCAGATGAACGAGCCGCCGGGCAACCGTCTGCGCGTCGCCCTGACCGGCCTGACCATGGCCGAGTACTTCCGCGACGAGAAGGACGAAAACGGCAAGGGTAAGGACGTCCTGCTGTTCGTCGACAACATCTACCGTTACACCCTGGCCGGTACCGAAGTGTCGGCACTGCTGGGCCGCATGCCGTCCGCCGTGGGTTACCAGCCGACCCTGGCCGAGGAAATGGGCGTCCTGCAGGAGCGCATCACCTCGACCAAGAACGGTTCGATCACCTCGATCCAGGCCGTCTACGTTCCCGCGGACGACCTGACCGACCCGTCGCCGGCGACCACCTTCGCCCACCTGGACTCGACCGTGACCCTGTCGCGTTCGATCGCCTCGCTGGGTATCTACCCGGCCGTCGATCCGCTGGACTCCACCAGCCGCCAGATGGATCCGCTGGTCATCGGCCACGAGCACTACGACACCGCCCAGCGCGTCCAGCAGACCCTGCAGAAGTACAAGGAACTGAAGGACATCATCGCGATCCTGGGCATGGACGAGCTGTCCGAGCAAGACAAGCAGGCCGTGTCGCGCGCCCGCAAGATCGAGCGCTTCTTCAGCCAGCCGTTCCACGTGGCCGAAGTGTTCACCGGTTCGCCGGGCAAGTACGTGCCGCTGAAGGACACCATCCGTGGCTTCAAGGCCATCGTCGATGGCGAGTACGACCACCTGCCGGAGCAGGCGTTCTACATGGTCGGCGGCATCGAAGAAGCGGTCGAGAAGGCCAAGAAGATGGCCGAGAAGGCCTGATCCGGGACGGGCGGGAGCGATCCTGCCCGACCTGACGCCGGCGCCGGGCAACCGCCCGCGCCGGTGGACCCCCACGGCGGCATTGCGCCGCCGCGAACAGCGAAGAGATTTGCATGAGCACGATCCGTTGCGACATCGTCAGCGCCGAGCAGGAAATCTTCCGTGGCGAAGCGACCCTGGTCGTGGCCACCGGTGAGCTGGGCGAACTGGGCATCGCGCCCAAGCACGCGCCGCTGATCACCCGCCTGAAGCCGGGCAAGGTGGTGGTGACCACGCCGAACGGCGAGCAGCTGGATTTCGCCATTTCCGGCGGCATCCTGGAAGTGCAGCCGCAGGTGGTGACCGTGCTGGCCGACACCGCGATCCGCGCGCAGGACATCGACGAAGCCTCGGTCCGCAAGGCCAAGGAAGAAGCCGAGCGCATCCTGGCCAACCGCGGCGAAGCGATGGAAGTGGCTGAAGCCCAGCAGAAGCTGGCCGAAGCCGTCGTCCAGCTGCAGGCGCTGGAGCGCCTGCGCAAGAATCTCAAGCACTGAGGTTCGCGCGTCATCAAGCACAAGCGCCGGCTAGCTGCCGGCGTTTTTGTTTGTTCGCCACAGGAGCAGGGAATGCAGCACCACTCGACAGCGATTGAAGGCAGCAGCTGGCAGCGGCCGTGGCGCACACCGGCAGGCGTGTTCCTGATTGCGTGGATCGTTCTGTGCCTGCCATGGCTCAGTGGCATCAAGACCATTCCCTTTGATGCCGTGCAGCAGTTCTTCCCGGCGGTCAGTTTCAGTGCCGAGCAGTTGCGTCACCTGCAGGCCCCCTGGTGGAATCCGTATCTCTACGGTGGCTACCCGCAGGTGGCCGATCCGCAGATGATGACGCTGCAGCCGACGATGCTGCTGCCGATGCTGCTGGCGCCGGGCTCCCTGCACCTGTTCACGGTGGTGGTGCTGCTACATGTGCTGGCAGGCGGCCTGGGTGCACTGCGGTTGAGCCGCGTGCAGGGCATGCCGCCGCCGGCGCAGCTGCTGTTCGCACTCACGCTGATGTTTGGTGGCGTGGCCGCGTCGCGCCTGCAGCACACGCCGATGGTCATCAGCTACTGCCTGCTGCCCTGGCTGTGGCTGGGCCTGGAGCAGGTCCGCCGGCGGGGACGGATGCGCGACATCCTGCTGGCCGGTGTGGCCGGCGGGATGTGTGCGCTTCAACTGACCCAAGTCACCTATTTCATCATCCTCGCGTGCGTGATCTACGCCGTGGCTGCTGTCGTGCTGGCACAGGGGCAGCGCATGCGCCTGCTGTGGCAGCTGGGCGTGGTGGCCATTCTCGCCGGTGGTGTCAGTGCGCCGCAGTGGCTGTCCACGCTGGCCTGGCTGGACCAGACCAATCGCAATGGCCTGACGCTGGAAGCCGCGCTGCCGGGTGCCATCCACTGGCAGACACTGGTGACACTGCTGTCGGGCAACGTGTTCTCGCAGGGGCGCGGCGACAGCTGGGCCTTCGGTGATATCAGCGCCGATTACCTCTATGTGGGGGCAGTGCCGCTGGCGCTGTGGCTGCTCTGGGGCGGTGAGGTGCTGCGGCGCAAGCCGGCGGCGACGCGCGTCGCGCTGTGTGCGCTGACGCTGGCGATCATGGTCGCGGTGGGTGGCGCCACGCCGCTGTTCCCCTGGTTGTTCGGCTGGCTTCCGGGGCTGGACCTGTTCCGGCGCCCGTCCGATGCGCTGTTCCTTACCGTGCCTGCGGCGGCGTGGCTGGGTGCCAGTGCCCTGCAGGTTGCCCTGCAGCGGCAGCCATTGCGATTGCATCGGGTGTCCGTGGCGGTCGTCGCAGTGCTGGGCGCGTGCGCTGCGTGGCTGGCGATCGATCATGGTCATCCGCTCGCTTTCGCCTGGCTTGCGGTCAGCGCCGCGCTGGGCGTAGCCGCGGTGTGGGTGCTGCGCCGCCACCAGTCACCTGCGCGCTGGGTGCTGGCGCTGGTGCTGTTGGACCTGCTGCTGTTCAACGTCGGCACCAGGTTCAACGCGGGCAGCGGCACAAAGTCGGTGCTCACCGCCGATCGTGCGGGTCCTGCGCAGCGCGCCTATGCGCTGCTGGCGGCAGAGCGGCATATCGGCATACCCGAGCGCGCGGTGGTCTTCGGCATCGGCGGACTCACCAACGGCGCGGCGGTGCATGCCATTGCGCTGGCAAACGGCTACAACCCGCTGCTGGCAAGCGACTATCTGCAGATGACCGGGATGCCGGGCGAGCCGGTGGATACCTTCCAGCAGAAGGTCCCCACTGCCTGGATGCCAGACACCGCTGCTCCCCTGTACGACCTGCTGGGCGTGCGTTGGCTGCTGGCCCAGGAGCCGTTCCCGGGCTCCAGCGCGCAGGGCGACCAGGTGGAACTTGCGCGGCGTGACAGCGTGCTGCCACGGGTGCTGAATCCGCGGCAGGTGCGCCGCCATGAGGAGCGTCTACCGCCTGCGCCGCTGTTCAACCAGACCGATTTCAACCGGCAGCTATGGCTGCCGGCAGCCGCCAGCAGCCACTGTGCCGAACAGGATGCCGGCGAGGCCACGGTACAGGTGCTGCACTACCAGCCGGGACGCATCGAGCTGACGGTGGTGGCCGACGATGCAGCATGGGTGGTGATCAACGAAACCACCGGTCGTGGCTGGCAGGCGCAGCTCGAGGATGGCCAGGTACTGCCGCTGCTGCGCGGCAATGGCCTCTTCCATGCGTTGTGCGTGCCGGCCGGGCAGCATCAGGTGCGGTTGCGCTACAGCGCGCTGCAGCTGTGGCGTGAGGGACTGGGAGCGCGCCTGCGCCGTGACGGTGATCGCTGACCGCTGACCGCTGACCGCGATCAGCGGTACACCACATAGCGCATCAACAGGAACGACACGCACGCCAGCCCGCCTTCCACCAGTGGCTTGGCCAGCCAGGTGTACTGCAGGCCCAGCGCGTGGTCGACCAGGCTCACCAGCAACGTGCTTGCCGCGGTCAGCAGCAGCCACAGCCCGAAGAAGCGTACAAAGCGCCTCCAGCCCAGCTTGTGGGTGCCGGCCTCGGCAAAGGTGTAGCGGCCGTTGAGCCAGAAGCCCAGCAGCATGCCGGCCAGGCGTCCGGCGACGTTGGCCGGTGCGACCGGCATGCCAAGCGCGGTGGCGACCACGAACACCAGCCAATCGACCAGCAGCTGCACGAGCCCGATCACGAGGTAGGCGCTTCCCTGGCGGACAAGGCTCATCGGCATGGTGAAGGAGGAGGGATGCCCATGTTAACGGCGTACGCTCTAGAATCGTCGGCAACGAACCACGGACTGCCGTTCCCATGACCCAAGCCCTGCACGTCATCATCCTCGCCGCCGGCGCCGGCAAGCGCATGAGGTCGGTGCTGCCGAAGGTGCTGCAGCCGATCGCCGGCCAACCGATGCTGGCGCACGTGATCGATGCGGCCCGCGAACTGCAACCGGCGGCCATCCATGTGGTCTACGGCCATGGCGGTGAGGCGGTGCGGCAACAGTTCGCCGACCAGCCCGACCTGCAGTGGGCTGAACAGGCGCAGCAGCTGGGTACGGGCCACGCGGTGGCGCAGGCGATGCCGCAGGTGCCGGATGCCGTGCAGGTGCTGGTGCTGTACGGCGATGTACCGCTGATCCGCGCGCAGACCCTGCGCGATCTGCTGGCGCAGCCAGGGCGGTTGGCGGTACTGGTCGCCGAGGTTGATGACCCGACCGGTTACGGCCGCGTGCTGCGCGATGCCGAAGGCAAGGTGGGAGCGATCGTCGAGCAGAAGGACGCGACCGACGACCAGCTGCGCGTGCGCACGATCAACACCGGCATCATCGCCGCGGAGTCGACCGCGCTGCGCCGCTGGCTGTCGCAGCTGTCCAACCGCAATGCACAGGGCGAGTACTACCTGACCGACGTGTTCGCGTTTGCCGCGCATGAGTACACCCCGGCCGAAATGGCGCTGGTGGCCGACGCGCAGGAAGCCGAGGGGGCAAACGATCCCTGGCAGCTGTCTCAGCTGGAGCGTGCCTGGCAGCATCGCGCCGTGCGTGCGCTGTGCGCACAGGGTGCACGCGTGCGCGACCCGGCACGACTCGACATCCGTGGCACCGTCACCGTGGGCAGTGACGTGCTGATCGATGTCGATGTCGTTCTCGAAGGCAACATCGTGCTCGGCGACGGCGTTACCATCGGCCCGTTCAACCGCCTGAAGGACGTTACTCTCGGCCCCGGTACCGAAGTACGCGCGCACTGTGATCTGGAGGGTGTGGTCACCGAAGGCGCGGCACTGGTCGGTCCGTTCGCGCGCCTCCGCCCAGGTACCGTGCTGGCCGATGGCGTGCACGTCGGCAACTTCGTCGAAACCAAGAAGGTCACCCTTGGCGTCGGCAGCAAGGCCAACCACCTCACCTATCTGGGTGATGCGGTGATCGGCAGCAAGGTGAACATCGGTGCCGGCACCATCACCTGCAACTACGACGGCGTGAACAAGTCGACCACCACCATCGGCGACAACGCGTTCATCGGTTCCAACAGTTCGTTGGTGGCGCCGCTGACGATCGGCGAGGGCGCGACCATCGCTGCCGGTTCGGTCATCACCCGCACCGCCCCGGACGGCAAGCTGACACTGGCCCGCGCACGACAGGAAACCATCGATGGCTGGAAGCGCCCGGTCAAGAAGTCCTGAGCCACGTATTCCGCATGCCGACGAGCTCGGCGTGCTGCCGGCAATTGAACAGCGTGCCGGCGAACTGCTGAAGGATCACGAAGCCCATCCGGTATTTGCCAGCCACGGCCTGGATCTGCCGACGCTGCAGGACGGCCTTCAGCGGGGCCAGTTGTGGGTTGTGGATGGCCCCGGCGGCGACATTGCCGGCTACCTGCTGGGCGGCGAGCTGTGTGGCGAGTTCCATGTCCTGCAGATGGATGTGGACCCGGCGCACGCGCGTCGTGGCCATGGCCGTGCATTGCTGCGGCACGCCTTGGCGCAGGCCAGGGCCACCGGCTTTGCTGCAGCGGTGCTGACCACCTTGAGCGATGTGCCATGGAATGCAGCCTTCTATGCCAGCGAAGGGTTCGACGTAGTGCCTGAGGCTGAGTGGAACGACGGCCTGCGCGCCGTCATGGCCGAAGAGGCTGCGCTCGGGTTTCCGATGCACCTGCGGGTGGCGATGCGGCGGGCCTGGTAGGTGCCGGCCCTGGTCGGCACATCCACGCATGGCGTGGATCTACCCGATCGGCCCGCTCAACCCACCGGCAACAGGATCGACACGCACAACCCGCCATCGCCGCGGTTCTGCAGCGACACGCGGCCACCGTGCGCTTCCACGATCTCGCGCGTCAGTGCCAACCCCAGGCCGGTGCCGTTGCGCTTGGTCGAATAGAACGGCATCAAGGCGTTCTGCAGCACCTGCTCGTTCATGCCCTTGCCGCGATCCAGTACGTCCAGGCGCAGCCATTGCGGCAGCCGTGTGAGTTGCACCTGTACGTCATCGTTGGGCGGATCGGCCTCGGCGCAGGCTTCATGCGCGTTCTTCAGAAGGTTCAACAGCGCCTGCCCGAACTGCGCGATGTCGATGCGGCTGCTCAGGTCCTCGTCCGGCTCGCGTTCCATGGTGAACGGGATCTGCTGGCGCAGGCTGGACAGGAACGGCGCCCAGTGCACGGTCTGCAGTTGCGGCTGCGGCAGCTTGGCGAAGCGTGCATAGCCACGGATGAAGCCTTCCAGGTGGCGTGCGCGGTCCTCGATGGTGGTGAAGATCTCCGGCAACCGGTCGAAGCGTTCGCGCTGCACCAGCACGCCACCGGAGTGGGCAAGCGAGGCGATCGGTGCCAGTGAGTTGTTGAGCTCGTGGCTGATTACCCGGATCACCTTCTTCCACGTCTGCACTTCCTGGCGGCGCAGTTCGGCGGTGAGCAGGCGTACCAGCAGCAGGTCGTGCGGACGGCCGTTGAGCTGGAAGGCGCGGCGCGACAGGTGGTAGACCTGCTCGTCATCCTCGTCGCCGTCCTCGCCCTCGGCATGCACCGCGAACAGGCTGTCGCCGCCACGGGCGATGGCATCGCGCAGCTCTACCGGCACCTGTTCCAGCACCTCTTCCAGACGCTGGCCTTCCAGCTTCCAGCCGCCATGCAGCAGCTTGCGCGCAGCCAGGTTGGAGAACACCACGCGGGCGATGCCATCGCCGCCGGAGGCAATCAGCAGCATGGCCACCGGCGTGTTCTGCACCATGGTGTCCAGCAGCAGTTCGCGCTGCACCAGGCCCTGCCGCTGTTCGCGCAGCACATCGCCCAGCTCGCGGTGCGCCTGCACCAGGTCGCCCAGTTCGTCGTTGCCCGGCCAGTACACGCCGAAGTTGTACTCGCCGTCGCGGTAGCTGCTGGTGGTGCCGGACAGTGCGCGCATCAGCGAGCGCACCGGTGCGGTGGCACGGCGCAGGGTCCACCACATCAACGCCAGCAGGATCACGGCCGACGCCGTGGTCACCACCCAGCCATGGTTCATCCAGTACGCCAGCAGCCACGGCAGCGCAGCGGCCAGCGCCAGCACCGGCAGCAGGCGCAGGAACAGGCGGAAGGTGAACGAGCGCCGTTTCATTCGCGTGGGATGCCGTGGCGGTCCATGCGCCGGTACAGGGCCTGGCGGCTCAGGCCGAGTTCGGCAGCCGCCTGGGCGATGACGCCGTGGTTGCGTGCCAGCACGTCCTCGATGCGCTCACGGTCGGGATCGTTGCCAGCGCTCGGTGCAGGTCGTGGCGCCGGTGCGGTGCGCGGTAGGTTCAGGTCGGCCACCTCGATGCGGTTGCCGGTCGCCAGCAGTTCGGCACGCTGGATCACGTTGCGCAGTTCGCGCACGTTGCCCGGCCACGGGTGCCGTTGCAGGGCGGCACTGGCGGCACTGGACAGCGGCTTGCCGGCCGTCAGGAAACGCTCGGCCAGTGGCACGATGTCGCCCGCGCGCTCGGCCAACGGCGGTAGTACCAGTTCCACTGTATTGAGGCGGTAGTAGAGATCTTCGCGGAACGTGCCGTCGCGGATCATCGCCGGCAGGTCGGCATTGGTCGCGCTGACCACGCGGACTTTGACCTGGCGTTCGCGATTGGAACCCAGGCGCTCGAAGCGGCCGGTTTCCAGCACGCGCAACAGCTTCATCTGCCCGCCCAGCGACAGGTTGCCGATCTCATCCAGGAACAGCGTGCCTCCGTCGGCGGCTTCGAACTTGCCCTCGCGTGCCTTGTTGGCGCCGGTGTAGGCGCCGGCCTCGGCACCGAACAGTTCGGCCTCGATCAGCTCCGACGGCAACGCGCCGCAGTTGACCGTGATGAACGGGCCCTTGGCCACCAGTGAATTGGCCTGGATGATCTGCGCGATCTTCTCCTTGCCGGCACCATTGGGACCGGTGATCAGCACCGGCAGCTCGGAGCGCGCGACCTGGCAGGCCAGGGCGATGACGCGCTCGCTGGCCGGATCGGCGAAGACCGCACCGCACAGGTCGTACTTTTCTTCCAGCGCATTGCGCTGGCGCAGCTCGCGGCTGCGGCGGCGGTCCAGTTCGCGCCGCGCCTCGGACAGCTCCAGCAGGTTGTTGACCGTGGTCAGCAGCTTGCGGTCGTCCCAGGGCTTGGCCAGGTAGTCGGCGGCGCCGGCCTTGACCAGGTCCACCGCGCTGCTCAGGTGGGTCCAGGCGGTCAGCAGGATCACCGGCAGGTCCGGGTGGCGTGCGCGGATCTGTGCGAACAGCGCTTCGCCCTCCTCGCCGGAGGTGGTGTCCTCGCTGAAGTTCATGTCCTGGATCACCAGGTCGACCGGCTGCGACTCGAGCAGTGCCAGCCCCTCGGCCGGGCACTGCGCCTGCAGGGTGTCGATGTCGTGCAGGGAGAACAGCACGTCCAGTGCAGTGCCCACACTGGCGTTGTCGTCGATGATCAGGATCGAAGGCATCAAGCGGTTCTGCAGAAAGGGATGGGCGGCGCCGATGGAGCCGTGTTCGTGTCCATACGCCGGGAGAGCCCGGCGCCACCCATCAAGCATAGCCAAACCCGTAGCCGTCGGGGCGGCGGGCTCAGCGTCGGGGCGGCGGCGGTGGCGGTGGCGGTGCTGGCGGAGGCGGAGCGACCAGCGCCATGCGCCAGACAGCGGCGTCCACCGCGACCGTCAGTTCCTGCCTGTCGCGCTGCAGCAGGAGATAGGCCCTGGCGGCGCTTGAACGCCGCAGGGCCTCGGCAAGATGCTCGATCCTGCGTACGGTGGTGTCATCCACCCGCAGGATGCGATCGCCGCTGCGCACGCCGAAGCGGGCTTCCGGGCCGGCGGCTTCCACGCGCACCTGGCCTTCGCTCGAACGCAATGCCAGGCGCGCATCGTCCTGGCGCCACTCCAGTGTCTGCGAGCTGCCACCGCCGGCCAGTGCCGGCAGTGGCAGGAGCATCATCATCAGCATCCAGCGGATACGCATCTCATGCGCCCCGCGTGGCAACCGCAGGCGGTACCGCTGCCGCGCGCCGGGCCGGCCCGAACACCGCGATCTGGCCAAGCACCCACAGCAGCAGTGCGCCCAGCGGCAGGTAGTGCAGCGGCATGCGCGGCAGCTCGTACATGTTCATCAGTGCCAGGTTGATCGCATAGGCGGCCAGCATGCCCAGCACGATGCCCAGCGTGGCCAGCAGGAAGTTCTCGGTCTGGAAGTAGCGCAGGATCTGCCCACGCGTCGCGCCGAGCGCGCGACGGATACCAATCTGCTTGCTGCGCTGCTGCACCCAGAAGCTGGCCAGGCCGATGATGCCCAGTGCGGTGACCACCAGCAGCGAGATGCACACCGTGATCAGCAGCCCGACCATGGCCCTGTCGTTCTTGAAGTAGTCATTGCGCTGCGCCTCATAGGTCAGCTTCTCGCGCACCAGCCGGTTGGGGTCGTTGCGTTCAAGCGCGGCGATCGCGCCCTTGAGTACTTCCTCGCGCCGTTCCGGAGCGGTGCGCAGGACGTACGGGCCCTGGGTGAAATCGGTCCGCACAGGCAGCACCATCGACAGCGTGGTGTTGTTGTTGTAATCGGTGGGCGTGGCCAATGACGCGACAATACCCACCACGTGCAGTGGCTGCTTGCCCATGTAGAACGTCTTGCCCAGTGCGTTCTCGCCGGGGTACAGCCTGTCGGCGAGCGTGCGGCTGATGATCACCGAGGAGGCGGTATTGGTGGAGGCGTTCTTCTGTGCATCCTCGACATTGCTGTATTCGCTGGGCTGGAAGTCGCGGCCGGCGGTCAGCTGCAGTCCAAGCGTGGACAGTCCACCTTCGCCGAACATGTACATGGTGACGAAGGCGGTCGGACGTTCCTGTTCCTGCTTCAGCGAAACGCTGGTATTGGAGGAGTTCGGGCGGAACGGCAGCTGGTTGACCTTCGCGGCGGCGGTGACCCCGGGAACGGCGCGCAGGGCGGACAGGTCCTCCTGGGTGCGGGCCTGGCCATTGGTCTGCTTGCCGATGCCGCTGACCCGGACGAACACCAGCTCGTTCTCGGCCAGGCCGCTGGTCTGGCTGATCCGTTCAACGCGCTGGGTGACCAGGAACAGGGCATTGCAGACGATGGCGCAGGTCAGGGCGACTTCCAGCACGATCAGGGCGGCGGCTGTCTTGTGCCGGCGCATGGTGCTGAGGATGGGGCGGATATCCATGGGAGGTCCTCGTACTCGTGCTTACTGCGACTTGAGCTGGATGGCCGGGGTAACCTGCATCGCGCGCCAGGCGGGCAGGAAACCAGCGGCGAGGCTGGCGAACAGGGTCAGGCCAATGGCCAGCAGCAGCATGCTGCCGTCCAGGTGGGCCAGGCTCGCGTAGTCCACGGGTTGCTGGCGTACCGCATACAGGCCGAGCAGGGCCAGGCCGATGCCGAGCACGCCGCCGGCAACGCCGATCGCACCGGCTTCAACCAGGCATTGCAGGAAGATCTGCCCACGGCTGGCACCGAGGGCGCGGCGCACGCCGATCTCACCGCTGCGGCGCAGGAACTTCGCCAGCAGCAGGCCCACCGTGTTGACCAGGCAGACGCCGAGAAAGCCCAGTGCCAGCCACATCTGCAGGCGCACGTCGCTGGGCACGGCATTCTTGAACGTCAACCACTCCATCACCGGGCGCAGGCGCACATTGGTGGGGCGCTCGAAACGGCCCGCTGCGCGCTGCTGGTCCGAGTAGTTGGCCAGGTAGCTGCGGTAGTCCTCGACCTTGGCCGGATCCAGCTCCACCCAGTACTGGATCCAGCTGCAGGGCGCGCTGATCGAGTTGCTGCTGCCATCCGGATTCTCGCCGAAGCAGTTCATGTTGCCGTTGCTGCCGAACTCCAGGTCCATCGCAGTGGAAAACGGCACCAGCAGGTCTTCATCCTTGCCGTAGTTGCCGGTGGTCAGATCGAAGAAGTGGGGTTCGGGATTCCACTTCTTCATCACGCCGATCACCCGCAGTGAATGGCCACTCAGGCGGATCTCGCGACCGGTGCTGTCGGCACCCTGGAACAGCTTGTCGTTGATCGCTTTCGACAGCACCACCACCCGGCTGCGATTGTCATCATCGCTGCTGTTCCAGGCACGCCCGTACTGCATCGGCACGTCGAACATCGGGAAGAAATCGGCCGACGTCCAGCGCGTGTCCACCGAGAACGGCTTGAGCGTGCTGAGCTCCGGTTCCACCGTGCCGCCGCCCGCGCTCATCATCGCCTGGCGGATGCCGCGCTTCTCGCGCAGCAGGGTCTCGGCGTCGCGCCGTGTCATCTGTTCCTCAGGCTCCTCACCCGGGGTATAGCCGCCGCGCGGGCGCGGATCGACCTGCACGTAGAACAGCTGGTCGCTCTTGCCGGGAATCGGGTCGCCGGACAGCACGTGGAACACCGTCAGCGTGGTCATCGAGGCACCGATGCCGAGCGCGATGGCGACCACCATCAGTGCGGTCAGGATCTTGTTGCGGCGGAAGCTGCGTACCGCCAATCGGGTGTAATAGGCGAACATGGGAGTGCCCTCACTCGTTGACGGCAACGATGTGGCGCGGCGGGGTAGCCAGCACCGGTTCGCGCACCAGGTCGGTCACCTGGCCATCGACGATGTGCACATTGCGCTGCGCGCGCGCGGCCAGTTCCGGGTCGTGGGTGACCATCACGATGGTGGTGCCGGCGGCATTGATCTCCTCCAGCAGTTCCATCACGCCGCGGGCCATCTGCGTATCCAGGTTGCCGGTCGGTTCGTCGGCCAGCAGCAGGCGCGGGCTGCCGGCCAGCGCACGCGCGATCGCCGCACGCTGCTGCTGGCCGCCGGACAGTTCGTTCGGGTAATGCTTCATGCGTGAGCCCAGGCCGACCTGGGTGAGCGCCTTCTCGATGCGTTCGCGGCGCTCGTTGGCACTCATCTTCCGGTAGCGCAGCGGCACGTCGACGTTGTCGAACAGGTTCAGGTCGGGAATCAGGTTGAAGCCCTGGAAGATGAAGCCGATCTTCTGGTTGCGCAGGCGGCTGCGGGCGTCATCGCCCAGCGTGCTCACGTCCTGGCCGTCAAGCAGGTAGGTGCCGCTGGTGAAGGTTTCCAGCAGGCCGGCGATGTTGAGGAAGGTGGTCTTGCCGGAGCCGGACGGGCCGGTGACCGCGACGAACTCGCCTTCCTTGACCTGCAGTTCCAGCGAGCGCAACGCGTGGGTTTCCACCTGTTCGGTGCGGAAGACCTTGGCGACCGAACGCATTTCGAGCATGTACATGGGGTGTCCTCTCTCCAGGATTCAGGTATCGGGTATCAGTTGACGGAGACGCGTTCGGCGTCCTTGAACAGGTCGCTGCCGGAGACCACGATGCGGTCGCCCGGCTGCACACCCGACTTGATTTCCACTTCGCCCAGGCTGCTGACGCCCAGTTCCACCGGACGCCGCACCGCGGTGCGGCCATCCATCACGTAGGCCACGCCATTGCCCTGTTCGACGAACGGGCCGCGCTCGACCTTCAGCACGTCCTTGCGGGTATCGAGCAGCACGCGCACCGACATCCGCTGGCTCTGGCGCAGGCCTTCCGGCTGCGCGCTGGCGAAGCGCACGCGGGCGTTGACCTCGCCGTTGACCACTTCCGGCGACACCGCGCTGATCTCGCCCGGGAACGGCTTGCCATTGCCGCCGGTCAGCTGCGCCGGCATGCCGATCGCCAGGTCGCGGGCGAAGCTCTCCGGCACCTTGATCTCGACCTCGAACTTGGACAGGTCGACCACGCCCAGCACCGGCGCGTTGGCAGCCAGGTTGGTGGACTGGACCGCCTGCACCTGGCCGACCTGGCCGTCAAACGGTGCGCGCAGGGTCAGTGCGTCGACCTGGCGCTGCACTTCGGCCACCACGGCCTTCTGGCGGTCGGCCAGCAGGCGCTTGTTGCGGGCATCCAGGTCGGCGCCCTGGCTCTGCAGGCGCGCATCGGTGGTGGCGTTGGCCAGGGTGATGTCGGCCTTCTTCAGCGAGTCCTTGGCCTTGGCCAGGTCGATCTGTGGCACCGCACCGCCGTCGTAGCCGCGCTGGAAGCGCTGCAGGTCGCGGTCGGCGGCCTGGCGCTCGATGGTGGCCTGGTCGGTTTCCTTGCGCGACTTGGCGCGGGCCAGGGTGGCGTCCAGCGCGGCACGGCTGGCCTCGGCTTCCAGGCCGGCCAGGGTGGCCTGTTCCTGGGCCAGCTTGCTGCGCAGTTCCGGGCTGTCGATGACCGCCAGTTCCTGGCCCTTCTTGACCACGTCACCGGCGACCACTTTCAGGTCCACGGTGCCGGCCGAGATGGCGTACAGGATCGGGCTGTTGGCGGCGATCACCCGGCCGTCGGCGGCGATGTCGCGGACCAGGTCGCCGCGCTTCACTTCGGCGATGCGCACCCGGCTGCTGTCGAAGGAGCGGCTGGCATTGGACCAGGCATGCACGGCCCAGCCGATGCCGGCCAGCAGCACGATGGCGCCCAGCGCCGGCCAGCGGTAGCGCTGCCAGTTGACGCGGGTGGCGCCGGCGGGGGCGGAGGAAACGATCTGGTCCTGTGCGGAAGTGTCGCGGATCATCGGGTGCGTGCCTGACGGTGGTAGCCAGTACCAAGCACGTAGCGTGCCAACTTTATTTCCTTTCAGTTCAACAGGTTGGGCGGGCCGCTGGAGTGTCCGGGTGTCCGCGGACACCTTTCCGGACACTTTCATTAAGCGGACAGGAGGGGGAAGCCGGACACGCGGGCTAGAATGCGCCGATCGTCTTCAAGGAAACGCGTGACATGTGTGGAATCGTGGGTGCAATCGCCGGTCGCGACGTGGTGCCGGTGCTGATCGAAGGCCTGAAGCGGCTTGAGTACCGTGGTTACGACTCCTCGGGCATCGCGGTGATCGATCACGCCGAGCGCCCCGAAGTACGTCGTGTCCGCCGCACCGGTCGCGTGTCGGAAATGGCCACGGCGGCCGAGGCCGAAGGGTTCAATGCGGTGCTGGGTATCGGCCACACCCGCTGGGCCACCCACGGCGGCGTCACCGAGGCCAACGCGCATCCGCACATCAGCCACGGCGTGGCGCTGGTGCACAACGGCATCATCGAGAACCACGAAGAGCAGCGCGAGAAGCTGCGCGCGCTGGGCTACACCTTCGAGTCGCAGACCGACACCGAAGTCATCGCGCACCTGATCCATCATCACCTGAAGGGCGGCGATGACCTGCTGGTGGCGCTGCAGCACACGGTGAAGGAGCTGACCGGCGCCTACGCGCTGGCCGTGGTCAGCCGCGCCGAGCCGGAGCGCTTCGTCTGCGCGCGCATGGGCTGCCCGCTGCTGGTGGGCCTGGGCGAGGGCGAGAACTTCGTCGCCTCCGACGTCTCGGCGGTGATCTCGGCCACCCGCAAGGTGATCTTCCTGGAAGAGGGCGACACCGCCGAGATCCGTCGCGATGGCGTGCGCATCTTCGATGAGCATGACCGGCCGGTCGAGCGCGATGTGCACCTGTCCGACGTGTCGCTGGCATCGCTGGAGCTTGGCCCGTACCGCCACTTCATGCAGAAGGAAATCCACGAGCAGCCGCGCGCGCTGGGCGACACCATCGAGGCGGCGATCGACGCCGGTGGTTTCCCGGCCGAGCTGTTCGGCAAGAATGCCGAAGCGGTGCTGTCGGGCATCGAGGGCGTGCAGATCATTGCCTGCGGCACCAGCTACTACGCCGGCCTGACCGCGCGCTACTGGATCGAGGCCATCGCCGGCCTGCCGTGCAGCGTGGAGATTGCCAGCGAGTACCGCTACCGCGCCGCGTATGCCAACCCGAAGCACCTGATCGTCACCATCTCCCAGTCCGGCGAAACGCTGGATACGATGGAGGCGCTGAAGTACGCCAAGGCGCTTGGCCACAAGCACACGCTGTCGATCTGCAACGTGCCGGAAAGCGCGATTCCGCGCGCCAGCGAGCTGGTCTGCTACACCCGCGCGGGCGCGGAGATCGGCGTGGCTTCGACCAAGGCCTTCACCACCCAGCTGGCCGCGCTGTTCCAGTTGACCGTGGTGCTGGGCAAGCTGCATGGCCGCATCGACGCGGCGCAGGAAGCGGATTACCTGGAACAGCTGCGCTTCCTGCCGGGCAGCGTGCAGCACGCGCTGAACCTGGAACCGCAGATCGCGGCGTGGGCCGAACGCTTCGCGCGCAAGTCCAATGCGCTGTTCCTGGGCCGTGGCCTGCATTACCCGATCGCGCTGGAAGGCTCGCTCAAGCTCAAGGAGATTTCCTACATCCACGCCGAGGCCTACCCGGCGGGCGAGCTGAAGCATGGCCCGCTGGCGCTGGTGGACGAGGACATGCCGGTGGTGGTGATCGCCCCCAATGACAGCCTGCTGGAGAAGGTGAAGTCGAACATGCAGGAAGTGCGCGCCCGTGGTGGCGAGCTGTTCGTGTTCGCCGACCAGGACAGCAACTTCAATGAGTCCGAAGGCGTGCACGTGATCCGCACGCCGCGCCATGCCGGCGTGCTCAGCCCGATCGTGCACACCATTCCGGTGCAGCTGCTGGCCTACCACACCGCGCTGGCACGCGGCACCGACGTGGACAAGCCGCGCAACCTGGCCAAGAGCGTGACGGTGGAGTAACACTACCGGATCCGTTGAATGCTGCATGCGAAAAGGGGCCCGCGTGGCCCCTTTCGTTTGCGTGGTTGGCCATGCCAAGTGGGACAGCCGCCGGGTGTTCTGTCCGCCGTCGGCAGCAGGCAATCATTCTTTAATGCGTGGCATTGGCTGTATTCAGCGGCGGTTTCAGCCGCGGTGCCATTCTCTGGATCGTCGGTTGGTTCCCACGACGAACTGTCCTATCGATGCCGGTAGTGACCGATGGTCGCAGTCGTAGAATCGATTTGACCGAGGTCCGGGTTGAGCGGTTGAGCCCACCTCGTTCGCGTTGCAGCACATCGCCTGCCGATCCATTCCACGCGGCGGGCGGGTGCGCCAGACGTGCGCTGAAAGGTCTGTTCCCGGGGAGGGGGCGTATCGGAAGAGCACACTTTTTTGACTTCAGTGACCTGCACCAGGAAACAAGAATGAACGTCCGCGAACTCCTGCAATCCAAGAAAGAAGCTGTCATCACCATCGACGCCGAGGACACCATCGGTGCCGCCGCCCACAAGATGAGCGCGAACAGGATCGCTGCGCTGGTGGTGATGAAGGACGATGCCCCGGTCGGCATCATTTCCGAGAAGGACATCGTGCGTACCCTGGCCGACGACGGCCCGCAGGCCGGCCGCCGGGTGATCTCCAGCCTGCCGTCCACCGGCCTGGAAGGCATTGCGCCGGACGCGACGCTGAAGCAGGCCATGTCGTTGATGACGTACTCGCGGCGCCGTCATCTGATGGTGACCGACGGCAACCAGCTGGTCGGCATCCTCAGCCTGGGCGATATCGTGAAGAACCTGCTGGGCGAGCTGGAACTGGAAAAGGCCGTGCTTCAGGACATCTACATGGCCGCCCACTGAGGGCTGCAGCGCTGGAAGCAGGGAAGCCGGGCATTGCCCGGCTTCTTCGTTCACGGCTTCGGTGATATCAGAACGTGACCTTCACCGAGTCGGCGCTGTAGTTCGCCGGACCGTGATAGACCACTTCGATGTTGTTGCCGTCCGGGTCGAGCACGAAGGCGCCGTAGTAGCCCGGGTGGTAGGGGCGTTCGCCCGGCGCGCCGTTATCGGTGCCGCCGGCGGCGATCGCGGCGGTATGGAAGGCATCGACGGTGGCGCTGTCGCGGGCCTGGAAGGCCAGATGGTGCCGGCCGGTCAGCTGGCCGGCGGCGGCCTCGCTGCTGGCGCTGGAAATGAACAGCTCATCGGCCCAGAAGTAATCATCGCCTTCGCCGGCGATCGGGATGCCGATGGTGTCGAACACCGCCTGGTAGAAGCGGCGGCTGGCGGCCAGGTCACGCACCACCAGCTGGATGTGGTCGATCAGGCGGCCGCGGTGCAGTTCCATCGTTTCCATACGAACCTCGCAAAAAAGGGGACGGAGGGGATTAAGTCGCTTCCGACCAATAGTGCCAGAAATGACTTAATCCCCTCCGTCCCCTTTTTGTCAGTTGGCGATGATTTCGACCCAGTAGCCGTCCGGGTCCTTGATGAAGGCCAGGTTCTTCATGCGGCCGTCGGTCAGGCGCTTCTGGAAGGTCACGCCGAGGTCCTCGAAGCGCTGGCAGGCGGCCTCGATGTCCGGCACCGACACGCAGATGTGGCCGAAGCCGCGCGGGTCGCTGTTGCCGTCGTGGTACACCGCACCGGCCTGGGTTTCGGTACCGTGGTTGTGGGTCAGTTCCAGCACGCCCGGCAGGCCGGCCATCCACAGGCGGCGCTGGCTGTCGTCTTCTGGCACCACTGCGCCGGCCGGCACGTAGGCCAGGAAGTACAGGCTGAACTGGGCGTCGGGGAAGTCGCGCTTGTCGATCAGCTGGTAACCCAGCACGCGGGTGTAGAAGTCCAGCGAGGCGGTGATGTCCTTCACCCGCAGCATGGTGTGGTTGAACACGAAGCCGCTGGTTTCGGCCGGGGCCTGGGCGGCGACGCCGGGGACATCGCGCAGGGCGGGAATGGTCATGGGGGAGGTCCTTCAGACGGGGCCGTTGCCGGCCGGATGGCGCCATTCTACCGGCCCGCACCTGACGGCACCGCGACGTACAATGGCCGGATCGCACCGTTCCGTCCTGATAACGATTGCCCGCCATGTCGCAGCGTGAATGGGTGGCCGCCGCCATCCGCAAGATCGAAGCCGATTTCAACCGTTCCGCCGATACCCATCTGATCCCGCTGGCGCTGCCCGGGTTCGAGGGCATCGACCTGTACCTGAAGGACGAGTCGAGCCATCCCACCGGCAGCCTCAAGCACCGGCTGGCGCGCTCGCTGTTCCTGTACGCGCTGGCCAACGGTTGGTTGCGCGAGGGCCGGCCAGTGATCGAGGCCTCCAGTGGCTCGACCGCCGTGTCCGAAGCCTATTTCGCGCGCCTGCTGGGCCTGCCGTTCATTGCGGTGATCCCGGCCACCACCTCGCCGGAAAAGATCGCGGCGATCGAGTTCCATGGGGGCCGCTGCCACCTGGTCGAGCGCGCCTGCGACCTCAACTGCGATTCGGAAAAGCTGGCCCGCGAAACCGGCGGCCACTTCATGGACCAGTTCACCTATGCCGAGCGGGCGACCGACTGGCGTGCCAACAACAACATCGCCGAATCCATCTTCAAGCAGATGGCCGAAGAGCCCAGCCCGGTTCCGGAATGGATCGTGTGCAGCCCGGGTACCGGCGGTACCGCCGCCACGCTGGGCCGTTATGTCAGCTACCGCCGGCATGACACCCGCATCCTGTGCGCGGACCCGGAAGTGTCGGTGTTCTTCGACGGCTACAAGGCTGCCGTGGCCGGTGAACAGGACTGGCGTGGACTGACCTGCAGCGGTGGCTCGCGCGTGGAAGGCATCGGCCGGCCACGGGTGGAGCCGAGTTTCATCCCGACCAGTGTCGATGCGATGGTGAAGGTGCCCGATGCGCTGAGCCTGGCCGCGATGCGCCATGTCAGCCGCCAGCTCGGCCGCCGTGTCGGTGGCTCCACCGGCACCAACTTCATCGGCGTGCTGCAGGCCGCGCAATGGATGCGTGAGGCGGGCCACCAGGGCAGCATCGTCAGCATCCTGTGCGACAGTGGCGAGCGCTATGCGCAGAGCTATTACGACCCGGCGTGGTATGGGCGGCAGGGAATCGATGTCGACGGCGCCGATGCGCAGCTGGCGGCGGCGGTGGCCGGGCAGGGGTTGCCCGAACTGCCGTGGTGCAGCCTGGAAGCGTTGTAACGCGGCAACGCACGGCCGGCTGTGCATCGGCTGGGTAGCGTCTGCTGTTGGTCGACCGCTCCACGTTCAGGTCGCCAGAATCCCGCGCTGCGCGCGAAAGTCGACCCACAGTCGACTCCACCCGGTCGCCGGGGCGTCTCAATACCCCGCTGCGGTGAACGCATCCAGCACCGCATCGCGCAGCGCATCAGGCAACGCCTCGATGTCCATCGCGCGGTCATCCAGGTGCAGGCTGGGGTCCAGGATGCTGGCGCGTCCCTGGGCCAATGCCTGCAGCCACAGCAGCACGCAGATCACGAACTCGCGCTCGTGGCCCAGCTGCAACTGGCTGGCGCCGCGCTCGATCACCTCGAACGGGTACCACTCCTGGGCATCGTTGAACGTGCCGCCCTGCTGCAATACTGCCTGCAGCTGCTCCAAATGGCGGGGGGCGTCGTCGCCGGCATCGCACAGCGCGGCGATCCAGGCCAGTTCTGCCGGGCTGGCGGACAGCGCCAGCGAGCGCGCCGGTGAGATGGATGCCACTGCAGCCAGACCTTCCATGTAGGGCCTCGTTCGGTAAGTACCGCTGCGGACTCCCCCGCAGCCAGAGCTTCGGTGCGCGGCCGTCAGGCCGACGTGAACGCCGGCGCATGCCCCCTTGTCAGCCGCGCCTGTCAGCGCCATATCTGGGAAGCTGCCCGCCCGCCGGGCCCGTTCCCTGGAGATCTGCCGTGACCGTTGCCAACCCCCTGCTCGATTTTTCCGGACTGCCGCGCTTTGACGCGATCCGCCCCGAGCACGTCGCGCCGGCGCTGGATGTGCTGCTGGCCGAGGCCGAAGCTGCCGTCAGCGCAGCCGAGCGGGTGCAGCCGGTGCGTTGGGACACCTTCGTCACCCCGCTGGATGACGCCACCGAGCGCCTGTGGCGTGCCTGGGGCCTGGTCGGCCACCTGCAGGGGGTGGTCAACACCCCGGAACTGCGTGAGGCCTACAACGGCAACCTGCCGCGGGTGACCCGTTTCGCCAGCGCGCTGGGCCAGAACCTGGCGCTGTATCGCCAGTACCAGGCACTGGCCGCCAGCCCGGAGGCGGCGCATTTCAATGAAGCCCAGCGCAAGGTGCTGGACAACACGCTGCGTGACTTCCGCCTGGGCGGTGCCGAGCTGGCACCTGAGGCGCAGCAGCGCTTTGCGGCGATCAAGGAGGAACTGTCGGCGCTGTCGGCGAAGTTCTCGCAGAACGTGCTCGACGCCACCGATGCATGGTCGCTGTACATCGAGGACGAAGCGCGACTGCTGGGCCTGCCGGAAGACGTGAAGGCTGCCGCGCGCGCTGCGGCAGAGAAGGACGGCAGGACCGGCTGGAAACTGACCCTGCAGATGCCGTGCTACCTGCCGGTGCAGACCTGGGCTGAAGACCGCGACCTGCGCGAGATCCTGTACCGTGCCAGCGCGCAGCGTGCATCGGAGTTCGGCGATGACGCGCTGGACAACAGTGGCAACATCGACCGTATCCTTGCCCTGCGCGCCGAACTGGCCGCGTTGCTCGGCTTCGATTCGTACGGCCATTACTCGGTGGCGACCAAGATGGCGCAGGACCCGGCCGAAGTGCTGGGTTTCCTGCGTGACCTTGCCGCGCGAGCCAAGCCGTTCGCGGCCAAGGACCGCGCCGAGCTGGAGCAGTTCGCACGCGAGCAGCTGGGCATCGATGACCTGCAGGCCTGGGACCTGGCGTTCGCCGCCGACCGCCTGAAGCAGGCGCGTTACAGCTATTCCGAGCAGGAGGTGAAGCAGTATTTCACCGAACCGAAGGTACTGGGCGGCCTGTTCTCGGTGATCGAGCAGCTGTATGGCCTGCATGTGCAGGAAGACAGCGCACCGGTGTGGCACGAAGACGTGCGCTTCTTCCGCCTGGTCGATGCGCAGGGCGCGCTGGTCGGCCAGTTCTACCTGGACCTGTACGCGCGCGAGGGCAAGCGCGGCGGTGCGTGGATGGACGATTGCCGCAACCGTCGCGTGCGTGGCGACGGCAGCGTGCAGACGCCACTGGTCTACCTGGTGTGCAACTTTGGCCGGGGCGCCAACGGCAGGCCGGCGACCTTCAGCCACAATGAAGTGACCACGCTGTTCCATGAGATGGGCCACGGCCTGCACCAGCTGCTGACCCGCATCGGCGAACTGGGCGTGGCCGGCATCAACGGCGTGGAATGGGACGCGGTGGAGCTGCCCAGCCAGTTCATGGAGAACTTCTGCTGGGAATGGGACCATCTGCAGGGCATGACCGCGCACGTGGACAGTGGCGAGCCGCTGCCGCGCGCGCTGTACGAGCGCATGCTGGCGGCGCGCAATTTCCATAGCGGCATGGCCACGGTGCGCCAGCTGGAGTTCGGCCTGTTCGACATGCTGCTGCACAGCCAGTTCGAACCGGCGCAGGACAGCGTGCTGGCGCTGCTGGACCGCGTGCGCGCGGAAGTGGCGGTGAACCACCCGCCGGTCTGGAACCGCTTCCCGCACCAGTTCAGCCATATCTTCGCCGGTGGTTACGCCGCGGGTTACTACAGCTACAAGTGGGCCGAAGTGCTCAGCGCCGATGCCTACGCCGCGTTCGAGGAAGCGCCGCAGGCACTGGCTGAAACCGGTGCACGCTTCCGCGATGAGATCCTGTCGCGTGGTGGCAGCCGCCCGGCGGCGGAGAACTTCAAGGCCTTCCGCGGCCGCGCGCCGCAGATCGACGCGCTGCTGCGGCACTCGGGCATGGCGTAAGCGAAAAAAAGGGGACGGAGGGGATTAAGTCGTTTGTGCACAAACGACTTAATCCCCTCCGTCCCCTTTTTCTATTCGGCGTAGATCATCTTCCGGGTCATGCCGCCGTCGACGATGAAGTCCTGGCCGGTGCTGAAGCCGGACAGCGACGACAGCAGGTACACCGCCAGCGCGCCGATGTCCTCGGGGCGGCCGACCCGGCCGACCGGGTGCTGTGCCTGGTCGATGGCGGAGTACTCAGGTGCGTGTCGCCGCGAGGGGGCCTGCCAGGCCGTGGTGCCGATCCAGCCCGGACTGATGCTGTTGACCCGCACCGTTGGGCCGGCACTGATCGCCAGCGCATGGGTGAACGCCACCAGCCCGCCTTTGGCCGCAGCATAGGCCTCGCTGTGCGCTTCGGATTGCCAGGCGCGGGTCGAGGCGATGTTGATGATTGCGCCGGCGGCGCTGGCAGTCAGCGCCGGTAGTGCGTGCTTGCTGCACAGGAAGGCACCGTGCAGCGAGGACAGGCGGCGCTGCCACTCATCCCAGTCCATGTCCTGCAGCTGCGTGCCATGCGGTCCGGCGATGCCCGCGTTGTTGACCAGCCCGTCGATACGGCTGAAACGCCGCAGGGCCACGGCGATGAAGTCGCGCACGCTGGCTTCGTCGGTGATGTCCAGGCGCTGGAATGCGGCCTCGCCACTACGCTGCCATTCCGCCAGGCACGCCTCGCCGGCCTCCACGTCCAGGTCGCCGATCAGCACGCGTCCACCGGCACCGAGCACGGCCTGGGCGATGCCACGGCCGATGCCGTTGGCGCCGCCGGTGACCAGCACCACCTTGCCCGACAGCGGCGCGGCCGGCCATGCGGCAATCGGCGGCACCGTGCTCACGTCAGGTCTTCGCCACGCAGGCGGCGATGCCAGCCGTCCACACCGATGCGGTCCAGGGTCTGGATGTTGCGCTCGACGATCACGTCCGGGTCCGGATAGACATCCACTGCGCGCGCCACGCTGTCTTCGCGCAGCAGGTGCAGGGTGGGGAAGGGCGCGCGATTGGTGTAGTTGCTGGCGTCGTCCGCTGCCACGCCGTCGAACTGGTAGTCCGGGTGGAAGCTGGCCACCTGCAGGATGCCCTGCAGGTCCAGTGCCTCGATCGCGGCGTCGGCGTTGTCGAGGAAATCGTTGTAGTCGAGGAAGTCCGTCAGCACCTGCGGATGCACGATCAGCGTGGTATCGATCTGCTCGGCCGGCGTATCGCGCAACAGCACCAGTTCCTCGGCCAGCTGCTCAACCAGCGCTTCCGGCGTGGTCGCATCACTGAGCACGATGCGGACCTGGTCCTTCACATACACCGCCTTGGCGAACGGGCACAGATTCAGGCCGATGACGATGCGCTCCAGCCACAGGCGGGTGGCAGCGATCGGGTCATCGGTGGGCAGGGGGGAATCGGTCATGGCGGGCACGTCGGCTGGCGGGGCCGCCATTGTAGGCGCGTCGCTGGCAACGCGCCGTCGTGCCTGCCGCTGGCAGCGCCGGGGCAGGCCCGGCGGATGCCTCAGTCGCGGAAGTTGTTGAACTGCAGCGGCAGCTCGAACTTGCCGGCCTTGAGCACGGCGATGGCGTCCTGCAGGTCGTCGCGCTTCTTGCCCTGCACGCGCAGCTTGTCGCCGTTGATCTGGCTTTCCACCTTCAGCTTGGCATCCTTCAGCGCCGCCGCGATCTTCTTGGCGATCTTCTGCTCGATGCCCTGCTTGACGGTGATCTTCTGCCGGGCCTGGGCCAGGTTGGTCTCGATGTCGCCGAACTCCAGGCTGAGCACGTCGATGCCGCGTGCGGCCAGGCGAGCACGCAGAATGTCGTTCATCTGCTTGAGCTGGAATTCGGTCGGCGCGGTCTGGTTGATGACATCGCCGTCGCGCTCGAACTTTGCGTCCACGCCCTTGAAGTCGAAGCGGGTGGCCAGTTCGCGGTTGGCCTGGTCGATGGCGTTGGTCAGCTCGTGGGTGTCGACTTCGGACACGACGTCGAAGGAAGGCATGGGCGGTGCTCCGCAGGTTTCAGTGGCGATCATTCTATCGCGAGGGCCCGCATGCCCGCCCTTTGTAGCGCCGAGCCCACGCTCGGCGGCTTTGTGAAGGGCAGCCGAGCGTGGGCTCGGCTCTACAGAAAGCGACGACCGGGCGATAATGGGCCATGAACGTGCAACGCTCCCCTTCGCGTGCGGTGGCCTGGATGGTCGCTGCGGTCGCCTGTTTCTCGCTGATGGACGCTGGCATGAAGCAGCTGTCGGCCAGCTATCCGACCCTGGAAGTGACCTTCCTGCGCGGCGCGGCCTCGTTGCCGTTCGTGCTGGTCTGGGTGTTGGCCAGCGCCGGCCCGCGCTCGCTGGTGCCGCGTCGCTGGGGCCTGCACCTGCTGCGTGGCGCGCTGGGCATGGCGATGATTGGCTGCTTCGTGTTCGCCCTGCGCGACCTGCCGCTGTCCACCGCCTACACCATCTATTTCGTCGCCCCGCTGCTGATCGCCGCCTTGTCGGTACCGCTGCTGGGCGAGCGGGTCGGGCCACGGCGCTGGGTCGCCATCGGCATCGGCCTGGTCGGCGTGCTGGTGGTGCTGCGGCCGGGCGTGGACGGTTTCATCTCGGTGCCCGGCCTGATGGTGCTGGCTGCGGCCACCGCCTATGCCGTGGCGGCGATCACGGTCAGCCTGCTGACCCGCACCGATACCTCGCAGTCGATGGTGGTCTGGTTCCTGGTGATCATGGCCATCGGTGCCGGCCTGCTGTCCCTTCCCGGCTGGGTGCCGCTGCAGCTGGCGCATGCGCCGCTGATCGCCGGCATGGGCCTGGCCGGGGCGCTGGGCCAGATCGCCCTGACCAAGGCGTTCCAGCTGGGAGAGGCCTCGATGATCGCGCCCTTGGAGTACAGTGGCCTGGTCTGGGTGATCGGTTGGGACCTGGCCTTCTGGGGCCAGCTGCCTGATGGCTATACCTGGGTGGGCGCCGCGATCATCGTGGCTTCGGGACTGTACCTGCTGCATCGTGAGCGCCTGAACCGGGTGCAGCCACCGAAGCCGCTGGACCATCCCTGAGCCGGTTGGGCCTGGGAATGGGGTCAGAGCCCCTGCGGGGATCCGACCCCGGGGTCGGATCCCCGCAGGGGCTCTGACCCCAGCCAACACGTCGGCGCGGGCGGCTTAGAACCAAAAGGAATAACATTCTGGCCCATGGCGCGGGCGCGCGACCGCCTGCGCTGGTAGGCTGCACGCCCCCTTCCGTCACCCAGCCGGTGAGCCACGCCCGTGATCGAGTTCCAGCGCCTGCACAAATCCTATGCCGTTGCCGGCCGCGAAGTCAGCGCGCTGCAACCGCTGGACCTGACCATCGAGGCCGGTGAGGTATTCGGCATCATCGGCCATTCCGGCGCGGGCAAGTCGACCCTGATCCGCATGATCAACCGCCTGGAAGAACCCAGCGGTGGCCGGCTGCTGATCGGTGGCGAGGATGTCACCGCACTGGACGCGGACGGCCTGCGCACGCTGCGCCGGCGCATCGGCATGATCTTCCAGCACTTCAACCTGCTGTCGTCGCGCACGGTGGCTGGCAATGTCGCCTTCCCGCTGGAGCTGGCCGGCACGCCGCAAGCGGAGATCGACGCGCGCGTGGCCGAGCTGCTGCAGACCGTGGGCCTGGAAGCGCATGCGCAGAAGTATCCGGCGCAGCTGTCCGGCGGCCAGAAGCAGCGTGTCGGCATCGCCCGTGCGCTGGCGACCCGCCCGCAGATCCTGCTGTGCGACGAGGCCACCAGCGCGCTGGATCCGCAGACCACCGCCTCTGTGCTGTCGCTGTTGTCGAAGATCAACCGCGAGCTGGGCCTGACCATCGTGCTGATCACCCACGAGATGGACGTGATCCGCCGTGTCTGCGACCGCGTGGCCGTGCTCGATGCTGGCCAGATGGTCGAGACCGGCCCGGTTACCCGGGTGTTCCTGCATCCGCAGCACCCGACCACGCGGCGGTTCGTCAGCGAATCGGAGCACGTGGACGAAGGGGCGTTGCACCGCGATTTCGACGTGGTGGGCGGGCGCATCGTGCGCCTGACCTTCCTCGGCGGCGACACCTACGAACCCCTGCTCGGCAGCGTCGCGCGCCAGACCGGGGTCGACTACAACATCCTGTCCGGCCGTATCGACCGGATCAAGGACACCCCCTATGGTCAGCTGGTGGTCGCCCTGGTGGGCGGTGACCAGTCCGCCGCGCAGGCTGCCTTCGTGGCTGCCGGCGTGCATGTCGAGGAGCTGCGTCGATGATCATCGCCACTGCCGGCGGTTTCTTCCGTCACCTGGATGCGGGCAAGTGGGCCGACATCGGCCAGGCCACCATCGACACCCTGCTGATGCTGCTCGGTTCGCTGCCGCTGACCCTGGCCATCGGCCTGCCGCTGGGCGTGCTGCTGTACCTGTTCGGGGCGCCGCAGATGAAGCGCCGGCCGTTTGCCTATGGCGTGCTGGCTCTGGTGGTGAACCTGCTGCGCTCGGTGCCTTTCATCATCCTGATGATCGTGCTGATCCCGGTCACGCTGTTCCTGATGGGTACCTCGCTGGGCGTGCGCGGCGCGATCGTGCCGCTGGTGATCGGCGCGGCGCCGTTCTACGCGCGCCTTGTCGAGACCGCGCTGCGCGAAGTGGATCGTGGCGTGATCGAGGCGACCCAGGCGATGGGTGCCACCACCTGGCAGCTGGTCACCCGGGTGCTGCTGCCGGAAGCACGACCGGGGCTGATCGCCGGGGCGACGGTCACCACCGTGGCCCTGATCGGCTTCACCGCGATGGGCGGTGCGATTGGTTCCGGTGGCCTCGGCGACCTGGCGTTCCGCGATGGTTACCAGCGTTCGCACACCGACGTGGCGCTGGTCACCGTGGTCCTGTTGCTGGTCCTGGTGCAGCTGCTGCAGATGCTCGGCGACCGCCTGGTCGCGCATTACAGCCGCAAGTAACAGAATGCCGGGCGGCAGCCGGCCAGCGGCCGGCTCTACCCGATTGCCGGGAAAAAAACGGTAGTGCCGGCCGCTGGCCGGCAATTCCACGTGCGGTCAACGCGCGTTCGGTACTTCGTAGCCCAGCTTGCCGACCTGTTCCGGATGCTGAGGCACGCGCTTGAGCTTGTCGGTGTTCACGCCGTACTCGTCGCGCAGGCGCTCGGCCAGCTCCTTGTACAGGGCTTTGTCCATGTCCGGCGTGCGCGCGAAGATCCAGGCCATTTCGCGGCCCGGATAACCGATCAGTGCCCATGAATAGTCCGGGGCCACTTCCAGTACCCGCGAATGGGTCGGCACCACGCGATAGAACCAGGTTCGCCAGCCATGGTTGCCGCTGTCCGGATCGACGCTGGCACGTGCGCGAATTTCCTGCAGTGGTTCGCCGAAGCCATCACGGTAGCGGTAGGTGATGGCGACCTTGTGCTCGTCGCGCAGCTCGTACTCGTTGACGCTGGCGACATGCCCGCGTTCGATGAAGTTCGGCACGCGGCCGATCACATACCAGGTGCCCATGAAGCGCTTCAGGTCGATCGGCGCCCCCGGGTCGGCCGCGTCGGGGGCGCTGGCGCGGGGCGACGGCGGCTCACTGGCGGCCATGGCAGGACCTGCCAGGGACAGAGCCAGCAGCACGGCGCAGAACGGGCGGATCGAAGTCATGCGGGAGCGGGCTCCAGTGGGCTTGCACGCGCATGGTCGACTGTGTGCACGCGATCCGTCAATGGTGTCGCATCCTGTGAGAAGGGGCTTGCCCAAGCTGTGTTGCATTGTCTACCGGAGAAGCCCCCATGAACGCTCGTTCCGTCCGTCGCCCTGCAACTGAACGCGTCACCGAACGCGCCGACCCGCGCCTGCTGCGCGGCGTGCGGCAGCTGACCCTGGCTGGGCTGGCGCTGGTACTGGTCTGGCCGGCGGCGCGTGGCAGCAGCGCATGGCTGGGCTGGCTGCCGATGTGGCTGGTGGGCATGCCGCTCGCGGCCTGGTGGGCGCTGCTGCGCTTTCCGCTGCCGCACCCGTCATGGCGATGGCGGGCGCGGCGTACCGGTGGACAGGCGCGCCGTCGACCGGCTCCCGCCGCACGCGGGCGGCGCGGTCCGGCGGCCACGGCCTGACCTTCGACACGGGGGCGGCTGCAGCGATCCATGCTAGCGTTCCACAGCTTATGACTGCCTGGAGCTGCAATGTCTCGACTCGCTTCCGCCTGCCTGCTGGCTGGCATGATGACCGCTGCCTCGGTGGGGACCGCCGTGGCTGCTGAAGACGCCGATCGCTACGCCTGGCTGGAGGATGTCACCGGCGACAAGCCGCTGTCCTGGGTCAAGGAACAGAATGCCAAGTCCGAGGCGCGCCTGGCGCAGACCCCGGCCTTCAAGCAGATGGAGACCAGCATCCGCGAGGTGCTCGACTCCGACGCCAAGATTCCCGGCGTGCAGAAGATCGGCGATTACTACTACAACTTCTGGAAGGACCAGCAGCACGAGCGCGGCCTGTGGCGCCGCACCACCCTGGCCGAGTACCGCAAGGCCTCGCCGCAGTGGGAGACCGTGCTCGACCTGGATGCACTGAACAAGGCCGAGGGCGAGAACTGGGTCTGGCACGGCGCCGATTGCCTGCGCCCGGATTACAGCCGCTGCCTGATCGCGCTGTCGCGCGGCGGCGCCGACGCCGACGTCACCCGTGAGTTCGACCTGGCCAACAAGACCTGGATCAAGGACGGCTTCTTCCGTCCGGAGTCGAAGGGCGGTCTCAACTGGGTCGATCGCGACACCGTGTTCGTCTACACCGACTTCGGTGCCGGCTCGATGACCACCTCCGGCTACCCGCGCGTGGCCAAGCTGTGGAAGCGCGGCACGCCGATGGCCTCGGCCACCGTGGTGTACGAAGGCAAGCCGGAGGACATGTACATCGCGGCGATGCACGATGACACCCCGGGCTTCGAACGCAACCTGGTCAGCCGCACCCTGGCGTTCTACAACAACGAGCTCTACCTGCGTGGCGATGACGGCACGCTGACCAAGATCGATGCGCCGAACTCGGCCGAGAAGGGTTTGCACAAGCAGTGGCTGACCCTGGAACTGCGCGATCCGTGGACCGTGGGCGGCAAGACCTACGCGTCCGGTTCGCTGCTGGCGACGAAGCTGGACGACTTCCTGGCCGGCAAGCGCGACTTCGACGTGCTGTTCACCCCGACCGCGACCACCTCGCTGGCCAGTGCCAGCTGGACCAAGAGCCACCTGGTGCTGAATGTGCTGGACGACGTCAAGAACCGCCTGTCGGTGCTGACCCCGGGCGCCGACGGCTGGCAGACCAGCCGCTTCGTCGGCGCCCCGGCCTTTGGCACGCTGGGCGTGGCTGCGGTGGACAGCAATGACAGCGACGCGGTGTGGCTGACCGCCACCGATTACCTGACGCCGACCACGCTGGCCCTGGCCGAGATCGGCCAGGCACCGGAAACGCTGAAGACCATGCCGGCCTTCTTCGATGCCAAGGGCAAGGTGATCGAGCAGCACTTCGCCACCAGCAAGGACGGCACCCGCGTGCCGTATTTCGTGGTGCACGACAGGGCGATGAAGCTCGATGGCTCCAACCCGACCCTGCTGTATGGCTACGGTGGTTTCGAGATCTCGCTGACCCCGAGCTATTCCGGTGGCATGGGTCGCGCCTGGCTGGAGAAGGGCGGCGTGTACGTGGTCGCCAACATCCGCGGCGGCGGCGAGTACGGCCCGCGCTGGCACCAGGCGGCGCTGAAGCAGAACCGTCACAAGGCCTATGAAGACATGGCCGCGGTGGCGCGGGACCTGGTCAAGCGCAAGATCACCAGCGCCAAGCACCTGGGCGTGCAGGGCGGCAGCAACGGTGGCCTGCTGACCGGCAACATGCTGACCCAGTACCCGGAGCTGTTCGGTGCGGTGGTGGTGCAGGTGCCGCTGCTGGACATGAAGCGCTACAGCCACCTGTTGGCGGGCGCCTCGTGGATGGCCGAGTACGGCAACCCGGATACCAGCGACTGGGAATTCATCAAGACCTTCTCGCCGTACCACCTGTTCAACGCGAAGAAGAACTACCCGCCGGTGCTGTTCACGACCTCCACCCGCGATGACCGCGTGCACCCGGGCCACGCCCGCAAGATGGCGGCGAAGATGATCGACGCCGGCAAGGACGTGACCTACTACGAGAACATCGAAGGGGGCCACGGCGGCGCAGCCAACAATGCACAGGCCGCGCATATGTCCGCGCTGGCCTACAGCTTCCTGTGGGAGCGGTTGGGCGGCAAGTAAGCAGAACGGAAAACGCCGCCCCAGGGCGGCGTTTTTCTTTACCGGTAGTGCCGGCCGCTGGCCGGCAACCGCATCATTCAGGCATTCCCGGCTTGCCGGCCAGCGGCCGGCACTACCCTCAACGTGATCCCTGCCAACGCTTCAACCCGCGCGCGATCCGCGCCACCGCCTCCTGCAACCGCGGTATTTGCTGGGTATACGCCAGCCGCACATGCTGGTTGGCGCGATGGAAGCCGAAATCCAGGCCCGGGGTGAACGCCACGTGCTCGGTTTCCAGGAAGTGCGCGCAGAACGCCTGCGCGTCGTCGGTGAACGCGCTGACATCGGCGTACAGGTAGAACGCGCCCTGCGGCTCGACTTCAATGCGGAAGCCGAGCTCACGCAACGCGGGCAGCAGGAAGTCGCGGCGTTGGCGGAACGCTTCACGGCGCTGTTCGAAGATCGCCATTGATTCCTCGCTGAAGCAGGCGAGCGCGGCGTGCTGGGCGATGCTGGAGGCGCTGATGTACAGGTTCTGCGCCAGCTTTTCCAGGTCCGGTACCGCTGCAGGCGGTGCCACCAGCCAGCCCAGCCGCCAGCCGGTCATGCCGAAGTACTTGGAAAAACTGTTCAGCACGAACGCGCTGTCGTCCACCTGCAGCACGCTGGGCGCATCCAGGCCGTAGGTCAGACCGTGGTAGATCTCGTCCACCACCAGATGGCCGCCCCGCGCGTGCAGGGCCTGCGACAGTGCCGCCAGTTCGTCGGCGGACAGCACGGTGCCGGTCGGATTGGCCGGTGAGGCGACCAGCGCGCCGACGCTGTCGTCATTCCAGTGCTGTTCCACCAGCGAAGGGGTCAGCTGGTAGGCGGTGTCCGGGCCGACTGGCACCAGCTGCGCGCCGCCCTCGACGAGGCGCAGGAAGTGGCGGTTGCAGGGGTAGCCGGGGTCGGCCAGCAGCCAGTGGCGGCCGGGATCGACCAGCAGGCTGCTGGCCAGCAGCAGCGCACCGGACCCACCCGGGGTGACCAGGATGCGTTCGGGATCGACATCCAGCCCATAGTGGCTGCGGTAGAAACCGCTGATCGCCTGGCGCAGCGCCGGCAGGCCGCGCGCGGCGGTGTAGCGGGTGTGGCCGGCGGCCAGTGCGGCCTGGCCGGCACGCACGACGGGCTCGGCGGTAGTGAAGTCCGGTTCGCCGATTTCCAGGTGGATCACATCGTGGCCTGCCTGTTCCAGCGCCTGCGCGCGGGCCAGCAGGGACATCACGTGGAACGGAGCGATTTCATGGCTGCGCCGGCTGTAGCCCGGCGTGTGGGGCGGGGTGCTCATGTGCCCATGGTACGCCGGCCGGCGCAACCCATGACGTTCCGCAGGGTTGCCGCATTGCCGCGATTGGGGTCAGATCCCTTTTCGGGAAAAGGGATCTGACCCCGTCGAAGACCATTGCATTGATGCGCCAGGAGCCTTATCTCATGAAGTCCACCCTCTGCCTGTTGCTCGCCAGCCTGATGACCACGACTGCTACCGCCGCCACGCCGCCCGTTCCGCCGGATGCCGCCAAGCATCCGCACGTGGTCAAGGCGCCGTTCGGCGCGACCCGCAACGATGACTATTACTGGCTGCGCGACGACAAGCGCGAGAACAAGGACATGCTGGCCTACCTGCAGGCAGAGAATGCCTACGCCGACCAGCTGCTGGCACCGCTGAAGCCACTGGAAGACACCCTGTACAAGGAGATCGTCGGCCGCATCAAGCAGGACGATTCCAGCGTGCCGGCGCGCGAGCGCGGCTACTGGTACTACAGCCGCTTCGAGACCGGCCAGGATTACCCCATCCACGCGCGCCGCAAGGGCAGCATGGAGGCGGCCGAGGAAGTCCTGCTGGACGTCAACGCGATGGCCGCCGGCAAGGGCTACTTCAGCGTCGGTTCGATGGAAGTCAGCCAGGACAACCAGCTGCTGGCCTGGGCCGACGATGACGTCGGCCGCCGCCAGTACACGATCCGCTTCAAGGACCTGGCCACCGGCACGGTGCTGCCCGATGTGATCACCGGCAGCTCCGGCGATCTGGTCTGGGCCGACGACAACCGCACCGTGCTGTATGTCGAGAACGATCCGGAAACGCTGCTGACCGTGCGCGTGAAGAAGCACGTGCTGGGCACCCCGGCCAGCGCCGACACCGTCGTCTACGAAGAGAAGGACGACAGCTTCTACATGGGCATCGGCCGCACCCGCGACGATCGCTTCATCACCATCGGCGTGCACAGCACCGTGTCCTCGGAAGAGCGCTATGCGCCGGCCAGCGACCCGACCACCTTCACCGTGCTGGCGCCGCGCCAGCGTGACGTCGAATACGATGCCGACCACCATGACGGCCGCTGGGTGATCCGCACCAACGATGGTGCGAAGAATTTCAAGCTGGTCACCGCACCGACCGATGCCACCTCGCGCGCGCAATGGAAAGACTGGATCGCGCATGACGATGCGGTGTTCATCGAAGGCTTCGAACTGTTCGACACGTACACCGCCATCGCCGAACGGTCCGAGGGCCTGGAGCGCATCCGCCTGCTGTTCAAGGACGGGCGCAGCGACTACGTGAAGGCCGACGAGCCGGCCTATTCGATGGGCCTGGGCGATAACACCGAGGCCGATACGCCGTGGCTGCGCTACGTCTACACCTCGATGACCACCCCGACCACCGTGTTCGAGCTGAACACCGCCACCGGCGAGCGTCGCCAGCTGAAGGTGCAGCCGGTGGTCGGCTATGACGCCTCGAAGTACGAGACCAACCGCGTCTGGATCACCGCGCGCGATGGCGTGAAGGTGCCGGTGTCGCTGGTCTACCGCAAGGGCTACCAGAAGGACGGCAAGGGCGCGCTGTTCCAGTACGCCTACGGCAGCTACGGCATGTCGATGGATCCGTACTTCAACCAGACCGCGGTCAGCCTGCTTGATCGTGGCGTGGTGTATGCCATCGCCCACATCCGTGGCGGCCAGGAGATGGGGCGCGACTGGTACGAGAACGGCAAGCTGCTGCACAAGCAGAACACCTTCAACGACTTCATCGACGTCACCCGTGGCCTGGTAGCACAGGGCTGGGCGGCGAAGGATCGCGTGGCCGCGTCCGGTGGCAGCGCCGGCGGCCTGCTGATGGGCGCGGTGGCCAACCAGGCGCCGCAGGATTACCGGGTGATGGTGGCGCAGGTGCCGTTCGTCGACGTGGTCACCACCATGCTCGACCCGACCATTCCGTTGACCACCAACGAATACGACGAGTGGGGCAACCCGGAGCAGAAGCCGTATTACGACTACATGCTGTCCTACTCGCCCTATGACAACGTGAAGCAGCAGGCGTACCCGGCGCTGTACGTGGGTACCGGCCTGTGGGATTCGCAGGTGCAGTACTGGGAGCCCGCCAAATGGGTGGCCAAGCTGCGTGACGACAACACCGGCCACTACCCGATCCTGTTCCGCACCAACATGGAAGCTGGCCACGGCGGCAAGTCGGGGCGCTTCCAGCGCTACCGTGAACTGTCCGAGTCGTACGCGTTCGTGCTGCAGCAGCTGGGCATCGCCCAGCCGTAACGGCGAAGGGGCGCCGGGCGCTGCCTGGCACCCCGAACCGGTATCCTTGCGGCCATGAGCCTGCCCGAGCCATCTGCACCCCGCGATAGCGCCACGCCGCCGCGCGTGGTGCGTTTCCGCTGGGCATGGTGGCTGCTGGCGTACGTCAGCCTGGGCACCGGCATCGTCGGCATCTTCGTTCCGGGGCTGCCGACCACCGTATTCATCCTGATCTCGGCCTGGGCCGCCTCGCGCGGTTCGGAGCGCCTGCATACCTGGCTGCTGCAGCATCCGCGTTTCGGCCCGGCCATCGCCAACTGGCAGGCACACGGGGCGGTCAGCCGCTACGGCAAGTGGATGGCCACGATCACCATGGCGGTATGCGCCGGCATCATGCTGTGGTGCGTGCCGATCGCCTGGGTGAAGTGGTTCTCGATCGGCAGCATGACCGTGGTCGCAATCTGGCTGTGGACGCGGCCGCTGCCACCACCGCCCGCGGATTGAGCGCCGGCGGTAGTGCCGGCCGCTGGCCGGCAACCCGATTCCCTGCACCAACCGCTCAGCCGCCAATGGCTATACTCGGGGCATGAAGATCCCCCATCGAAACGCCATCCTGATTCCGCTGGCAGCGGCCTCGCTGCTGCTCCTCGCCGCCTGCGGCAACAAGGGCCCGCTGGTACTGCCGCAGAAGCCGGTGCCGGTGGAAGAAACTGTCGAACCCGCTGCCGAGCCCGCCACCGAGGCGACTGCGCCGCAGACCCAGGGCAGCGGCACCCCGGCCACGACCGTGGAGCCGGCCGCACCGGCCACCCAGCCGGCGCCCACGCCCGCGAAGAAGGCGGGCAGCGGGAATGAGTAAGGCCGGTTCCAAGGCCCTGCGTTTCAGCAAGATGCATGGCGCGGGCAATGATTTCGTAGTGATCGACCTGCGTGACGGCACCGCACCGCCCACGCCCGAGCTGGCCGCGCGCCTGGCCGACCGCCACACCGGCGTTGGCTGCGACCAGATCCTGACCATCGAGGCACCGCGTGCGGACGGTTCGGTGGCCTCGTACCGCATCTGGAATGCCGACGGCTCCAATTCCGAGCAGTGCGGCAACGGCGCGCGCTGCATCGCCGCCTGGCTGGTGCGCGAGGGCAGTGCGCAGGGCGATGCATTCGTCATCGACAGCCCGCTGGCCAGCCATGAAGTGAAGGTGCTGGGCGAAGGGCAGTTTGCGGTGACGATGGGCGTGCCCGCCTTCGAGCCGGCCAACGTGCCGCTGATGGGCTTTGCGCACGCGCGCGAGGAATACCTGCTGCCGCTGCAGGGCGAGAGCGTACGCTTCGCCGCGGTGTCGATGGGCAACCCGCATGCGGTGATCGAAGTGGGCCTGGTCGATGCTGCACCGGTCGAGCGCGTCGGTGCGCTGCTGCAGCAGCATGCGTCGTTCCCGCGCTCGGTGAACGTGGGCTTCGCCCAGGTGATGAGCCCGGCCCACGCCCGCCTGCGCGTGTTCGAGCGCGGTGTCGGCGAGACCCTGGCCTGCGGCAGTGGTGCCTGTGCCGCCGCGGTGACCCTGATGCAGCGCGGCCGCCTGCAGCGCGATGCCCGCATCAGCCTGCCCGGTGGCGACCTGCGCATCCAGTGGCCGGGCGATGGCCAGCCGGTGGTGATGGCGGGCCCGACCGCATTCGTCTTTGAAGGGGAGTGGATGGCATGACCGAAACCGTCGACAAGCTCGGGGCCCATGAAGTCGCTGCCTGGTTGCGGCGTCATCCCGGCTTCCTCAAGCAGTTCCCGGACCTGGCCCTGACCCTGGTGGTGCCGCGTGACGACGGCCCGACCGCGTCGCTGGCCAGCTACCAGCTGGAAGTGCTGCGCGAGAAGAACCGCGAGCTGGCACGACGGTTGGCCGATCTGGGCGCGACCGCCCAGGTCAATGAGCGCCTGGCGGTGCGCACGCACCAGCTGACCCTGGCGCTGATGAAGCAGGACAACGCGGCTGACACCCTGCGCGCGATGGCCGCCTCGCTGCAGGAAGACTTCGCCGGCGACCTGGTGCGGCTGGTGGTGCACACGCCAGTGGCCGGGCTGGAACAGGCCGACTGGCTGCAGGTGATTGCCGCGGATGATCCGCAGCTGGGCCCGTTCCGCGATTGCCTGAACGATGGCGAGCCGATCTGCGGCCGCCTGCAGCCGGAAAAGAATGCCGTGCTGTACGGCGTGCGCAGCGAGGAAGTGCAGACCACCGCGCTGCTGCCGCTACCGGGCGTGGGCCTGATCGCGGTCGGCAGCCACGACCCGAACCGCTTCTACCCGGGCATGGGGACGTTGTTCCTGCGCATGATGGGTGACGCGCTGGTCACTGGCCTGAAGCGCTTCCCGGGCTGAGCAGGTTGCGACGACGATGAGCGCGGTACAGGCCTTCCTGCAGCACCTGCAGGTGGAGCGGCGGATGTCGGCGCATACGCTCGACGCCTACCGCCGCGACCTGGACGCGCTGTCGGCCTGGGCCGAGCCGCGTGGCGTGGCGGTGGAGGCACTGGATGCCGAGGCGGTGCGCCAGTTCGTTGCCGATGAGCACCGCCGTGGCCTGTCGGCCAAGAGCCTGCAGAGGCGCCTGTCGGCCTGCCGAAGCTTCTATGCCTGGCTGCTCAAGCACGGGCGCATCGAGGTCAGCCCGGCAGCGACGCTGAAGGCACCGCGCGCACCGCGCCGCTTGCCACAGGTCCTCGACGCCGATGAGGCGGTGCAGCTGGTCGAGCTGGAGCCGGAGGGTGAGCTCGGCCGCCGTGACCGCGCGTTGCTGGAACTGTTCTATTCCTCTGGCCTGCGCCTGAGCGAAGTCTGCGCGCTGACCTGGCGCGATCTGGATTTCGACAGCGGGTTGGTGAACGTGCTGGGCAAGGGCAACCGCCAGCGCCGGGTGCCGTTCGGCCGGCCGGCGCGCGAAGCGCTGCAGGCGTGGCGCGCGGAAAGTGGCGGCGGCCCGGCCTCGCCGGTGTTCCCCGGCCGCAACGGGCCGATCAGCCAGCGCGCGGTGCAGATCCGCATCCGCCAGCTGGCGCAGCGCCAGGGCCTGTTCAAGCACGTGCACCCGCACATGCTGCGGCACAGTTTCGCCAGCCACATCCTGGAATCGTCCGGCGACCTGCGCGGTGTGCAGGAGCTGCTGGGCCACGCCGACATCGCCACCACGCAGATCTATACCCACCTCGATTTCCAGCACCTGGCCAAGGTCTACGACGCCGCGCATCCGCGCGCGAAGCGTCGACGCAGCAACGAGGGCAGCGGAGAAAGCTGAACGTTGCCCCTGCGGCAGCCGGTCGCGGGTGGCTTGAAGGGCGCAGCGCAGTCCCCACCTCTGGTTCTGTCACCCCGGAGGCATCATGGACCCCAGTCAGAACCCCAACGTTTTCCACGCCACCACCATCGTCTGCGTCCGTCGCGGCGAGCACGTGGCCATTGCCGGCGACGGCCAGGTCACGCTGGGCCACACCGTGATGAAGGGCAACGCGCGCAAGGTGCGCCGCCTCGGCCGTGATGGCCAGGTGCTGGCCGGCTTCGCCGGTGCCGCCGCCGATGCCTTCACCCTGTTCGAGCTGTTCGAGGCCAAGCTGGAAAAGCATGGCCAGCTGCAGCGTGCTGCGGTCGAACTGGCCAAGGATTGGCGCACCGAGCGCCGCCTCGGCAAGCTGGAAGCCCTGTTGGCGGTGGCCGACAAGGAAACCTCGCTGATCATCAGCGGCACCGGCGATGTGATCGAACCGGAGGACGGCATCATCGCCATCGGCTCGGGTGGTTCGTATGCACTGTCGGCCGCACGCGCCTTGATGGCGCACACCGAACTGGATGCGCGCACCATCGCCAGTGAAGCGATCGGCATCGCCGGCGACATCTGCATCTACACCAACCGCAACGTGGTGGTCGAGGAGCTGTGAGGGTAGCGTCGGGCGCTGGCCGGCAACCTCATGATCCCCCGCACGCGTGCCTGGTTGCCGGCCAGCGGCCGGCACTACCGACAAAGAATCCGTGAGCACATCCATGTCGAAGATCGAAGTTTCCTCCGCCACCATGACCCCGCGCGAGATCGTGCAGGAACTGGACCGGCACATCGTCGGCCAGCACGACGCCAAGCGCGCCGTGGCCATCGCCCTGCGCAACCGCTGGCGCCGCATGCAGCTGGTGCCCGAGCTGCGCAATGAAGTGATGCCGAAGAACATCCTGATGATCGGCCCGACCGGCGTCGGCAAGACCGAGATCGCGCGTCGCCTGGCCACGCTGGCCAACGCGCCGTTCGTGAAGGTCGAAGCCACCCGCTTCACCGAAGTCGGCTACGTCGGCAAGGACGTCGAGCAGATCATCCGCGACCTGGCCGATACCGCGGTCAAGCTCTATCGCGAACAGGCCAAGGTGCGCGTACGCACCCAGGCCGAAGAGCGTGCCGAAGACCGCATCCTGGATGCGCTGCTGCCGCGCCGCAGCGGTGGCATCGGCTTCGATCCGGAAGTCGCCCGCAACGAGCCGTCGGCGCAGGACAACGAGACCCGCATCAAGTTCCGCAAGATGCTGCGCAACGGTGAGCTGGACGAGCGCGAGATCGAACTCGACCTGGCCGCCAACGTCAGCATGGACATCATGACCCCGCCGGGCATGGAGGAAATGGGCCAGCAGCTGAAGTCGATGTTCGCCAACCTCGGCGGCGGCGCCAAGGCGCACAAGCGCACGCTGACCATCAAGGCCGCGCGCCCGCTGCTGATCGAGGAAGAAGCGGGCAAGCTGGTCAACGAGGACGACATCCGCACCGCCGCGATCGAGGCCTGCGAGCAGCACGGCATCGTCTTCATCGACGAGATCGACAAGGTCGCCAAGCGTGGCGACAACGTGGGTGGTGGTGACGTGTCGCGCGAAGGCGTGCAGCGCGACCTGCTGCCGCTGGTGGAAGGCTCCAACGTGTCCACCAAGTACGGCACGATCAAGACCGACCACATCCTGTTCATCGCGTCGGGCGCGTTCCACCTGGCCAAGCCCAGCGACCTGATTCCGGAGTTGCAGGGCCGCTTCCCGATCCGCGTGGAGCTGGGTGCGCTGAGCAAGAACGATTTCGTGCGCATCCTGACCGAACCGAAGGCCGCGCTGACCAAGCAGTACGAAGCACTGCTGGCCACCGAAGGCGTCAAGGTCAGCTTCACTGCCGATGCCATTGATCGTCTGGCCGAGATCGCTTTCCAGGTGAACGAGCGCCAGGAAAACATCGGCGCGCGTCGCCTGCATACGGTGCTGGAGCGCCTGCTGGATACGCTCAGCTACGAGGCACCGGACCGCGACGGCGAAACCCTGGCCATCGACAGCGCCTACGTTGACAAGCACCTGGGTGAGCTGGTGCAGGACCCGGACCTGAGCCGCTACATCCTGTAATGCCCGGCGGGGTCGGATCCCTCGCCGTGGCGAGGGCGCTGACCCCGCTCACTGCAACAGAAAAGGCCGCCGCAAGGTGGCCTTTTTCCTGTGCGGTCAGTGCGATTGCCGGGTGCGGTAGTCCCGCAGCACCTGGTCGATCACTGCACTGGTGCGGGCGGCGCTGATGCCGTTCGAGGGCGAGTGCCCGTTGCCGCGCAGTTCGTCCACGAGGGAGGCGATCAACGGCTGCTGGATCGACGACGGGTTCGGGATGTCGAAGGCCTGCACGCCCGCTTCGGTTTCCAGCTCCACCGGAACGTCCTCGAAGGTGGCAAAGCGCAGCTGCCCACGGTCGCCGGTGATCTCGATCTGATCCTGGCGGCGGAACGCGCAGAAGCTCCATTGCGCGATGCCGTGTGTCCCCGTCCCGGTGCGGAAGCACATCGAGACGCTGTCCTCGGCGGCGTAGGCGCCGGTCAACGAGCTGGCCAGGCCACGCACATCGCTCAGCGGCCCCAGCAGATGGTCGAGCAGGTCCAGGGTATGCGAGCCCAGGTCGACGAACAGCCCGCCGCCGGCGATCGCGGGGTTGGTCCGCCAGAAGTCAGGCGATGCGACATCCACTGAATGCGGCCGGTGCAGGGTGGCGCGCACGCCGCGCACTGTGCCGATCGCGCCGTCGTCCAGCAGCTGCTTCACCTGTGCGAAGCGGGGCAGGGCACGGCGGTAGTAGGCCACGAACACGGGCACGCCGCTGCGGGCGCTGGCCGCGATGATGCGCTGGCACTCGTCGTGGTCCATGGCCATCGGCTTTTCGATGTAGACCGGCTTGCCCGCAGCAATCGCCTGCAATGCGTAGTGCATGTGCGTGGAGGGCGGTGTTGCAACGTAGACCGCGTTCACCTCCGGATCGGCGATGAGTGCATCGGCGTCCGCGTACCAGCGCGGAATCGCGTGGCGGCGTGCATAGTCTTCGGCCAATGCGGCATTGCGGCGCATGACCGCCGCCACCCGCGAGCCGGGCGTACTGGCGAGCGCCGGACCGCTCTTCTTCTCGGTGACGCTGCCGCAGCCGATGAAGCCCCACACCACGTTGTCCAGGATCATCGATCTACCCTTGCAGGGGTGCCGCAGTGATGGGAGCAGCCTCGTTCACGCCTCGGGCAGCGGCTCGGGGACGGTGCCGGGAACGAACACGCCATCCTTCACGTAGGCGGCCAGGGTCATGTCCAGAGCGAGCATGCCGTCGCGCTTGAGGTCCATCAGGTCCGGTTCGACCATCGCGCCGTGCAGCACGCCCAGCACGGTGGCGTGCAGCATGCGCGCGGCGATTTTCGGGTCGGCGCCCTCGCGCAGCTGGCCCAGATCGCGGGCGCGGCGCAGGGCACGCTCCATCCGGTCCAGCGCATCGCGGAATCCGGGCTGCTGCATTTCGGTCAGCACCCTGGTGTCCGCCGACGCATCGCTGCGCAGCATGATCTCCATGGTCTTGCGCAGGCGCTCGTCCTCGGACAGCTCGATGAACGAGTGGATCATCACCGCGCGCAGGTCGTGCACCGGGGTGTCGCGCTGGTCGGTGGAGGTGCGCTCCAGTTCCTGCATGAAGGGCAGGTGCACGCGCTCGACGATGGCGGCCAGCACCTCGCTCTTGTTCTTGAAGTGCCAGTAGACCGCGCCACGGGTGTAGCCGGCGCGGGCACCGATCATCTCCAGCGTGGTACGGGCCCCACGCCGTGTTCATGGAAGCAGGCTTCGGCGGCGTCAAGGATGCCTTCCCGGGTTGCCTGGGTGTCCTCTTTGGTCTTGCGGGCCATGGGTGTGGGTACGAGTGCGGGTGAAACGTGGCTGAATTGTACCGGTTTACAAACAAACAAGCATGTATGTATATTTCGCACCCATCATTCCCGTCGTGTGCGTGGCAGGCCGGTCCGGCTCCCACTCCACCCGGGTGGGCGCGATCTGCGGGCTTTCACCGGAAGGGGAACGTCCATCGATATCAGCTCCCTCTGAGATTCCTTCCTCCAAGAGCCTTTCCGTCATGTTGCTGAGCCGAATCCGACCCTTTGCACTGTCGCTGGCAATCGCCGCGACCGTGGCTGCCTGCGGCGGCCAACCCCAGGCCCCCGAGCAGGGCCCGGGTGACGTCACCGTGGTCACGCTGAAGTCCGAGACCGTGGGCCTGACCCGCGAACTGCCGGGCCGTACCAATGCCTTCCTGGTCGCCGAAGTGCGCCCGCAGGTCAATGGCATCGTGGCCAAGCGCCTGTTTACCGAGGGCGGCATGGTCAAGGCCGGCGAGCCGCTGTACCAGCTCGACGATGCCAGCTACCGGGCCCAGGCCAACAACGCCCGCGCCCAGCTGGCCCGCGCCGAAGCCACCGCCAATGCCGCGCGCCTGAGTGCCAAGCGCATCACCGAGCTGGCCAAGGTCGATGCGGTCAGCCAGCAGGACCTGGAGAACGCCGTCGCCGCGCAGAAGCAGGCCGAGGCCGACGTCGGTGCCGCCAAGGCCTCGCTGGATGCGGCCAACGTCACCCTGGGCTACGCCCGCATCACCGCGCCGATCAGCGGCCGCATCGGCAAGTCCAGCGTCACCCAGGGTGCGCTGGTCAGCGCCGGCCAGGCCAACGCACTGGCCACCGTGCAGCAGCTGGACCCGATCTATGTCGACCTGACCCAGTCCTCGGCCGAGCTGCTGCAGCTGCGCCGCGAACTGGCCGCCGGCCGCCTGCAGGACAACCAGACCCTGCCGGTCAGCATCCTGATGGAAGACGGCAGCACCTTCGAGCACAAGGGCACGCTGGAGTTCTCCGAAGTCAGCGTTGATCCGACCACCGGCAGCTTCGGCCTGCGCGTGAAGGTGGACAACCCGGACGGCCTGCTGATGCCGGGCATGTACGTGCGTGCGGTGATCGGCGGCGGCGTGCGCAGCGACGCGGTGCTGGTGCCGATGCAGGGCATCGCGCGCGATCCGAAGGGCGACACCACCGCGATGGTGGTCGGCAAGGACAACAAGGTCGAAGTGCGCCCGGTCAAGGTCAGCCGCACGGTCGGCGACAAGTGGCTGGTCGAGGACGGCCTGAAGGCCGGTGACAAGGTCATCGTCGAAGGCCTGCAGAAGATCGGCCCCGGCATGCCGGTCAAGGCCACCGAGAAGGGCGACGCACCGGCCAAGCCGGCGGCAGCCGCCCAGCCTGCCGCCCCGGCCGGCGACGCGAAGTAAGCGGAGAACCCCATGGCACGCTTTTTCATCGATCGACCCATCTTTGCGTGGGTGATCGCCATCATCATCATGCTCGCCGGCGGCCTGGCGCTGTTCAAGCTGCCGGTCTCGATGTACCCCAACGTCGCACCGCCGGCGGTGGAAATCAGTGCCACCTACCCGGGTGCATCGGCCAAGGTGGTCGAGGACTCGGTGACGCAGATCATCGAGCAGAACATGAAGGGCCTTGATGGCCTGATCTACTTCTCCTCCAACAGCTCGTCCAACGGCCAGGCCACCATCACCCTGACCTTCGAGAGCGGCACCAACCCGGATATCGCCCAGGTGCAGGTGCAGAACAAGCTGCAGCTGGCCATGCCGCTGCTGCCGCAGGAAGTGCAGCGGCAGGGCATCAACGTGGCCAAGTCCAGCTCGGGCTTCCTGAACGTCATCGCGTTCGTGTCCGAGAACGGCAGCATGGACGCCAACGACATCGCCGACTACGTCGGTTCCAATGTCGTCGACCGCCTGAGCCGCGTGCCGGGCGTGGGCAACATCCAGGTGTTCGGTGGCAAGTACGCCATGCGCATCTGGCTGGACCCGAACAAGCTGCATACCTATGGCCTGTCGGTGCCGGAAGTGACCGCCGCGATCAAGGCGCAGAACGCCCAGGTGGCGATCGGCCAGCTCGGCGGTGCGCCGTCGGTGAAGGGCCAGCAGCTCAACGCCACCATCAACGCGCAGTCGCGCCTGCAGACCCCGGAACAGTTCCGAAACATCATCGTGCGCGGTGCGCAGGACGGTGCCGAGCTGCGCCTGGGTGATGTCGCCCGCGTCGAGCTGGGTGCCGAGTCGTACGACTTCGTCACCCGCTACAACGGCCAGCCGGCCAGTGGCCTGGCGGTCACCCTGGCCACCGGCGCCAACGCGCTGGATACCGCGGCCGGTGTGGATGCCGCGCTGGAAGACATGAAGGGCTTCTTCCCGGCCGGCCTGAAGGCCGAGATCCCGTACGACACCACCCCGTTCGTGCGCGTGTCGATCAAGGGCGTGGTGCAGACCCTGATCGAAGCGATCGTGCTGGTGTTCGTGGTGATGTACCTGTTCCTGCAGAACTTCCGCGCCACCCTGATCCCGACCATCGCCGTGCCGGTGGTGCTGCTGGGTACCTTCGGCGTGCTGGCGATGCTGGGCTTCTCGGTGAACATGCTGACCATGTTCGCGATGGTGCTGGCGATCGGCCTGCTGGTGGACGATGCCATCGTGGTGGTGGAGAACGTCGAGCGCATCATGTCCGAGGAAGGGCTGTCGCCGCTCGAAGCAACCCGCAAGTCGATGGGCCAGATCACCGGTGCGCTGGTGGGTATCGGCCTGGTGCTGTCGGCGGTGTTCGTGCCGATGGCCTTCATGAGCGGCTCCACCGGCGTGATCTATCGCCAGTTCTCGGCCACGATTGTCTCTGCGATGGCGTTGTCGGTGCTGGTGGCGATCGTGCTGACCCCGGCACTGTGCGCGACCATGCTCAAGCCGCTGAAGAAGGGTGAGCACCACGTCGCCCACCGTGGCCTGGCCGGTCGCTTCTTCAATGGCTTCAACCGTGGCTTCGACCGCACCAGCGAAAGCTACCAGCGCGGCGTGCGCGGCATCATCCACCGTCCGTGGCGCTTCATGGGCATCGTGGCGGCGCTGTTCGTGCTGATGGGCGTGCTGTTCGTGCGCCTGCCCAGCTCGTTCCTGCCCAACGAAGACCAGGGTGTGCTGATGGCGCTGGTGCAGGCGCCGGTCGGTGCCACCCAGGAACGCACGCTGGAATCGATCGCGGCACTGGAAAACCACTTCTTGCAGAACGAGAAGGATGCGGTGGACTCGGTGTTCTCCGTGCAGGGCTTCAGCTTCGCCGGCATGGGCCAGAACGCGGGCATGGCGTTCGTCAAGCTGAAGGACTGGAGCGAGCGTGACGCCGACAATGGCGTGATGCCGATCACCGGCCGTGCGATGGCGGCCCTGGGCCAGATCAAGGATGCCTTCATCTTCGCCTTCCCGCCGCCGGCCATTCCGGAGCTGGGGACCGCCTCGGGCTACACCTTCTTCCTGAAGGACAACAGCGGCCAGGGCCACGAGGCACTGGTGGCCGCGCGCAACCAGCTGCTCGGCCTGGCCGCAGGCAGCAAGAAGCTGGCCAACGTACGCCCGAACGGCCAGGAAGACACGCCGCAGTTCCGCATCGACATCGACGCGGCCAAGGCGACCTCGCTGGGGCTGTCGATCGACCAGATCAACGGCACGCTGGCGGCCGCGTGGGGCAGCTCGTACATCGATGACTTCGTCGATCGTGGCCGCGTCAAGCGCGTGTTCGTGCAGGCCGACCAGGCGTTCCGCATGGTGCCGGAGGACTTCGATCTCTGGTCCGTGAAGAACGACAAGGGTGAGATGGTGCCGTTCAGCGCCTTCGCTACCAAGCACTGGGATTACGGTTCGCCGCGCCTGGAACGCTACAACGGTGTGTCGGCAATGGAAATCCAGGGCGAACCGGCCCCGGGTGTCGCCTCCGGTGATGCCATGGCCGAGATCGAACAGCTGGCCAAGCAGCTGCCGGCGGGTTTCGGCATCGAATGGACGGCGATGTCCTACCAGGAACGCCAGGCCGGCTCGCAGACGCCGCTGCTGTACACGCTGTCGCTGATGATCGTGTTCCTGTGCCTGGCCGCGATGTATGAAAGCTGGAGCGTACCGACCGCGGTGCTGCTGGCGGCCCCGCTGGGTATCCTCGGCGCGGTGCTGGCCAACACCTTCAAGGGCCTGGAGCGCGACATCTACTTCCAGGTGGCGATGCTGACCACGGTGGGCCTGACCAGCAAGAACGCGATCCTGATCGTCGAGTTCGCCAAGGAAAACCTGGAAAAGGGCGCCAGCCTGATCGAGTCGATCATGCACGCCGTGCGCGACCGCCTGCGCCCGATCGTGATGACCTCGCTGGCCTTCGGCATGGGCGTGGTACCGCTGGCGATCTCCACCGGTGCCGGCTCCGGCGCCAAGCAGGCGATCGGCACCGGCGTGCTCGGCGGCATGATCGTCGGCACCGTGCTCGGCGTGTTCTTCGTGCCGCTGTTCTTCGTGGTGGTGCAGCGCGTGTTCAAGCGCAGATCCACGACGTGACCTGAAACGGTCATGCCGGCCTCAGGCTGGCGTTATCGAAACGGTAGTGCCGGCCGCTGGCCGGCACTGCCTCCTGCCATCCGGCAGTACCGATGGAAGTGATCCCCATGAAAAGTGCATCCCTGTTCCTCTCCATTGCCGCCACGCTCGCGCTGGCCGGCTGCTCCACCCTGGCGCCGAAGAACACCGCCGTCGCTCCGGCGATTCCTGCGCAGTGGCCGGCCGAGGCCGCGCAGGGCGAGGTGGCCGATGTCGCCGCCGTCGGCTGGCGCGATTTCTTCACCGATGCGCGCCTGCAGCAGGTGATCGAGCAGTCGCTGCAGAACAACCGCGACCTGCGCGTGGCCGTGCTCAATGTCGAGCGCGCGCGTGGCCAGTACCGCGTGCAGCGCGCCGATCGCGTGCCCGGCGTGGCCGTGACCGGCCAGATGGACCGCCGTGGTACCGATGCCGGTGTCACCGAGCAGTTCAGCGCGGGCGTGGGTGTGGCCGAGTTCGAGCTGGACCTGTTCGGTCGCGTGCGCAACCTCAGCGAGGCGGCGCTGCAGCAGTACTTCGCCGTGGCTGCCAACCGCCGCAACGCGCAGCTGAGCCTGGTGGCCGAGACCGCCACCGCGTGGCTGACCTATGGGGCTGATGCGCAGCGGCTGAAGATCGCCGATGCCACGCTGAAGACCTACGAGGATTCGCTGCGCCTGGCCGAGGCCCGCCACGAACGCGGCGGCAGTTCGGCGCTGGAGCTGACCCAGACCCGTACCCTGGTCGAGACCGCACGCACCGATGCCGCGCGCCTGCGCGGCCAGCTGGCCCAGGACCGCAACGCACTGGCGCTGCTGGCCGGTGGCCAGCTCGATCCGGCACTGCTGCCGGACAGCATCGAACCGCAGCTGCTGGCGCTGGCCCCGCCGCCGGCCGGCCTGCCCAGCGACGTGCTGCTGCAGCGCCCGGACATCATGGCCGCCGAACACCAGCTGCTGGCCGCCAATGCCAACATCGGTGCGGCACGCGCAGCGTTCTTCCCGAGCATCTCGCTGACCGGCAGCATCGGCAGCGGCTCCAGCGAACTGTCCAACCTGTTCGACAGCGGCACCCGTGTGTGGAGCTTCCTGCCGAAGATCACCCTGCCGATCTTCCAGGGCGGCAAGCTGCGCGCCAACCTGGCCATCGCCAACGCGGATCGTGATATCGCACTGGCGCAGTACGAGAAGTCGATCCAGGTGGGATTCCGCGAAACGGCCGATGCGCTGGCGTTGAATGTCAGCCTGGATGAGCAGGTGAGTTCACAGCAGCGCCTGGTGGAAGCGGCCGAACAGGCCAATCGCCTGTCGCAGGCACGCTACGACGCGGGGCTGGACAGCTTTGTCACCCTGCTTGACGCGCGGCGTACCGCCTACAACGCGCAGCAGACCCAGCTGCAGGCGCAGCTGGCGCAGCAGGCCAACCGCATCACCCTGTACAAGGTGCTGGGCGGCGGCTGGCACGAGCGCGGGTAAGCAGTGCTTCTGGTAGGTGCCAACCTTGGTTGGCACGGATGCGTCAGCGCAGGCGGCTGGCCCTGTGCCAACCAAGGTTGGCACCTACCTGGAGATCGAGGGTAGTGCCTGCCGTTGGCCGGCATTGTCATTCGGAGGCCTGCTATACCGCTTCATCGTCGCGTCGCGCCGCATGGCAGGCGCGAACGCGCGCCAGCGCATCGCCGGCTTCGCGCGCCATCTGCTCGTACTCGGCGCGGATCTCTTCCAGGCGCGCTTCATCCAGTTCTTCCAGATCCAACAGTTCGTTGTTGGCTTCGGCCGTCGCCCGGATCAGCTCGTCCAGCTTGATCTGCATCGCGGCAGTATCCGCGTTCTGCGTGTGCTGGATCAGGAACACCATCAGGAAGGTGATGATGGTGGTGCCGGTGTTGATCACCAGCTGCCAGGTGTCGTTGAAACCGAACACCGGGCCACTGATGCCCCAGATCACCACGATCGCTACTGCAGCCAGGAAGGTCCACGGCGAGCCGGTGGCGGCCGCGGCCTTCTTGGCGATCGTATTGAACAGGTTGCGTGCTTTCATCGTCGTCGTCCCACTCAGGTGACGAGGATGATCGGCAGTGGCCCGTGCAGGGGTTGTGCAGCGGCGGTCAGGCGCGCATGCGCTGCAGTCGTGGCGCCTGCAGGCTGCGCACCGGGCTGCTCTGGTAGACGTGCTGCCAGCAACGGTCGACGAACTCACGGGCCTGGGCTTCGCTCAGCCGCGGCATGATCTGCAGGGCGTATTGGGTCTGGAACATCTCGTCACGTTCGGCCTCGCTGGCGCGCGGCTGGGTGATCAGCGAATCACAGGCGAACTTGATCCACGGCACGTACGAGCCGAACGAGTTGTGCGGCAGTGCGCCTTCGGCATGTTGGCGGCGCCAGTGGTCAAGCTCGGCGTCAACGTTGATGACCGGAGGAATGGTGGGGACTTCAGCGTGCATGACAATCCAGTTCGGTTGAGTGGAAAGGGAGTGGGGGTTCATCCGAGTGTGGCGTATATGGCGGTGCATGCCGCGTCAGCGGGATGTGGAGCCTGCGTTGGCATGGCCGATCAACTGCGCATGTTCGACCGCACCGAGGTCTTCGGCCAGAGTGGCCATCGCATTGCACAGGCGTTCGTGGTCGAGCGGGTGGCGGCGGACCAGCTCCAGTTGCATGTGCTGATAGGCAGTCCAGAACGGCGCGCCGCGCCGGTGCAGCGCATATTGCTGCTGCAAGCGTTCGCGGATCGGATCGAGGATCGGGTCTGTCGTAGGGCGTACGGCGTGCGCGCACATGGCTGGCTCCGCCGGGGAAAGGGTGCCCCGGTGACCCCACCGTAGGCGTGTCAGCCGCGTGGGGTGTTACCGCAATGTGTGCGCGTGACCTGGCTGACTGTGCGCGCGGTCACGCCGATGCCCGCAAAGGCCGCCGGCACAAGGGCGCACCGGCGCTGAAGCGTTCATTAAATGTGTTGCAGAGACGAGCGCGCGTGGCTCATTCGCCGATGTCCTCGTTCCAGATGTCGGGATGACGGCTGATGAAATCGCCCAGCAGGTCCACGCATTCCTGGTTGTCCAGGTCGATCACGTTGACGCCGTTTTCGCGCAGCCAGTCGATGCCGCCCTGGAAGGTGCGCGATTCGCCCACCACCACGGTGCCGATGTTGAACTGGCGCACCAGGCCCGAGCAGTACCAGCACGGGGCCAGGGTGGTGACCATGATGGTGTCCTGGTAACGGCGCTGGCGGCCGGCCTTGCGGAAGGCGTCGGTTTCCCCATGCACCGACGGGTCGCCTTCCTGCACGCGGCGGTTGTGGCCGCAGCCGAGCAGGCGGCCGTCGTTGTGGTACAGCGCCGCGCCGATCGGCACGCCGCCCTCGGCCAGGCCCTGGCGGGCTTCGGCGATGGCGGTCTGCAGCAGGGCCTGGTAGTCGGGCGTGGTGATCATGCGGGGCTCCGGTAAGTCGTGGCCCGCCATCATACGGGCAGGGGGTGCCGCTGGACCCCGGCGGTGCGATAATCGGGGCCATGAGCGAATCCCCCTACAAAGCCGGTACCACCCATTTCGGGTTCCGCGACGTCGCCGCCAAGGACAAGCAGAAGCTGGTCGGCCAGGTCTTCACCTCGGTCGCGCGCAACTACGACCTGATGAACGACCTGATGAGCCTGGGCGTGCACCGGGCGTGGAAGCGCTACTACGTGGCCACCGCGCAGGTGAAGCCGGGCGACCGCGTGCTCGACCTGGCCGGCGGCACCGGCGACATCGCCGCCCTGCTGAAGGAGCGCGTCGGCGCCGAGGGCTCGGTGGTGCTGGGCGACATCAACGCCGGCATGCTGTCGGTCGGCCGTGACCGCCTGACCAACCGCGGCCTCGTGCTCGGCCTGGACTACGTGCAGTGCAACGCCGAAGCCCTGCCGTTCCCGGACAACAGCTTCGATCTGGTCACCATTGCCTTCGGCCTGCGCAACGTGACCGACAAGGACGCTGGCCTGCGCGAGATGTACCGCGTGCTGAAGGTGGGCGGCCAGGCCCGCGTGCTGGAATTCTCCGAAGTCACCGCGGACTGGTTCAAGCCGATCTACGACTTCCACTCGTTCAAGATCCTGCCCAAGCTGGGCAAGCTGTTCGCCAACGATTCGGACAGCTACCAGTACCTGGCCGAGAGCATCCGCAAGCACCCGCCGCAGGACGAACTGAAGGCGATGATGGGGCAGGCCGGCTTCGAGCGCTGCCACTACAAGAACCTGACCGGCGGCATCGTCTCGATCCACTCCGGCTACAAGCTGTAAGCCCTGCTCTGGTGGGTGCCAACTTGGTTGGTACTCGCCCGCTGCGGTCATCCGCTCTGGTAGGTGCCGACCTTGGTCGGCACGGGCCTGCCGCGTGCGTTGATGGATCCGTGCCAACCAAGGTGGGCACCTGCCTGTAGATGCCAACCAAGGTTGGCACCTACCTGTAGATGCCAACCTTGGTTGGCATGCGCCGGAGGCGCAGGAACGGCCCCGGCCTGCATTACCCCGCACCGCGCAACGCCTGCGCGTCCGGAGGGAGGTACCATTGGGGTTTGATCCCCGTAACGGTCCCGATTCATGCGTAATCCGCTGATGCTCCTTCCGCTGGCCGTGGCCCTGGCCGCCGGCTGCTCCCAGGAGGCGGCCGCGCCCGCCGCCGCCCCGACTGCCGCAAAGGCCCCCGCCGCCCCCGTGAACGCCGAGAACCGCAGCCACGACGAAAGCTCGTATGCCGAGCCGGACAAGGTCGTCATCAAGGACATCGCGCTGGATCTGAAGCTGGACTTCGACCAGAAGCAGATCGGCGGCACCGCCACCTACACCCTGGAATGGAAGCAGAAGGACGCCAGGCAGCTGGTGCTCGACACCCGCGAGCTGACCGTGTCCAAGGTCGAGGCCGTCGCCGCCGATGGCGCGCGCAGCCCGCTGCAGTTCGCGCTGGCCCCGGTCGACAAGGTGTTCGGCAGCAAGCTGACCATCGAGACCCCGGAACAGCCGGCCAAGGTGGAAGTGACCTACCACACCGCACCGACCGCCTCGGGCCTGCAGTGGCTGGCGCCGTCGATGACCGAAGGCAAGAAGCTGCCCTTCATGTTCAGCCAGTCGCAGGCCATCCACGCCCGCTCCTGGGTGCCGCTGCAGGACACCCCGAGCGTGCGTTTCACCTACAGCGCGCACGTGGTCTCGCGCCCGGACGTGATGGTGCTGATGAGTGCCGACAACGATCCGAAGGCCGCGCGTGACGGTGACTACACCTTCAAGATGCCGCAGCCGATTCCGTCCTACCTGCTGGCCATCGCCGCCGGCGACCTGGTGTTCGAGCCGATCTCCGGCCGCTCCGGTGTCTGGGCCGAGCCGACCATGGTCAACAAGGCGGCCAAGGAATTCGAAGACACCGAGAAGATGATCGGTGCCGCCGAGAAGCTGTACGGCGAATACCGCTGGGGCCGCTACGACATGCTGGTGCTGCCGCCGTCGTTCCCGTTCGGCGGCATGGAGAATCCGCGCCTGACCTTCGCCACCCCGACCGTGATCGTCGGTGACAAGTCGCTGGTCTCGCTGGTCGCCCATGAACTGGCGCACAGCTGGTCGGGCAACCTGGTGACCAACGCCAGCTGGAAGGACATCTGGCTCAATGAAGGCTTCACCACCTACGTCCAGGGCCGCATCACCGAAGCCCTGTACGGCAAGGAGATGGCCGAGATGGAGAAGCAGATCGACCAGACCGACCTGCTGGCCGAAGTGAAGGACATGAGCCCGGCCGACCAGGCGCTGGCGCTGCCGCCGCTGAACGAGCGTGACCCCGACGAAGCCCTCAGCCAGGTCGCCTACGTCAAGGGTTCGTGGTTCCTGGAATTCCTGGAGCAGCGCTTCGGCCGCGAGACCTTCGATCCGTTCCTGCGCGGCTGGTTCGATGACCATGCCTTCCAGAGCGCGAACACCGACCAGTTCGTCGCGTACATGAAGAAGAACCTGCTGCCGAAGAATCCCTCGGCAGTGACCGAGGCCGAACTGAAGGCGTGGCTGGACGAGCCGGGCATTCCGGCGTTCGCGGCCAAGGCGCAGTCGCGCAACTTCAGCAGCGTCGATACCGCGCGCATTGCCTTCGCCAGCGCCGGCACCGTGCCGAGCAGCCAGGTCATCGCCGACTGGAGCACGCAGGAATGGGTGCGCTTCATCGACGGCCTGGGTGCGACCCAGCCGCTGGACAAGCTGGCCACGCTGGACAAGGCGTTCCACTTCACCGGCACCCCGAATGGTGAGATCGCCATGCGCTGGTACCCGCTGGCGATCCGCAGCGGCTACGAGCAGGCCAATGAAGGTGCTGCCGCGTTCATCGAGCGCGTCGGCCGTCGCAAGCTGATCCTGCCGATCTACGCCGAACTGGTGAAGACCCCGAAGGGGCTGGAGCTGGCCAAGCAGGCCTTCGAGAAGGCCAAGCCGGGCTACCACCCGATCACCACGGCCTCGGTCCAGGACATGCTGGCCAAGGCTGAAGCCAAGTAACCGGTGGTGCCGGCCGCTGGCCGGCAACCGGTCACTGCTTCACCAGCTACGGCGGGGAAACCCGCCGTTGCTGTATCCGCTTTTCGCTGCCGATAGAATCGGGATGCACTCGCATAGGACCTCCGCCATGAAACGACTGATCCTGCTCACCGCCTGCACCCTGGCCCTGGCCGCCTGCAGCAACCCCGAGGAAGAGCGCAAGGCGCAGGAAGCCGCCGCGGCCGCCGTGCAGGCGCAGAAGGAAGCCAAGGCCGAGGACGTGGCCAAGCAGTACGACATGGCCGTGGCCGCGCAGGACTGGGAACGCGCGCGCCTGCATGGCGCCTCGCTGCTGGACCAGTACAAGGACACCGCCGCCGCCGAGCGCATCGCCGCGGGCTTCGACGAGGTCAAGGCCAAGGGCGATGCCGCGCGCGACCTGCGCCGCATGCAGGCGCTGTGGCAGTACAACCAGATCCCGGTGGGCAACAAGGGCAACCAGGTTTCGGCGCAGATCTACAGCAAGGAACGGGTGGACGTGGATGGCAGCGGCGCCAAGCCGGTGCAGCTGGTGTTCCGCGATCACCCGGAGTGGAAGCGGCACGCTTACCTGGTGCTGCAGGCCGGCGATTTCCGCTGCCCGCAGTGCACGGTGAAGGTGACCGTGGACGATGGCAAGCCGGTGTCGATGGCGGCCTGGCGCCCGAAGACCGATGAAGCCATCGCCCTGTTCATCACCGACCAGAAGGCGTTGTGGAAGCTGGCGCGCAAGGGCAAGTCGATCAGCATCGAGTTCCCGGTCAAGGCTGGCGGCACGCGTACGGCCGTGTTCGAGACCGGCGGTGTCGACGCCAGTCGCATGCCGCAGTGGTGGCAGTGATGATCGCGACGGGCAGCGCAGTGCACGCGTTGTCCGCGATCCGGCACTGGGTCTTCGACATGGATGGCACGCTGACCGTCGCCGTGCATGATTTCGCCGCGATCCGCCGTGCGCTGCAGATCGCGGCCGAGGAGGACATCCTGGACCATATCGCAGCGTTGCCGGATGCGCCGGCGCAGGCCAAGCGTGAGTGGCTGCTGGATCACGAACGTGTGCTGGCCGAGGAGGCGCTGCCGGCGCCGGGTGCGGTGACGCTGCTGCGTGCGCTGGCAGCCGACGGTTGCCGGCTGGGCATCCTGACCCGCAACGATCATGCGCTGGCGAAGCTGACGCTGGACGCGATCGGGGTCGGGGAACTGTTCGATGATGCCGACATCGTCGGCCGTGATGAAGCGGTGCCCAAGCCCTCGCCGGATGGCCTGCAGCAGCACCTGCGGCGCTGGGGCATTGCAGCGAGGGAGGCGGTGATGGTCGGCGACCACGCCTACGACCTGGAGTGCGGCCGCGCCGCGGGCGCCCATACCGTGCTGGTCAACCTGCCGGAAAACCCGTGGCCCGGCCGTGCCGACTGGCATTTCGCCGATTGCCGCGCGCTGTTGGCGGCCTGGCAGCAGAAGGGGTAGTGCCGGCCGCTGGCCGGCAGTGTCGACCAAGGTCGACACCTACCAACAGCATTCCCAGCAGCGTATCGGGTGGAAAGCCCCCTTGTTGTTCAAGGGGGCGCGCCGAAGGCGCGGGGATAAGGTGGAATGCGCGGGCAGTTCGGTTTACGCGCCCAGCGCGTAACCGAACTGCTGCTTGAACTGCTCGTTGAACTCGTCGAAGGTGAAGCGCTGGTTCTGCGTGCCCGGGTGCTCGACCTTCAGTGCGCCCATCAGGTTGCCCATGCGGCCGATGGTCAGCCAGTCGTAGCCCTTCTGGATGCCGTAGATCAGGCCGGCGCGGAAGGCGTCGCCACAGCCGGTCGGGTCGACCACGCGGCGCTCGTGCGCCGGCGGGATGTCGTAGCTCTTTTCCGGGGTGTGGATGACCGCGCCCTTCGGGCCGCGGGTGGTGATGTAGGCCTTGACCCGGCTGACGATCTCCTTTTCGTCCCACCCGGTGCGCTCCTGCAGCAGGTTCGACTCGTAGTCGTTGACCACCACGTAGTCGGCCTGGTCGATGAAGGCGCGCAGTTCCGGGCCGTTGAACAGCGGCATGGCCTGGCCCGGGTCGAAGATGAACGGGATGCCGTCCTCGTGGAATTCCTGCGCGTTCTGGATCATGCCTTCGCGGCCGTCCGGGCCGACCAGGCCCAGGGTCACGCCCGGCACGCCGCGCACATGGTTCTCGTAGGAACGCATCATCGCGCCCGGGTGGAAGGCGGTGATCTGGTTGTTGTCGTGGTCGGTGGTGATGAACGCCTGCGGGGTGAACAGCTCATCGATCACGCGCACGCGCGACAGGTCGATGCCCAGGCCTTCGAAATACTCGCGGTACGGGCCGAAGTCCGAACCCACGGTGCCCATCGGGATCGGCTGGCCGCCCAGCAGGTGCAGGTTGTAGGCGATGTTCCCGGCGCAGCCGCCGAACTCGCGGCGCATGCGCGGCACCAGGAAGGACACGTTCAGGATGTGCACCTTGTCCGGCAGGATGTGATTCTTGAACTGGTCCGGAAACACCATGATGGTGTCGAAGGCAAGAGAACCACAGATCAGAGCGGACATCGATGTAAGCCTATGCGGTGAATTTTGGGGTGGGCCAGCCCGGTTCAGCGGGCAAGCAAACGGCGCCCTTGGGCGCCCGACGGCGCAAAGGTTACCCGCTGGTGCCGCTCAGGGCCAGAACCGGGTGATGCCCGATCAGGCCGAAAGCCTGTGAAGACGCGGGTTCAGCTAGTTTTTTCCTTGCTCGGCGGCAGGCGGGTTGCTAGGCTTGTCGGCCTCGATTTCTGCCCATTTTTTCGCCATCCCGCGGCGGGCACGACACCCCTCAGGACTCCTTCCTCAGATGTTCAAGAAACTCCGTGGCATGTTCTCCAACGACCTGTCCATCGACCTGGGCACGGCCAACACCCTCATCTACGTGCGCGGGCAGGGGATCGTGCTGAACGAGCCGTCGGTCGTGGCCGTGCGCCAGGACCGTGCCATCGGTGGCACCCGCTCGGTGGCAGCCGTGGGCGCCGAAGCCAAGCAGATGCTGGGCCGTACCCCGGGTCACATCACCACCATCCGCCCGATGAAGGACGGCGTCATCGCCGACTTCACCTACACCGAGGCGATGCTCAAGCACTTCATCAAGAAGGTGCACAAATCGCGCGTGCTGCGCCCGAGCCCGCGCGTGCTGGTCTGCGTGCCGGCCGGCTCGACCCAGGTCGAGCGCCGCGCGATCAAGGAATCGGCCGAGGAAGCCGGTGCCCGTGACGTGTTCCTGATCGAAGAACCGATGGCGGCCGCGATCGGCGCCGGCATGCCGGTCACCGAGGCCCGTGGCTCGATGGTCATCGACATCGGCGGCGGCACCACCGAAGTGGCGGTGATCTCGCTCAACGGCATCGTCTATTCGGCCTCGGTCCGCATCGGCGGCGACCGCTTCGACGAGTCGATCACCAACTACGTGCGCCGCAACCACGGCATGCTGATCGGTGAAGCCACCGCCGAGCGCATCAAGGTCGAGCTGGGCTGCGCCTACCCGCAGGCGGAAGTGATCGAGATGGAAATCTCCGGCCGCAACCTCGCCGAGGGCGTGCCGAAGATGATCAAGATCAGCTCCAACGAGGTGCTCGAGGCCCTGCACGAGCCGCTGTCGGGCATCGTCAGCGCGGTCAAGCTGGCGCTGGAGCAGACCCCGCCGGAACTGTGCGCCGACGTCGCCGAGCGCGGCATCGTGCTGACCGGTGGTGGCGCCCTGCTGCGCGACCTGGACCGCCTGATCTCCGAGGAAACCGGCCTGCACGTGCAGGTGGCCGACGATCCGCTGACCTGCGTGGCCCGCGGTGGCGGCCGTGCGCTGGAGCTGGTGGACATGCACGGCAACGAGTTCTTTGCGCCGGAATAAGCCGTCCCGGCCGTTCCTGCCCGCCGCGCCCTTCCGGGGTGCGGCCCGCCGTGATGGCGGGCCGGCACCGGCGGGGCGCCCGCGTGTTTCCCTTTCGCCTTCTGCCAGTTGAATCGTTGCCGTGCCGCCCTACGCCGGTCCTCCCGTTGCCTCCCGATCCGGTGATGCCGCCAGCCCCCTGCGGTTGCTGGCCTATCTCGCGTTGGCCATCACCCTGATCGTGCTCGATGACCAGGCCGGCTGGCTGGCGCGCCTGCGCGAGCAGGCCAACAGCCTGGTGCAGCCGGTGTGGGCGCTGGCCGGCCTGCCCGGCAAGCTCGGCAACCAGGTCAAGGATTCCGCCGCCAGCCATACCCAGCTGGTGACCGAGAATCGCGAACTGCGCAACCAGCTGCTGCTGGCCAACGCGCGCCTGACCCGCCTGCAGACCGCCGCGCTGGACAATGCCCAGCTGCGCGAACTGCTGAACGTGGCCGAGCGCAGCGGCCTGGACGTGCAGCTGGCGCCGATCCTGGACATCGACCTGGACCCGGTGAAGCAGCGCCTGGTGCTCGACGCCGGCACCCGCGAAGGCGTGCACGTCGGCCAGGCGGTGATCGATGCCGGCGGCTTGATGGGGCAGGTGATCAGTGTCACCGGCGGCACTTCCACCGTGCTGCTGCTGACCGACCCCGACCACGCGGTGCCCGTTACCGTGGCCCGCAACGGCGTGCGCCTGATCGTCTACGGCCGCGGCGATACGCTGGAGCTGCGCGACATTCCGCTCAGCGCCGGCGTGGAAGTGGGCGATGAGATCGTTACCTCCGGCCTCGGCGGGCGTTTCCCGGCCGGCTTCCCGGTCGGCACCATCACCGGCCTGCGCCCGGACGACACCCATGCCTTCCTGGTCGGCGAACTGAAGCCGGCGGCCCAGCTCGACCGCGGCCGCGACGTGCTGCTGCTGCGCCCGGGCGCGGCGATCCGCATTCCGCCGGAACTGCGCCTGCAGCTGGAAGAAACCGCCCCGGGGGGGCCGGCCACCGGCGCCAGCGTGCCTGCGGGAGCCGCGCCAGCGGCAACGACGCCGGCTCCGGCCAGCTCCCCGGTAGTGCCGGCCGCTGGCCGGCAACAGCCCTCGTCGCAAACGAGGACTGTTGCCCCCGCATCCTCCCTTACCCCCGCGCCTTCGGCGCGCCCCCCTCAGCCGACTGCACCTTCGGTGCAACCGGCCCGCGCATCCTCCCTTACCCCCGCGCCGTTGGCGCGCCCCCCTCAACAAGAGGGGGGCTCCACCCCAGCCGGGTCCACGGTAGTGCCGGCCGCTGGCCGGCAACCGACCACGCCGGAGGCCCAGCGATGAGCCGCCTGCGCGACAACCCGTGGGTGCTGCCGGCCAGCCTGGTGGTGGCGCTGCTGCTGGGCCTGCTGCCGTTGCCGGCGCTGCTGCAGCCGCTGCGCCCGTACTGGCTGGCGCTGGTGCTGGCGTACTGGGTCATCGAAGCTCCCGAACGCGTCGGCCTGGGCATCGCCTTCGCCAGCGGCGTGGTTGCCGACCTGTTGTACGGCGGCGTGCTGGGCGAACAGGCGCTGCGGCTGGTGATGCTGGCCTTCATCCTGCAGCGCTTCCGCGCCCGCATCCGCTTCTTCCCGATGTCCCAGCAGATGCTGGCCATCGGCGGCCTGCTGTTCAACGACCGCATCGTCAGCGCGCTGGTCCACATCGTGGTGGATGAGCCGACCCTGCCGTGGTCGTACTGGTGGGCACCGCTGCTGGGCATGGGCCTGTGGCCGCTGGTGTTCGTGCTGCTGGACGCGGTGCGCTTCGGCAAGCGCGGGCGCTGAGCCATGATCCCGCGCCGCCAGGTCAAGAACCCGCACGCCGAAGCCGAACAGTTCCGCCGCCGCGCGGCGCTGGGCTTCCTGGGCGTGCTGGTCTGCCTGCTGGGCCTGGGCGGCTGGTACTTCAAGCTGCAGGTGCTGGACCACGACGTCTATGCCACGCGCTCGGAAGCCAACCGCATCAAGCCGCGGCCGGTGGTGCCCGGGCGCGGCATGATCTACGACCGCAATGGCCGCCTGCTGGCCGAGAACGTGCCGGCCTTCCGCCTGGACGTGACCCCGGACAAGGTCAAGGACATGGACGCCACCCTGGACGGGCTGGCGAAGATCATCAACATCAGCCCGGAAGAGCTGGAAGCGTTCAACAAGTCGCGCAAGGCGCGCCGCAAGTTCCTGCCGGTCACGCTGAAGCTGCGCATGAGCGACGAGGAGATGGCGCGCTTCGCGGTCGACCGCTGGCGCTTCCCCGGCGTCGAGCTGGAGCCCTACCTGACCCGCCGCTACCCCTACGGCGATCTGTTCGCGCACATCATCGGCTACGTTGGCCGCGTTGATGACAAGGATCTGGAGATCCTCGGCGAAGGCAATGCCGCGCTGACCCACATCGGCAAGTCCGGCCTGGAGCGTTACTACGAGCAGCAGCTGCGCGGCAAGGTCGGCTACGAGCAGGTCGAGACCAACGTGCAGGGGCGCGCGATCCGCACCATCGGCCGCGTCGCCGCGCAGTCCGGCGCCGACCTGCGGCTGTCGATCGACGCCGACCTGCAGCGCGCCATGGTGGCCGCCTTCGGCGACCAGGAAGGCTCGGCGGTGGCGATGGACCCGCGCACCGGCGAAGTGCTGGCGATGGTCAGCCTGCCGTCCTACGACCCCAACCTGTTCGTCAACGGCATCTCGCATGCCGACTTCAAGGCGCTGAACGAAAACCCGTCGCGGCCGCAGTTCAACCGCCTGGTGCTCGGTGGCGTCGCCCCCGGTTCCACGCTGAAGCCGCTGATCGGCCTGGCCGGCCTGGATTCGGGCGTTCGACGCCCGGAAGACAAGGTGCTGTCCACCGGCATGTTCTATCTGCCGGGCACTTCCCGCGGCTGGGGTGACGCCCACCGTGGCGGCCATGGCTGGACCGACCTGCGCAAGTCCATCGCCGAATCGGTCAACACCTACTACTACAAGCTGGCGCTGGACCTGGGCATCGAGCGCTTCGACCATTACATGGAGTACTACGGCTTCGGCCAGCCGACCGGCATCGACCTCACCGGCGAGATCGGCGGCATCCTGCCGTCGCCGGCCTACAAGCGGAAGAGCCGCAAGGAAGCCTGGTACCCCGGTGATACGGTCAACATCAGCATCGGCCAGGGTGACTGGAAGGTCACCCCGCTGCAGCTGGCGCGCGGCGTCAGCGGTCTGGCCGATGGCCAGCTGCGCACCCCGCACCTGGTGATCCAGCAGCGCGAGGGTTTCGACAGCGACTGGTCGGCGATGCCGGCTGGCGAGAGCAAGCCGGTCAGCCCCAACCCCGCCAACGTGCAGGCCGTGCGCGAGGGCATGATGGCGACCATGCGGCCCGGCGGCAGCGGCTGGCGCGTGGCGGTGGGTGCGCCGTACGTGATGGCCGGCAAGACCGGTACCGCGCAGGTCATCAGCCGAAAGGGCACGGCGGCGGTGAATCCGAAGAGCCTGCCGATGCACCTGCGCCACCGCGCGCTGTTCGTCGGCTTCGCACCGGTGGAAAACCCGGTGATCGCGATCGCGGTGGCCGTGGAAGGCGGCGGCTATGGTGGTTCGGCGGCCGCGCCGATCGCACGCAAGGTGTTCGACGCCTACCTGCTGGGCAAGATGCCCGAAGGCATGCAGCCACTGGACAGCGAGCGCGGCACCACCGCCATCGGCGCCACCGCGTTCGACAACGAAGATGCCGGCGCGCGCCAGGCTGGCGACCTCGCCGCGGCGCAGCTGGGTGAACATCCGGCGCTGGTCGGCGTGCCGGCGCCGGAACCTGTACCCGCACCGCAGCCGGGTACGCCGGCCGCCGCCGTGTTGCCCGCCACGCCACGCCCGACCGTCGCGGAGCCCGTACGATGAGAGTGTTCCTGCGCTGGGCCGGCGACATGCTGCGCCGCTTCTTCAGCACGCTGGACTGGGTGCTGTGCCTGGCCCTGGGGACGCTGATGGTGATCGGCCTGGCCACCCTGAAGAGCGCCGGTGGCGACAGCCTGGTGATGGCCCAGGGCGCGCGCTTCGCCGTGGGCATGGCCGCGCTGTGGGGCATCTCGCGGGTGCCGATCCTGCGCATCCGCTCGGCTACGCCGATGATCTACGCGATCTCGATGATCCCGTTGCTGGCGGTGTTCGTGCTGGGCACCGGCAAGTACGGCCGGCAGTGGCTGGACCTGAAGTTCTTCTACCTGCAGCCGGCCGAGCTGCTGAAGGTCAGCCTGCCGATGATGGTGGCCTGGTACCTGCACAAGATGCCGCTGCCGCCGCGCTTCAACACCGTGCTCGTGGCCCTGGTCATCATCGGCGTGCCCACTGGCCTGGTGATGCTGCAGCCGGACTTCGGTACTGGTGTGCTGATCGCTGCCAGTGGCGTGTTCGTGCTGTTGTTGGCCGGCCTGCCGTGGTGGTGGGTCGGCCTGGGTGTGGGTGGCGTGGCCGCGGTCGCGCCGGTGGCCTGGTTCTGGTTGCTGCGGCCGTACCAGAAGGACCGCATCATGATGTTCCTGGACCCGGAGATGGATGCGCTGGGGGCCGGGTGGAACATCATCCAGTCGAAGATCGCGATCGGTTCCGGCGGCTTCGATGGCAAGGGCTGGGGCGAGGGCTCGCAGTCGCACCTGAACTTCATTCCCGAACAGACCACCGACTTCGCGTTCTCGGTGCTGAGCGAGGAGTTCGGCTGGATCGGCGTGGCCACCGTGCTGGCGCTGTACCTGGTGGTGATCGGGCGCTGCCTGTGGATCGCCAGCCAGTCGCGCGATTCGTATTCGCGCCTGCTGGCCGGCGCCACCGGCCTGGCGTTCTTCGTCTATGTGCTGGTGAACGGCGGGATGATTTCCGGCCTGCTGCCGGTGGTGGGCGTGCCGATGCCGCTGATCAGCTACGGCGGTACCTCGGCGGTGTCATTGCTGGCCGGCTTCGGTCTGGTGATGGCCGTGCGCAGTCACAACCCGGTGCACGGCGGCTACGGCTGAGTACGGCGTCGGGGTCAGATTCCTTTTTGCACAGGGAAAAGGGATCTGACCCCACAGCCCGGCTACGGAGATCAGAAGCACCCTGACAGCTTCACGCAAGCGCCCGTTGCTAGCGTGCTGTGCGTGGAATGGAAACGACTGTTTGGCGGCTGCCGTGAGGCAGTGCGCACGATCGATCTGCCGTTGCTGGTCGCATTGCTGATCCTGATGGGCGCGGGCCTGGCGGTGCTGCACAGTGTGTCCGGGCCGGTGGCCGGGCAGGCGGCGCGCTTTGCGGGTGGACTGCTGGCGATGTGGCTGCTGTCACGTGTTTCGCTGCTGCGCCTGCGCGCGTGGACACCAGCGTTGTACGCGCTGTCGATGCTGCCGCTGATGGCGGTGTATGTGATCGGCACCGGCAAATATGGGCAGCGCTGGCTCAACCTCGGCGTGTTCTACCTGCAACCGTCGGAGCTGCTCAAGCTCAGCCTGCCGTTGATGATGGCTTGGTACCTGCACCGGCAACCGCTGCCGCCGTCGCCGCGCACGGTACTGACCGCCGCGGTGCTGATCGGCGCGCCGGCGGTGTTGATCCTGATGCAGCCCAACCTCGGCACCGCCACGCTGGTCACCGCCAGCGGCGTGTTCGCGTTGTTGCTGGCGGGCCTGCACTGGGGCTGGGTGGCGACCGGCGCGGCGGGGCTGGCAGTGGCCGCGCCGCTGGCGTGGTTCGGTCTGCTGCGTCAGTACCAGAAGGATCGTGTGTTGACCTTCCTCGACCCGGCGGCCGACCCCCTGGGCACCGGCTGGAACATCCTGCAGTCACGCATCGCGATCGGCTCCGGGGGATGGCAGGGACGCGGCTGGGGGCAGGGCACCCAGGCCACGCTGGATTTCCTCCCCGAATACACCACCGACTTCGCGTTTTCGGTGCTGGCCGAAGAGTTCGGCTGGATCGGCGTGGCGACGCTGTTCGCGCTGTACCTGTTCGTGGTCGGGCGTTGCCTGTGGATTGCCGTGCACGCGCGCGACACGCATGCACGGTTGCTGGCCGGCAGCCTGGGGCTGGCGTTCTTCGTCTACGTGCTGGTGAACGGCGGAATGATTTCCGGCCTGCTGCCGGTGGTGGGCATTCCGATGCCGCTGATCAGCTACGGCGGGACATCGGCGGTTTCGCTGTTGGCCGGCATCGGGTTGGTGATGGCGGTACGCGGGCACCGGCCCGTGCACGGGGGATAGGGTTTCCGGCCAACGGCGCAGCCCCTCGTGGGTGGTGTCTGGGTGGCTGCGGAAGGCAGAAGCCGCAGGTGGGCCGGTCGGGTTGGGTACGCGGGGGACGCCGTGAATCCGTCCCTGGAGGCTTGGCAGCCGCATCCATGCGGCTGACACCCCCGCGTACCCAACCCGACCGGCTTCTGACAGATTTCGGAGGTCTGCCACCCACGGAGAAGAAAAAGAAGATCAAAAGCGGATCGCGACGCTGCGCTTGCTCGTGAGCCGAGCATGGCTCGGCTCTACACACGGCAATGAAGCGACCCGCCAGGCCGCCTTTGCTTTTGATCTTCTCTTTACTTCGCCGTGGGTAGACGCGCACGGAACCTGTCCGTGGCCGGGTAGAGGGGCTGCGCAGGGGCGTGAGCCGCATGGATGCGGCGACCGAGCTTACAGGGACGTACTTGCAGCGTCCCCTGTGCAGCCCCTCTACCCGGCCCCACCGCTGAACTGCTTTGCGTGGCCACCCACGAGGGGCTGCGCCGTTGGCTGGAAACTACCTGACTGCGCAACGCCCGTTGTGTAAGCGTTCTCACACCGATGCACGACAGCACGCCCGCTGACGAAAGTCCGCAAAAAACGTTAGCTGGTTCACACTTTTACACCGCGTTGATCTTGATCAATGGACTTGTCGTAATCGGCCTGCACAATGGCGGCCCGTTCGGCACGGCGCGCCGTCAATCGTTGCAGCGCGAGGGGGCGTCGGGCGGGAAGCAGTACTGATCCAACGGGTACAGGGAGCGCGGGGTACTGCCACTGGGGAGCGGCAGCCGCGCAGGTACCGACCGGATCCGGTCGCCGGTTGCGTCTGCGGGGATGGGGACGCAACCGGCAACCTCTATCTGAATGGGGAAGGGCGATCACGATGCCTTCACATTTCCCGCTGGTCGCAGGCAAATCGTTGTGATTCATGGTGTTAGGGGTTTTAATTCATCCATGACCTGCTAACCTGCGACGATGATTCGACGCACTCTGGCCTGCATGCTCACCCTCGGCCTGGTCGCCTGCGCGACCCAGCCGAAGTCCCCACCGTCTTCGCCCCAGGCCAGCAGTACGCCGCGCCAGCCCGCCGCCAAGGCCCATGGCCCGGCCGAGGCCGCGCCTGAAGCCACCGCCGCCACCGCGGCGCCTGTCGATCTCACCCCGGTGCCGTTCGAGGTCGCACGGGCCCGCTTCATTGCCGATACCGCCAAGCGCTATGGCCTGAAGCCGGAGCAGATCAGCAGCGTGCTCGACCAGGCGCAGGTGCGCCAGCCGATCATCGCCGCGATGTCGCGCCCGGCCGAACGGGTCAAGCCGTGGAATGAGTACCGGCCGATGTTCATCAGCAAGGCGCGCATCGATGGCGGCCGCGCGTTCCTGGCCGAACACCGCGCCGAACTGGATCGCGTGCAGCAGCGCACCGGCGTGCCGGCCGAAGTGATCGTCGCGATCATCGGTGTGGAAACCAGCTACGGCAGGAATGCTGGCAGCCATCGCGTGCTCGATGCGCTGTACACGCTGGCGTTCTATTACCCGCGCAGCGGCGACCCGGCCAAGCTGGAACGCGAAGTGCGCCGCGAGCTGTTCTTCCGCGATGAGCTGGCCAAGCTGTTCGAGTTGGGCCACGAAGAGAAACTGGATATCACCACGCTCAAGGGCAGTTATGCCGGTGCGATGGGCATGGGCCAGTTCATGCCGTCCAGCTATCTCGACTACGCCGTGGACGGAAACGGTGATGGCCGCCGCGACCTGTTCACCAGCTACGACGACGTGTTCTCGTCCATCGCCAACTACTTCGTGAAGAAGGGCGGCTGGGTGCGTGGCGGGCAGGTGGCCGTGCCGGCCACGCTGGCGCCGGGCCGCGAGGAGTTCAATCCGACCGAATGGATGCCGACCTGGACGATGGACGACCTGGCGCAGCGCGGCTACCAGCCGGGCGCGCCGGTGCAGCCGGGCGCCACCGCCACGCCGATCACGCTTGAAGGCAGCACCGGCAAGCAGTACTGGCTGGGCTTCCAGAACTACTACGCGATCACCCGCTACAACCTCTCGAAGATGTACGCGATGGCCGTGTTCCAGTTGTCCCAGGCCATCGCCGGACAGGAGCTGCCCCCGGCATGAACATCAGATGGCTGGTCCCAGGCTTGATCGTCCTCGCGCTGGCTGCCTGCAGCAGCGCGCCGAAGAAGCCGGCCACGGCCGGCCATGGTGGCAAGTCCGGCGGCACGCTGGTGCAGGGGCGTGGCTCGCGCCCGGCACACTGCCCGGAAGGGTCACCGTACGCGGCGGCCAAGGAAGACCTGAGCACCCGCGGCAACTACACTGCCGGTGGCCTGTACAAGCCGGGCGTGCGTGACAGCACGCCGGATTACATTCCCAACGTGGCCTGCATTCCCGAGCCGGAAGTGACCGCCGAGGAGCGCTCGGCGATCGGCAACAAGTCGCCGTACGTGGTGCTGGGGAAGTCGTACAAGGTGCTCGACGATACCCACGACTATGTCGAGCGCGGTACCGCGTCGTACTACGGCGCCAAGTTCCATGGCCGCCTGACCTCCAACCGCGAGGTCTACGACATGTACCAGTTCACCGCCGCGCACAAGACGCTGCCGCTGCCCAGCTTCGCCCGCGTGACCAACCTCGACAATGGCGAGTCGGTGATCGTGCGCGTCAACGACCGCGGCCCGTTCCACGATGGTCGCGTGGTCGATCTCAGTTATGCCGCCGCCGTGCGCCTGGGCATCACCCAGCGCGGTACCGGCAACGTGGAAGTGCGCGCGCTGCAGCCGGGCGAGAGCAACCTGCTGGCGCAGAAGCCGTCCCGCCGCGAGCGTCGTGCCGCCGAAGCGGCAGCTGCGGTGGCCAGTGCACGCCCGGCAGCGACCGCGCGCGCCACTGCCGACAGCGATATCGATCGCCTGGTCAAGCGCCTGCCGGCCGATGGCATGCCGGCACGCGGCCAGCCGGCCACCACCCAGGGCGTGGCCAGCACCGTGCCGGACGTGGCGGTCAGCAGCCTGCCGCCGAGTGCACCGCTGCGCAACACCGCACCGGCGCCGGTTGCAGTCGCCAGCGCCGCGCCGCGCGCCGTCGCGCCGGCACCCGTGCGCACCGTCGCCGCCACGCCGGCGGCACCCAGCCTGTCGCAGCAGGTGGTGGGCGCGGTGATGGTGCAGGTCGCCAGCTTCTCCAGTCGCGACAACGCCAACCGCGCGATGGGCCAGCTCAACGCTGCCGGCATCGTCGGCGCGACCATCAGCGACATCGCCGCCGGTGGCCGCACCCTGTTCCGTCTGCGCGTTCCTGCCACCGACCATGCCAGTGCCGCGGAACTTGCCGGCCGCATCGCCGGTCTGGGCCTGGGTTCGCCGCAGATCGTCAAGGATTGATCCGCCCGGGCCGGTGCTGCCGGCCCAGGCTCCCCCGGCCTTACAATGGCCGTTACGTTCCACCCTCCATTCCCGGCCGTCCCCTGGAGCCTGCTGTCCAATGAATTTCCGTTCCGCCGCCACCGCCCTGGCCGCCACCCTGGTGGTGGGCCTGGCTTCCGCCCAGACGCCGCTGCCGACCCCGGCCACGCCGGCGCCTGCCGCCGCCGCTGCCGCCCCGGCCACCGTCGCGACCCCGCCGGCCCCGGCCCCGAGCGTGTCCAAGGCCTGGGTCCTGATGGACTACGCCACCGGTCAGGTGCTGGCCGGCGAGAACATCCACGAGCAGCTGGCCCCGGCCAGCATCACCAAGGTGATGACGTCGTACGTGGTTGCCGCCGAGGTCAAGAACGGCAAGGTCCGTGCAGATGACCAGGTGATGATGAGCGAGCGCGCCTGGCGCGAAGGTGGCGCCGGTACTGACGGCAGCTACAGCGGCTTCCCGGTGAACCAGACCGCACGCCTGGAAGACATGGAAAAGGGCATGGCAATCCAGTCCGGCAATGACGCCGCGATCGCCCTGGCCGAGCATGTGGCCGGCAGCGAAGAGGCCTTTGCGTCGCTGATGAACAGCTACGCCGCCAAGATCGGCATGAAGGACTCGCACTTCGTCAACGCCCACGGCCTGACCGCACAGGGCCACCACAGCACCGCCTACGACCTGGCGCTGCTGGGCCGCGCGATGGTGCGTGATTACCCGGAAACCTACGCGTATAACAAGATCAAGGAATTCCAGGTCGGCAACATCAAGCAGCCGAACCGCAACCTGCTGCTGTGGCGCGATGGCAGCGTGGATGGCATCAAGACCGGCCACACGTCCGAAGCCGGCTACTGCCTGATGAGCTCGGCCCAGCGTGGCGACCAGCGCCTGATCGCCGTAGTGCTGGGTGGTGCGTCGGAGAAGCAGCGTGCCGACGACAGCCTGGCCCTGCTGAACTGGGGCTTCCGCTTCTTCGAGACCCACCGCCTGTACGAACCGGGCAAGGCCGTGGCCGAGCACAAGGTCTGGAAGGGCACCACCGACAAGGTACAGCTGGGCGTGGCCCAGCCGATGCTGGTGAGCGTGCCGCGCGGCCGCTACAACGATCTGAAGCCGAGCATCGACGTGCCCAAGACCCTGGAGGCACCGTTCACTGCCGGCCAGCAGATCGGCACCGTGAAGGTCACGCTGGATGGCAAGGTCATCGCCGAGGCACCGCTGGTGGCCGTGGCCGCCGTCGAGCAGGCCGGCTTCTTCAAGCGCCTGTGGGACAGCTTCTGGATGTGGTGGGAATCGGAATGATCCACGCCTTGGCGTGGTGAACGAAAAGGCCGGCAAATGCCGGCCTTTTCTGTTTCGGGATGCCGCTTCCCCCCGCACGCGGGGGGTAGAGACCCATCCAGGACGGGGGGGTAGAGCCGGCCGCTGGCCGGCTCCCCATGAACCCACCCGGATGCGGGTAGAGCCGGCCGCTGGCCGGCTCCCCAGCAACTCATCCGGAACTGCCGGCAGCCGGCCAGCGGCCGGCACGACCTGCAGCGTCTGACTTGCAGCGAGCGATGCGGTAACCGGTGTGCCGACCAACGGTCGGCACCTACCCGCTTCACCCTCAGCCCCTCGCCTACAGCGAGCGGCTGATCGTGAAGCTGCCGAACACCGGCGATTGGCGCTGGCCGTTGAACTCCCGCGTGCTGTGGTAACGCGCAGCGGCGAACTTCCAGCGTCCGTACATCACGGCCACGCCATAGCCGCCGTAGGCCACCACATGGCGCTTGTCCACGCTGTGACTGTTGCGGAACGTGTTGCCATCCAGCGTGATGTCGCGGATCACCCAGGCCGCGTCCGAGGTCGCGAACAGGTGCCAGGACCAGCCATTGGGACGGCCGCTGCGGGTCGGTGCCGTGTTCTCACCGGCCGGGCGCAACGGCGTGCTGCCGAAGTCGTCCGGCAGCTTCCAGCCGAAGCGCACTTCACCGCCGAGGTTGGCCTTGGTTTCCAGGTTGCCGATCGAGCCGCCGTAGTGGCTGATCGCGTCCCAACCCCAGCCGTCGGCATTGATGCTGGCATCACCCGGCCAGCGGCGCATGCGCTCATGGGTCAGCATGAACAGCGGCTCGTTGTGCAGCTGGTTGTCCCAGCCCTTGAATTTCTCGTCGCCCAGCACTTCGTGCACGGCATTCTGCACCTGCTTGCCCTGTGCCCACGGGCCAACTACGCCCAACGTCAGCTGGGTGGTCTGCAGGCGGTCGCCGCTGCGCGCATTGAAACCGAAATTTGCGATCAGTACGCCCGCGTAAGGGCGGTCGTCCTCGATCAGGTCCCTGCGGCTGAAATCGGTCGGGGTGAAGATGCCCTGGCCGATGCTGAAGATCATGTTCTGCTGTTCGAACCTGCCCGGATGCAGGCCTTCCAGGTACTGGTTCACCCAGCGCGCCATGCGTGGAAGGCACGGGTCGTCGGTGTAATCGACCAGATTGGGCGAGACCAGGGTCAACAGCGCACCGTTGGTATAGCCCTGGTCCTGGTGGCGGCCGCCGAACAGGTCGTTGTCGACGCGGAAATTGACCTGCGGCGGGTGATCGCGCATCGCGTCCGGGCCACATTGTTCGGCCGCCTGGGCGGCAAAGGGGAGGGCAGAGGCCAGCAGGCCGGCCAGCCCGAGGGCTGCGACACTACGCATGGATGGAATGCTCATGGGGAAGGGGGCGGTTTTCTGTCGTTTTCTGCAACGCTACGGTACTCGTGCCCGCGCGCCGGAACGAGCACGTTGGGATCACTTGTCTGTTCCGAAAACAACATTGTCCGGCGGACACAATTCGTTACCCGCGCACGCGCCGCAGGCCTGGCGTGAAGGCGACTGCAGGCCGCGCGCACGATGCCCCGGTCAGTGAGGGGCCGAAAGAACCAGTCAGCTGCCGTTGGGCTCTCCGCCCCCGCTTTTGGGCCAGCTGCAACGCAGCAGGCCGCCAGTGCTGTCTTTGACGTTGATGAATACTCTTGGGTTTGTTGCCCTGCGGCCCGATAATGGGGCCATGGAAATCAAGTCCGACAACCCCGACCACGGCTTCCAGTTCCCCGGCCAGTTCGAGCTCAGCGCCATGGGCCCGGCCAACCGCGGCCTGGAGCATGAGCTTCCCCGTCTGCTGCTGGCTGCCGGCATCGATGTGGTGAACGAACGCATCAGCTGGAAGCATTCGTCCAACGGCAAGTACGTGTCCGTCCGCATCGTGTTCAAGGCCGAGAGCCGCGAGCAGTACGACCTGGCGCACCAGGCGCTGCGCGACCACCCGGAAGTGAAGTGGACGCTGTAGCCGACAGCTGCCCGGCCGAAGCCGCCCCGGAAGACCGCGCGCCGCGTCCGGCGGTGGTCCGCGACCTCGGCCGCCAGGCGTACGAGCCGGTGTGGCGCGCCATGCAGCGCTTCACCGACCAGCGCAGCGACGCCGACGCCGACGAACTGTGGGTAGTCGAGCACGATCCGGTGTTCACCCTGGGCCAGGCCGGCAAGGATGAGCACGTGCTGGCGCCGGGTGACATCCCCGTGCTGCACGTGGACCGTGGCGGCCAGGTGACCTATCACGGGCCCGGCCAGATCGTGGTCTACCCGCTGTTGCGCCTGCCGCGGCTGGGCATCGGTGTGCGCGACTACGTGTGCCGCATCGAGCAGGCCCTCATCGATACCCTGGCCGAGTGGAACATCGGCGCCGAACGCCGCGAGGGCGCCCCGGGCGTCTACGTCGGTGGCGCCAAGATCGCTGCGCTTGGCATCCGCGTGCGCCGCGGCTGCACTTTCCATGGCCTGGCCTTCAACGTGACCATGGACCTGGAACCCTTCCACCGCATCAACCCCTGTGGCTATCAGGGGTTGCAGGTGACCTCGGTGGTAGACTTGGGCGGCCCCTCCGGGCTGGATGCCGTCAAGCCGGTGCTGCTGGACCACCTGGCCCGCCAGTTCGGCCTGCTGCTGCAGCACACGCCGGAACTGCCCGATCTTTCTGCGGCCGCCTGACCGCCCCCCGGAACTGCCATGACTGAAACCACCGCCCGTTCCATTCCCCTGCAGATCGTGCAGGGCGACTCTCCGTCCGCCGCGCCGTTGCAGGCCGGGGTCAAGCAGCTGGGCGGTGACAAGATCAACCGTTCGCCGGTGCAGTTCGCCGACGCGCCGGTGCTGCGCAAGCCGTCCTGGATCCGCGTGCGCATTCCCTCGGGCAACGCCGTGCAGAACCTCAAGGCCAAGCTTCGCGAGAACCGCCTGGTGACGGTGTGCGAGGAAGCCAGCTGCCCGAACATCCACGAATGCTTCGGCCATGGCACCGCCACCTTCATGATCCTCGGCGAGGTCTGCACCCGCCGCTGCTCGTTCTGCGACGTGGCCCATGGCCGCCCGAAGCCGCCGGATGCCAACGAACCGGCCAGCCTCGGCCAGACCGTGGCCGACATGGGCCTGAAGTACGTGGTGGTGACCAGCGTCGACCGCGATGACCTGCGTGACGGCGGTGCCCAGCACTTCGTCGACTGCATCACCGCCATCCGCGAAAAGTCGCCGGGTACCCGCATCGAAGTGCTGACCCCGGACTTCCGTGGCAAGGGCCGCATGGAGCGCGCGCTGGAGATCCTGGCGCAGAACCCGCCGGATGTGTTCAACCACAACATCGAGACCGTGCCGGAACTGTACCGCAACGTGCGCCCGGGTGCGGACTACCAGTGGTCGCTGAACCTGCTGAAGAACTTCAAGGCGCAGCACCCGGACGTGCCGACCAAGAGCGGCATCATGCTGGGCCTGGGCGAAGACTTCGAACAGATCAAGGCCACCATGCGCGACCTGCGCGCGCACGATGTGGACATGATCACCATCGGCCAGTACCTGCAGCCGACCGCGCATCACCACCCGGTACTGAAGTACTGGACCCCCGAGGACTACAAGGCGCTGGAAGACTACGGCTACGCGCTGGGCTTCAGCCACGTGGCGTCCGGCCCGATGGTGCGCTCGTCGTACCACGCTGACGTGCAGGCCAAGGGCGCCGGCGTCTCCTGAGGTGGGTGCGGACCGTTGGTCCGCATACCTCTGCCTGCCGTAGAGCCGAGCCCATGCTCGGCTGCCTGCTGCCGGCCAGCCGAGCATGGGCTCGGCTCTGCATGCATTCACAATTTGCTACACCGGCCCGGCTAGGCTGGTTTTCCACCGAGCGCGGCCGGATGACAAACCCGGCAACTTTCGGCACTGTCGTGGTGTCTGAACACCCTGCAGTCTCCCCCTTGGCAAGGCGCCTTCGAGCACGTCAATGAAATTCAAAGCCCCCGCATTCCTGATGGCCCTGGCGCTGGTCGCGCCGCTGGCGCTGGCGGCCAAGGCCGACTCGCCCGCATTGCCCGCGGCGGCCACCGCCGATCAGGTGACCACCTCCAAGCTGGTGTACGGCCTGTTGTCCGACAGCCGCTACGCCTACCGCCCTCGCGCGCTGGACGAGGCCACCTCCAAGGACGTGTTCAAGCGTTACCTGGAGACCCTGGACGGCGGCAAGCAGTACTTCACCCAGGCCGACGTGGCGCGCTTCGCGCCGTTCGAAGCCAACATCTCTTCGGCCATCCGTGGCGGCGAGCTGGAGCCGGCGTTCCAGGTGTTCGCGGTCTACAAGCAGCGCGTCGGCGAGCGCGTGGCCTATGCGCGCAAGCTGCTCAAGCAGGAGCCGGACTTCACCACCGACGAGCGCTTCGAATACGACCGCAAGAAGGTTCCGTGGGCGGCCAGCAGTGCCGAACTGGATGAGCTGTGGCGCAAGTCGGTGAAGAACGACTGGCTGCGCCTGAAGCTGGCCGGCAAGAAGCCGGACGACATCCGCAAGACGCTGGACAAGCGCTACGCGACGCTGGAGAAGTCGGTCAACGAGCTGAAGGGCGAAGACGTCTTCCAGTTCTTCATGAACGCCTACACCAGCGCGGTTGATCCGCACACCGACTACTTCACCCCGCGCACCGCCGAGAACTTCAACCAGGCGATGTCGCTGTCGCTGGAAGGCATCGGTGCGCAGCTGCAGCGGCAGGACGACATGGTGGTGATCCGCGAGATCATCGCCGGTGGTCCGGCCGCAGTGGACGGCACCCTGAAGCCTGGGGACCGCATCGTCGGCGTTGGCCAGGGCAAGTCCGGCCTGGTCGAGGATGTGATCGGCTGGCGCATCGACGACGTCGTGGCCAAGATCCGCGGTGCCAAGGATACCCAGGTCAAGCTGGAATTCATCCCGGCCGCCGAGGGCGTGGACGGCAAGCACCACACGCTGGTCCTGACCCGCCAGAAGGTGCGCCTGGCCGAACAGGCCGCCAAGGGCGAGACCATGAGCATCCCGGCCGCCAACGGCGAACCGGCGCGCAGGATCGGCGTGATCAAGCTGCCGACCTTCTACCAGGACTTCGAAGGCCGTCGCCGCAATGCCGCTGACTACGCTTCGGCCACCCGCGACGCCGCCAAGCTGCTGGCCGGCTTCAGGAACGACAAGCTGGATGGCGTGGTGCTGGACCTGCGCAACAACGGGGGCGGCTCGCTGGATGAAGCGATCGAACTGACCGGCCTGTTCATTGAACAGGGCCCGGTGGTGCAGGTGCGCGAGTCCGGTGGCCGCGTTACCGTCAACAGCGACCGCAACCAGGGCGTGGCGTGGGACGGCCCGCTGGCGGTGCTGATCAACCGCGGTTCGGCCTCGGCCTCGGAGATCTTCGCCGGTGCCATCCAGGACTACGGCCGTGGCCTGGTGATCGGTGAAACCAGCTTCGGCAAGGGCACCGTGCAGAACATCGTCGACCTCGATCGCTGGCCGAGCGGCGAAACCCAGCGCTTCGGCCAGGTCAAGCTGACCATCGCCCAGTTCTTCCGCATCAGCGGCAGCAGCACCCAGCACAAGGGTGTGGTGCCGGACCTGGCCTTCCCGGCCAGCGTCGATGCCACCGAATTCGGCGAAAGCACCTACGACAACGCCCTGCCGTGGACCCGCATCGCCGCCGTGCCGCACACCCAGTACGGCAACTTCGCGCCGCTGCTGCCGAAGCTGGAGACCCGCCACGACGCGCGCATCGCCACTGACAAGGAATTCCAGTGGTGGAACGAGGACGTGGAGCAGTTCCGCACCGAGGCCGCGAAGAAGTACATCTCGCTCAACGAGGCGACCCGTCGTGCCGAGCGCGAGCGGCAGGACGCCCAGCGCAAGGAGCGCCAGGTGCAGCGCAAGGAACTGGGCCTGGCCCTGGACCCGCTGGCCGACGACAGCAGCGACGATGGCCTGACCGGCAACGAGCGCGACATCGTCAAGGATGCCGCCCGTGAGAAGGCCGCTGAAAAGCGTCCGGACCCGCTGCTGCGCGAGTCGGCCTCGATCCTCGCTGACGCGGTCAATCTGCTGGCCAATGACCGCCCGCTGTCGGCCCAGGTGCTGCCGCAGTCCACCGGCGCGGGGCGCTGGGCGGACTGAGTCGGAGACGGCATGCAATACCCGAGGGGCCGGCATTGCCGGCCCCTTGTCGTAAAAGGGGACGGAGGGAATTAAGTCGTTTGTGGCACAAACGACTTAATTCCCTCCGTCCCCTTTTTCGTGCATGAACCGGGAGCAACGTGGGAGGGTATGTCGACCTGCCGCACACGGGGGTGGGACTACCCTTGGTGCTTCCGTTCTCGCAGGAGTACCCATGCGGGCCTCCCGTCTTTCCAGCGCCGCCGTGGCGCTCACCAGTGCCCTGATCCTCTCGGCCTGCGGTGGCCGTGCCGCCGACAGCACCGTGTTGCGCGAGTCCTTCGACTCCGGCGATACCTTCTCGCGCACGGTCGATGGGCGCCCGGGCGAAGCCTGCGAAGCGGCGCGCCGCACGCTGCTCAGCCAGGGCTATGCCATCGCCCGTTCCGACGATGCACAGGTGGAAGGCAACAAGAACTTCCAGCCGCGCGAGGATGACCATGAGCAGCTGGTGCTGCGCATCTCCTGCGCCCCGCGTGGCGGCCAGACGCTGGTGTTCGTCAGCGCAGTGCAGGATCGCTATGCGCTGAAGAAGAGCCCGACCTCGGCCAGTGTCGGTGTGGGAGCGCTGGGTTCGGTATCGCTGCCCTTCGGCAGCAACGACGACTCGCTGGTGAAGGTGGTCAGCAGCACGGTCACCGATGCCGAGTTCTATCGTCGCTTCTTCCAGCGCCTGCAGCAGTACCTGCCGGCCGCGGCGGGCAAGCCGTCGCCATCGCCGGCCGCGGCACCGGAGCCCGCACCCGCACCGGCGGTCACGGACCAGGGCTGAGCGTGCGCGGCAGGTGGCTGATTGCAGCCCTGCTGCTGGCGCCCGCGTGGGTCGTCGCAGCGCCATCCCCGGACTGTACGCAGGGCCTGCTGCAGCGGTTGGGGTGGCGCTTCGAGGATGCCGAGCTGCGTGCACCGCAGGTACACAAGGGCCCGGTGTGTACGCGTTCCTCGCTCGCCGCGGCACAGGCAGCGGGTGACCTGCGCGTACGCTGGCCGGCGGATCTGCCTGCAGGCGAACGACAGGCACTGCTGCAGCAGCTGCTGGAAGACCCTGCCACGGTCTGCGCCTATGCCTTCGAGCTGGGGGCGGCCACGCGGCGCGCGACCTCGGCATTGCAGGGCAATGCCACGTTCCGTTTCTCCGGCCCACAACTGGGCTGGATCGGCTTTGGTCTGCGCGGCGCGCCGACACAGGGCTGGCAGCGTACGCGCAGTTTCGGCCGTGGCTTCGTGCCCAGTGCGGGCAACAGCCATGCGCTGCAGGCGTTCTACAGCGGTGCCGTGCGCGCCGAGTGCGGTGTCGGCCGCCAGGTCGCGCAGCTGGCCACCCAGCGCGAGCTGTATGGCGATGCTGCGTTCGATACAGAGTTCGCAGCGGATGAACTGTCGATCGGCACCTTCCTCGCGCTGCACGCCACCGACAGCATCCTGCTTGGCGCGCACGCGGGCGAGTTCTTCGCCGACGGCAAGGCGGTGCGCACCTCGGCGATGGGGCGGCAGGCGTTCGTGGGTGTGCCCGGCTTCATCGAACATGTGTACGACAACGGTACGCTGGATGACCTGAGCAACCAGGCCGAGAACTTCGTGGTCGTCACTGTGGGCGAGGGCGCTGCGCAGGCCCTGGCGCAGCACGGCGGCCTGGCCTGGTACGACCAGCGCAATGCCGAACTCTGGAACCTGGCGCAGGACATCCCGCGCATCGGCCAGCGCTACTTCGAGCGCCTGCTGTTCGAGCGCGATCCGCAGTTGCGCGCACGGCTGGCGCCGCGCTACCACGACACGCTCGCGCGCATGGACCAGCTGCTGGACGATCCGTTCTACCAGCAGTTCGTGATCTATGTGCATCCACGCGGTATACGTCCCATCGGCTACCACGTCGCCCGCCTGCTCGATCGCAACCCGCGAACCCCGTTTTCGATCGACCTGGCGGTGCACAATCTGCATACCACGCTCTACCGGCGTTGGCGCGAGGCGCAGCTGCGCCACTGCGCGGCTACCGGCAGGCCAGGCAGCCTGACCCTAGACCCCAACTGAAGGTGAAACAATGGATATTGCAATGATCGGCCTCGGCCGCATGGGCGCCAACATGGCCCAGCGCCTGCATCGCGGCGGCCACCGCGTGGTCGGCTACGACCCGGGCGAAAGCGCCCGCCAGCGCGCCGCCGAGGCCGGCCTGGAGGTGGTCGATTCGCTGGCCGCCGCCGTGGCCGCGCTGCCGGTGCCGCGCGTGGTGTGGCTGATGGTACCGGCCGGCGAAACCGTCGATCAGACGCTGGGCCAGCTGACCCCGCACCTGGCCGAGGGTGACATCGTCATCGACGGCGGCAACTCCAACTACCAGGACTCGATCCGCCGCGCCAAGGCGCTGGCCGAGGATGATCTGGGCTACGTCGACTGCGGCACCAGCGGTGGCGTGTGGGGCCTGCAGGAAGGCTACAGCCTGATGGTCGGTGGCGAAGCGTCGGTGGTGGAGCAGATCGCACCGTTGCTGCGCACGCTGGCCCCGGCCGAAGATCGTGGCTGGGGGCGCGTCGGCCCGTCCGGTGCCGGCCACTTCACCAAGATGGTCCACAACGGCATCGAGTACGGAATGATGCAGGCCTATGCCGAAGGCTTCGCGCTGATGGAGCGCAAGCAGGAGATGGAACTGGACCTGGCGCAGGTGGCCGAGGTGTGGCGCCACGGCAGCGTGGTGCGTTCGTGGCTGCTGGACCTGAGCACCGAAGCCCTCAAGCGCAATCCTTCGCTGGATGGCATTGCCCCGTACGTGGAGGATTCCGGCGAAGGCCGCTGGACCGTGGCCGAAGCCATCGCGCTGGATGTGCCGGCGCCGGTGATTACGCTGTCGCTGCTGGAACGCCTGCGCTCGCGCGAATCGAATTCGTTCACCGACCGCCTGCTGTCGGCGATGCGCAATGAATTCGGTGGCCACGCCATCAAGAAGTCGTAAGCACTGCGGTGGGGTCAGAGCCCTTCGGCGTTGCCGAAGGGATCCGACCCAAGGCAGATCGGGGTCGGATCCCTTTCCGCAGGAAAGGGCTCTGACCCCATGCAGCCAGTCGAGCATGGCTCGACTCTACAAGAGCCATCTCACGGATAGCCGCCTTTTGCTGTTGCTGTTGAGGTTGCCGGCCAGCGGCCGGCACTACCGTTTCTGCGGGTGCAGGGCGCAGCCCTGCCGATCACCCCAACGCGATCCGCCGCCCTTCGCGCGCGCTGTCCATGCCGGCCTGCAGCAACCGCATCAGCTGCAGCGCCTGCACCGGGCTGACCGTGGCTTCGCCCTCGCCGTGCATCGCCGCTGCGAACTGCGCATACAACCGGCGATAGTCGCCGGGCAGGTTGTCGACGGTGCTGCGTTGCACGTTGTCTTCGGTATCGCAGCGCACCAGCTCGCCATGCCGCGGATCGATGCCCCAGCCTGGTGCGCCCGGCGCGACGCCGCGGCGCAGCTGCGCCTCCTGCACGTCCAGCCCGTGCTTGATCCAGCTGGCGGCGCTGCCATGCACACTGAAGTGCGGCGTCTGCGCTGCCACCAGGGAACCGGCGTGGACGATCGCCCGATGCCGTGGGTAGTGCAGTATCGCGTGGAAGTAATCGATGCCGCCGCCACCTTCGCGCTGCACGGCCAGGTCGGCATCGATTGCCTCGGGCCAGCCGAACAGCACCAGCATCTGGTCCAGCAGGTGCGGACCGAGGTCGTACCACAGGCCACTGCCGGGCCCGCCCTGTTCGCGCCAGCGGTCGCGCACCTGCGGACGGTAACGGTCGAAGTGCGCGTGGCACTCGGCCACGTCGCCCAAGCTGCCTTCGGCCAGCAGCGACTGCAGGGTGAGGAAGTCGGCATCGAAACGCCGGTTCTGGAACACGGTGGCGATGCGCCCGGCATCGCGTGCCGCAGCCAGCACCGTTTCCGCTTCGGCCACATCCAGCGCGAACGGCTTGTCGACCAGCACATGCTTGCCTGCCGCCAGCGCCGCGATGGCCAGTGGCGCGTGCTGTTCGTTCGGCGTGGCGATCACTACGGCATCCACGGCCGGATCATCGAATACCTGCTGCGGCGTGGCACGCACGTGCACATCGCTGAACGCACGCAGCAGGGTGTCGCGTTGTGAACTGACGATGCTGTGCAGCGCCAGCCCGGGGGTGTGCTGGATCAGCGGTGCATGGAAGACGCGGCCGGCGAGGCCGTAGCCGATCAGGGCCAGTTGCAGGTCGGGGCGCATGGCAAGGCTCCGGCAGTGGGAAGGGCAGGGTAAACGACGGGGACTGGCAGTCCAAAACTGAACGGTTGCCATTGGAAACGTTTCGATTCACGGCGGCATGACCGCAACGCCACGCCTGCTCTACGGTGGGTTGTCCAGACTGGCAGCACATTCCGAAGGAGTACGACACGATGAGCAATACCACCCGCACGCTGATTGCTTCCGCCCTGACCCTGGGCCTGGCGCTGTCCTCCTCGGCCGCATTCGCCAAGGACCCGGCCGCGAAGAGCCCGCCGACCAGCACCCATCCGACGACCCATGCTGATCGTCACGACTCCAATGAGCCGGTGACCGATACCTGGATCACCACCAAGGTGAAGGCCGATCTGCTGGCCAGCAGCAACGTTCCGGGCACCGAGATCAAGGTGGAAACCGTGAACGGCGTGGTCAGCCTGAGCGGTGCCGTCGCTACGCAGGCGGAGAAGGACAAGGCGGTCAACACCGCCAAGGGCATCAAGGGCGTGACCCGCGTCGATGCCGCCGCGCTTAAGGTCAGCGCCGCTGCCAAGCGCTGAGCATCCACCGACCGTTGAACAGGGTGGGCGCCCCGAAGGGGGCGCCCACTCGCGTATGGGGCCGGCTGCGGGGGCCCGTTCAGCCTGCCGCGCTTTGGACTCCAGAGTTGTGATTGCCTGCGCTATATTGCCGGTTCCGCCGCAGCCGGGCTCGTCCCGGGTCCCGCTCCGCGGCCGTGCTGACGAGGAACTATGGCGCTGGTTTTCAGTGACGACATCTGGGACCGCTGGCGGTTGCCGGCCCTGGCGCTGGCGGCTGCCGCGATCATCGTGGTGCCGTGGTTGACCCTGCGCAAACTGCAGCAGGACAGCGAAGAGGCGATGGCCTGGGTCAACCACACCCAGTCCGTTGGTGTGGCGCTGCAACAGCTGCAGGCCGATGTGCGCGACGTCGAATCCGCCGCCCTGACCCTGTCCAAGGGCGTGGATGCGCCCGGCCTGCGCGAGCGGATGGCCAAGGCCAACGAGATCCCCGGGCGCCTGGCCGAACTGGGCCGGATGACGCGTGACAATCCCGATCAGCTGATCCGCATTGGTCGGATCGAATCGATGCTCGAAGGCCGCATGGCGCTTGCCCGCGAGCTGGCCCGGTCCGAACCGAACTCCGACCAGCGTGAGCTGGTGCAGGACCTGAGCACGCGTTATCCGATCCGTGGCCTGGTGGAGGAGCTGCAGGCCAGCGAGCAGAATCTGCTGGCACTGCGCGCCCAGCAGGCCGCGCGCCAGCGCAAGCAGACCGAACTGGTGTCGTGGAGTTCGCTGGCGATCCAGCTGGCCCTGCTCGGCCTGGTGCTGTGGCTGCTGCAGCGGCAGATCGGCCGCCGCCTGCATGCGGAACGGCAATCGCTGCGCTCGGCCGCACGCGCGGCGTCGGTGCTGCAGACCGTGCGCGAACCGATCGTGCTGCTCGACCGCGACCTGCGCGTGCAGCTGCACAACCCGGCGTTCGCCGAACTGTATGACCTGCAGGACGAGCGCGCCGATGGCCTGCTGCTGGAAAACATCGGCGACGGCGCCTGGCGGGATCCGGTGGTGCGCCAGCGCCTGGCCGATGTGCTGTCGCGTGGCCGCGAACTCTGGGACTTCGAGCATGAGCAGCGTACCGCCGATGGCATGGTGCGCTACATGCTGCTCAACGCACGGCGCATGCCGCTGCCCGACACCGATGACGAAGTGGTGCTGCTGACCATCAGCGACGTCACCATGCAGCGCGCAGTGCAGCTGCGCGTGGAAGAGCTGAACCGCCAGCTGGAGGGCAAGGTCGCGCAGGTGTCCGAGGTCAACCGCGAGCTGGAAGCCTTCAGCTACTCGGTTTCGCATGACCTGCGTGCGCCGCTTCGCCACGTGGCCGGATTCTCCGACAAGCTGTCGCGCCACCTCGGCGACGCCGCCGATGACAAGAGCAGGCATTACCTGGAGGTGATCTCCAGTTCGGCCCGGCGCATGGCGGCGCTGATCGACGACCTGCTGGTCTATTCGCGGCTGGGCCGCGCGGCGATGCGCCAGCAGGCGGTGGACATGCAGTCGCTGGTGGCCGATACCCGCGCCATGCTCGATGCCAACCTGCAAGCCGAGGCCGAGAACAGCGGCCATGCGCACCACGTGGAGTGGAGCATCGCGCCGCTGCCGATCGTGGTGGGCGACGAGAACATGATCCGCCAGGTCTGGCTGAACCTGCTCGGTAACGCGGTGAAGTACTCGGGCAACCGCGAGCCGGCGAAGATCCGCGTGGACTACCAGCCGCAGCCCGATGGCGGCCATCAGTTCACGGTCAGCGACAATGGTGCAGGCTTTGACATGGCCTACGCCGGCAAGCTGTTTGGTGTATTCCAGCGCCTGCACAAGGCCAGCGACTACCCGGGTACCGGCATCGGCCTGGCCAGCGTGCGCCGCGTGCTGACCCGCCATGGCGGCCGTATCTGGGCCGAGGCCGAACCGGACGTCGGCGCCACCTTCCACTTCTACCTGCCTCCCGCGATCGACGCGGACAAACAAGGGCCTTCTGCATGACCACTCTGCGCACCATTCTTCTCGCCGAAGACAGCCCGGCGGATGCCGAAATGGCGATCGATGCCCTGGAAGAGGCGCGTCTGGCCAATCCCATCGTGCACGTCGAAGACGGCGTGGAAGTGATGGACTACCTGCTGCGCCGCGGCGCCTTCGCCAATCGCGAGGAAGGCCTGCCGGCGGTGCTGCTGCTGGATATCAAGATGCCGCGCATGGATGGCCTGGAAGTGCTTCGGCAGATCCGCGAGCATGAAGAACTCAAGCGCCTGCCGGTGGTGATCCTGTCGTCCTCGCGCGAGGAAAGCGATCTGGCCCGCAGCTGGGACATGGGCGTGAACGCCTACGTGGTCAAGCCGGTGGACGTGGACCAGTTCTTCGGCGCGGTGCAGACCCTGGGCAAGTTCTGGGCGTTGATCAACCAGGCACCGGAACTCGAGTGAGCCCATGCCCCTGACCGGTCCCGCCCTGGGGGCGCTGCGCATCCTGCTGGTGGAAGACTCACCAGAGGATGCCGAGCTGATGTCCGAACAGATGCTCGACGCGGGCCTGGACGCCCGCTTCGAGCGTGTCGAGAGCGAGGCGGAACTGCGCCAGGCACTGGCTGCGTTCCAGCCGGACATCGTGCTGTCCGACCTGAGCATGCCGGGGTTCTCCGGTGATGACGCGCTGCGCATCGTGCGCGAGACCTCGCCGGACGTGCCCTTCATCTTCGTCTCCGGCACGATGGGTGAGGAGAACGCGGTGGCGGCGCTGCAGAAGGGCGCCAATGACTACATCATCAAGCATCTGCCGGCGCGCCTGCCGTCGGCGGTGGCGCGTGCGATCCGCGATGCACGCAGCGCGGTGGAGCGTGCACGGGTGGAAACCGAGCTGATGCGCGCGCAGCGCCTGGAAAGCCTGTCGCTGCTTGCTGCCGGCCTCAGCCATGACCTGCGCAACATCCTGCAGCCATTGCTGATCATGCCGGACCTGCTGAAGGCGCGCACCGAGGATCCGCAGCTGCACCACCTGGCCGATGTCATCGCCGAGTGCGGTCGCCGTGGCCATGAGATGGCCGAATCGATGCTGTCGTTCGTGCGCGGTTCGCGCAAGCCGAGCGAGCGCATCGAGATCGATGGCCTGTTCGATGCGGTTGCACTGCTGTTGCGCAGCAACGTGCCCGACGCCGTGCGCCTGGAACTGCAGGTGCAGGACGAAGGCCTGGTGGTCGATGCCAACTACACCGAGCTGCAGCAGGTGATGTTGAACCTGGCGCTCAACGCGATCCAGGCGATGCCCAACGGCGGTCGCCTGAGCCTGACCGCCAGCCATGCCGGCCAGCGCGATGGCGTGGACTGGATGCGGATCTGCGTGGCCGATGAAGGCATCGGCATGGATGCAGACACGCTGTCGCACCTGTTCAATCCGTTCTTCACCACCAAGGCCGACGGCACCGGCCTGGGCCTGATTTCCTGCAAGCGCATCGTCGAAGGTGCCGGCGGCAGCATCCATGTCAGCAGCCAGCCGGGGCAGGGCACCTGCTTCGAACTGCACTTGCCGATGCACGAAGCCAGCGACGGTAGTGAGCCGATCGAGCAGCTGGTGGCCCTGGGCAGTGGCCAGTCGATCCTGGTGGTCGATGGCGAGGCCACGCGCCTGTCGTTGCTCGGCAATGCGCTGTCAAGCCAGGGATATCAGCTGCAGCTGGCCTCCGATGGCCCGGCGGCGCTGCGCTGGATGCAGCAGGAGGCAATGCCGGCGCTGGTGATTGCCGACGCCGGCTCGAAGTTGTTGCCGGCCAGCCAGCTGCTGGGCGAGATGGCCACGCTGGGCTATCGCGGCCCGGCGCTGGTGCTGGAAGACGCAGCGGTGGAGGTGGCGGCCGATGCATTTCCCGCTGGCGTGCAGGTGCACGTGCTGCGCAAGCCGCTGCAGATGCAGCAGGTGTTCCGCGCGGTGTCCGAAGCGCTGGGCTGATGTCGCGGTAGTGCCGGCCGCTGGCCGGCATCCCTGTGTGGTGGGATCAACGCGGTTGCCGGCCAGCGGCCGGCACTACCGTTCGGTAGGTTCCCAGGGGAAGCGTGGCAGGGCGTCCACTGCCTGTTCCAGCCGCCGCGACCAGTTCTGGTGGATGTCCGCATACAGCGTGGAATCCGCACCCAGCCGCAGCTGCTGGCCGATGCGCAGTTCGCCGTCGCGCAGCAGCGCCAGGTCGATCGGCAGGCCCACCGACAGGTTGGAACGGATGGTGGAGTCCAACGAGACGATCGCCGTGCGTGCGGCATCCTCCAGGCGCGTGGCCGGGCTGAGGATGCGGTCGAGGATCGGCTTGCCGTACTTGGATTCACCGATCTGCAGGTAGGGCGTCTCCGGCGAGGCGGCGATGGCGTTGCCGAGCGGATAGATCATGTACAGCCCGGGGCGCTCGCCGGCGATCTGCCCGCCGAAGATCAGCGTGGCCTGGGTATTGACCCCATCGTGGCCATGTTCGCTGTGGTTGCTGTGCACCTGGCTGTCCACCAGCAGCTGGCCGACGTACTCGGCGGCTTCGAACAGGTGGGTCATGTCGCGCAGGTTGGGCGCGCGCCGTTCGTCGGCATCGCGCCCCAGGCGCGACACCAGCAGCTGGGTGGTGGCCAGGTTGCCAGCCGCCATCAGCACGTAGGCTGCCTGGCCGGGATACTCGAACACGTGCAGCTTGCGGTGCACGCGCACATCGTCCAGCGAGGCATTGGTCCGGGTGTCGGCAGCGAAGACCAGGCCCTCGTCCACCTCGATTCCAACGCAATAGGTCATGTCGGTGCCCTATCATGTGCATCCCGGATTGTAGGCAGGCCGCCGTGACGACGGCATGTCCACGCCCCCATTGCTGCCACCTGAACCGCATGACGACCGTGCTCCTGAGCCTGGGCAGCAATGTCCAGCCCCGCCGCTACCTCCACGCCGCGGTGGCGGCCCTGCGCGAGCGCTTCGGCGCGCTGCAGGTATCGCCGGCCTACCGTACCGCCGCGGTCGGCTTCGATGGCCCGGCCTTCCTCAACAATGCGGTGGCGATCGAGACCGATCTGCCGCTGCAGGAGCTGGACGACTGGCTGCACGCGCTGGAAGACGCGCACGGTCGCGACCGCAGCGGGCCGCGCTTCTCCGACCGGACCCTGGACATCGACGTGGTGTTCTATGGCGACCTGGTGCTGGAAGGTCCGGGGTACCTGCGCATCCCGCGGCCGGAGCTGAAGCACGCGTTCGTGCTGAAGCCGCTGGCCGACATCGCGCCGGGCTTCATCGACCCGGTCAGCGGCCAGGACCTGGCCACGCTGTGGCGCGCGCACGCGCAGTTTGGCGAGGCGTTCGAGGTGGTGGATCTGGAGTGACGGGGTCAGATCCCTTTTCCCGCCGGGAAAAGGGATCTGACCCCGTTGTGGACCCCGGCAACCTTTCAGCTGACCGTACGCCCGCCATCCACGCGCAGGGTGTGGCCGGTGACGAAGCTGGCCTCGGCCACCAGCCAGTACACCGCCTCGGCGATCTCCTCGACGGTGCCGATCCGCGCCAAAGGCGTGCGTGCCAGCAGCGCCTCGCGGGCGAAATCATCCTTGCCCTGTTCCGGCCACAGGATCGCACCCGGCGCTACTGCATTGACCCGCACCTTCGGCGCCAGCTCCAGCGCCAGCGCGCGCGTTGCCATCTCCAGCGCGGCCTTGGCCATGGTGTAGGCGATGTGGTCACGCATCGGGTCGGTGCCGTGCAGGTCGGTGAGGTTGACGATGCAGCCCTGCTGGCGGCGCAGGTAGGGCGCTGCCGCCTGTGACAGCAGCAGCGGCGCGCGTGCATTGACCGCATACAGCGCGTCCATCGCCTCGGCGGTGACCTGGCCGAGCGGGGTGGGGAAGAAGTTGGAGGCGTTGTTGACCAGCGCGTCCAGGCGGCCGAAGTGGGTGACGGCCTGTTCGACCAGATCGGCCAGGGCGTCGGCGTCACGCAGGTCGGCCTGCAGGGCCAGCACGCTGCCCGGGCGCACGTTGTCGAAATCGAACGCAGCCTGCTGCAGCTCGGCGCTGGAGGTGTTGGCGTGCAGCACCACCGACCAGCCACAGGCGTGGAACTGGCGGGCGATGGCCGCACCGATCCGGCGCGCGCTGCCGGTGATCAGGACCACGGGGTGGGTATCGCTCATCGAGGGTCCTCCAAGGCTCGGCTATCCTGTGCACCATTGTCACCGCATTCGAAGACGCCATGCAGCCCACCTTCCCCCTGCCCGAAGCCGATGCCTTGGCCCACAGCGACCAGCTGGCCGCTGCCCTGCGCGCCGAAATCCTTGCGCAGGGCGGGGCAATGCCGTTCTCCCGCTTCATGGAGCTGTGCCTGTACAGCCCCGGCTGGGGCTATTACAGCGCCGGCGCCAGCAAATTCGGCGGCAGTGGCGACTTCACCACCGCGCCCGAGCTCGGCAGCCTGTTCGCCGGGAGCGTGGCCAACGCGCTGGCGCCGGTGTTCGCCCAGCTGGGTACGCAGGCGCGGATGCTGGAACTGGGCGGTGGTACCGGCGCCTTCGCCGAAGCGGTGCTGCTGCGCCTGGCCGAACTGGACGCGCTGCCGTCGCGCTACGCCATCCTCGAACCCAGCGCCGACCTGCGCGAGCGCCAGCAGCAACGGCTGCAGCAGAACCTGCCGGCCGAGCTGGCCGCACGCGTGGACTGGGTCGATCGCCCGTTCGAAGAGGACTGGGAGGGCGTGGTGTTTGCCAACGAAGTGATCGACGCGCTGCCGACGCCGCGCTTCCTGATCCGGGATGGCGAGGTCTACGAGGAAACCGTGGAACTGGACGCCGAAGGCAACTTCATCCGTGGTGCGCAGCCGGCCGACATCCTGCTCAACGGTGCGGTGCGCCACATCGAGCGCTACCTGGAGCGCCCCTTCGCCGAGGGCTACCGTTCCGAGGTGCTGCCGCAGCTGCCGTACTGGTTGCAGGCGGTGGCGGGCGGCCTGCAGCGCGGTGCGATGCTGTTCATCGACTACGGTTACAACCGTGGCGAGTTCTACCAGCACGACCGCGATGAGGGCACCGTACGCGCGTTCTACCGCCACCACGTGCACAACGACGTGCACCGCTGGCCGGGGCTGCAGGACATCACCGCGTCGGTGGATTTCACCGCGATGGCCGAGGCCGGCATGCACGGCGGTTTCGAGCTGGCGGGCTACTGCAGCCAGGCCAGCTTCCTGCTCGGCAACGGCCTGGACCAGGTGCTGTCGCTGGCCGAGGAGCGCACTGATGAGGTCGGCCGCATCCAGCTGCGCGACCAGGTGAAGAAGCTGACCCTGCCGACCGAGATGGGGGAGCGCTTCCAGGCGATCGGCCTGCAGCGCGGCGTCGACTTCGAGCCCGCCTTCGAGCTGGGTGACCTGAGCTGGCGCCTGTGAACGATGCGCTGCCGCTGATCAAACCACTGCGGCGGCTGCGGCTGTGGACCGCACTGTGGTTCAGCGCGGTGTTGCTGGTGATCGTGGTCTGCCTGATCCCACCGCCACCGATTCCGTTGCCGGAAAACGGCGACAAGGGTGAGCACTTCCTCGCCTATTTCATCCTGGCTGGCAGCGCGGTACAGCTGTTCCGGCACGGACGTCCGCTGCTGTGTGTGGGCGTGGGCCTGGTGCTGATGGGGATCGGCATCGAGTTCGCGCAGGGCGCATTGACCGATGACCGCATGGCCGATCCGATGGACGCGCTGGCCAACACGATCGGCGTGCTGGCCGGCCTGGCTACGGCACTGACCCCGCTGCGCGATCTGCTGCTGCGCTGGCGCGGGTAAAGTTCCTGTAGAGCCGAGCCCATGCTCGGCTTCCTCCCAAAGGCAGCCGAGCATGGGCTCGGCTCTACAGTAGATCCACGCCATGCGTGGATCGATTGCGCCAGGACAGGCTTGGGGTCACTTCCCCAGCGTGACCTCATCCAGCACCCACATCGCCGGGCGCGTGTCGCCGGTGAAGTTGATGCACAGGTCACCGGTGCCCTGGGAGCCCTTCGGCAGCGTCGCACGCAGCGTCACGAAGCCATCGGCATCCGGCGTGGCCGGCAGCGGCACTTCGGCCAGCACCTTGCCGCTGCAGTCGCCGCGACGCACCAGCATCTCGCCATGCGCACGCTTGGCCTTCTCGAAGCGACGCTTGGGCTCGTCGTGGGCCAGCTGGAAGTAGTACGGAATACGCCCCGCGCGGACTTCCACGCTGCCGATGCCGTCCAGCTGTGCCTGTGGCCAGCGCCAGCATGGCTGGAAGATGTCCACGTTGAACACTGCGCGGTTTCCCTCGCGCGGGCCATCGTCTTCCAGGCGCAGCACCAGCCCCTTCTTGCCTACGCAGCTGAGCAGTTCGTCACTGCGGCGGCTGAGCAGCGATTGCGCACTGAAGTCCGCGACCGTCGGCTTCGCCGCCAGCATCTGGCCCTGGTAGAACGCGGCGGCCTGCACCGTGGTCGGCAGCGTACTGGTCAGCGGCTGCTGGTACAGCGGCGACTGCGCCGTCACCGGCTGGCCATCGGTGCTGTAGCGCACCTCATAGCCCAGCGGGTTGGCCAGCGACACGGTCACCGTGTTGGCGGCGCGGTTGTCGGTGTAGTCCACGCCCACTTCGAACGGGGTCTGCGCGTAGGCCAGGCCCCAGGCGCGGTAGCGTTGCAGCTGCGCGGGCAGGCGCGCGAGGAAATCGCGGAAGTCGCGATGTTCCGGCGTGCTCCAGCCGGTCTCGGCCACCGCGGCCAGGCGCGGGAACAGGTTGTGCTGCAGGCGCGCATAGGTGCGCGTGTGTTCGGTGAACATGTTGGCCTGCAGGCCGAGGATGTGCCCGCGCTTGTCAGCGGCCAGCTCGGCCGGCACGGGCTCGAAGTTGTACAGCTTGCCGAGGTTGACCTGGGCCGGGCGGCCCGGCGGTTCGTTCGGCGAGGCCGTCTGCAGGTAATCCAGATAGAGGTAGCCCACGGGCGACATGACCACGTCATGGCCAGCACTGGCCGCGGCCAGGCCACCTTCGGTGCCCTGCCAGGACATCACCGTGGCCTGCGGCGGCAGCCCGCCTTCAAGGATTTCATCCCAGCCGATCAGGCGCCGGTCGTGCTCCTCCAGGAAGGTCTCCAGGCGCTTGATGATGTGGCTCTGCATGGCCATTTCATCCTTGATGCCCAGCGCACGCATGCGCTGCTGCACCTGCCTGGAGGCTTCCCACTGGTCCTTGACCGCCTCGTCGCCGCCGACGTGCACGTACTTGGCCGGGAACAGTTCGATCACTTCCTCCAGTACGTTCTCGAGGAAGGTGACAGTACTGTCTTCCACGTTGAACAGGTTCGGGAACACGCCCCATTCGCTGATCGGCTTCAGCGGGGTATTGATCGAACCCAGTTCCGGGTATGCGGCAATCGCTGCGGTCGCGTGCCCCGGCACATCGATTTCCGGAATCACCTGGATATGCAGCTTCGCGGCATAGGCAATCACTTCGCGGATCTGGTCCTGCGTGTAGAAGCCGCAATACGGATGCTCCTTGCCAGTGACCGGATCGATGCCACCGTCGCCGGCCGGCAGGCGGCAGCTGCCCACTCCGGTCAGCTTCGGATAGCGCTTGATCTCCATGCGCCAACCCTGGTCATCGGTCAGGTGCCAATGGAAGGTGTTGAGCTTGTGCGCGGCCATTGCGTCGAGCACGCGCTTGATCTCGTCCAGGCTCTGGAAATGCCGCGCCGAGTCGAGCATGAAACCGCGCCAGCTGAAGCGTGGAGCGTCCTGGATCTGCACCGCTGGCAGCACGCCGTTGCTGCCGCCGGTGGCGAGCTGGGCGAGGGTGGTTGCGCCATAGAACAGGCCGGTTTCGTTACCGGCCTGTACCACTACGCCCTGTGCGGTGCTTTCCAGCGTGTAGCCCTCGCCGCTGTCGCGGAAGGTGGGCACGATCTGGAAGCGGATGCCACCGGTCCTGGCCGCCGTCTTGCCCTTGGCCAGCCCCAGGCGCGGGCCGCCACTGCGCGCCAGCAGGTCGGCGAACTGGCTGGCGACGCGCTGTGCGGCCTCGCCTTCGGCCTGCAGCACGGTATCGGCGCGCACGGTGATGCCGCTGCCCTGGCCAGGCTGCACATTGCTGGGGGCGGGAATCAGCATCAGACTGCCGGCACGCAGCTGCGGGCCGGGTGCCTCAGCGGCCGGCATGGGGTCGGCGGCAAGTGCCGGCAGTGCCGGCAACAGGGCGAGCAGGCTGCCCAGCAGCACTGCGCTGCGCATCCGGGCGCGGGAAGGCTTGACCATCGGTACGACTCCTTGGAACGGTGCGATGAACGCTATACATGAAAAACGCCGGGCCCGGAATGACCCAGGCCCGGCGTGCGTGCACGACTCGGCGATGTTGCCGCCGCTGGATCAGTACTTGAAGCGGAAGTTGAGGTAGTACTGGCGACCGTTGCTGTAGAACGAGGTCGGGATGGCCGCAGTCTGGTAGTACTTGTAGGTCGGGTTGTTGAGGTTCAGGCCATCCAGGGTGATGCTCAGCCAGTCGGTGGCCTTGTAGCTCAGCGACGCCGACAGCGTGCCGAAGTCATCCTGGTAGTACGGATTGGTGCCCGACAGGCTGATCAGGAACGAGGAACGGCGGGTATAGCTGACGCGGGCGCCAAAGCGCTCGTTCTCGAAGTAGGCACCCACGTTGTAGGTGTTCTTCGAGGTGCCCAGCAGGTTGTGCGAGCCGTCCGACCAGGTGTGCGAGGTGGTGCCGTTGGCGTAGGTGTAATTGGCATTGACGCCGAAGTACTCGCCGATCGGCTGTTCGTAGGCCACTTCCACGCCGGTGACCTTGCCGTCGGCATTGATCGGGGTGGAGATCTGGTAGGTCTCAAGCTGGTTGGTCAGTTCGCTGTACAGCTGGCGCGAGACCACGTCGAAGGCGATGTAGTCCTTCAGGTCCATGTGGTACGCGCCCACCGACAGCAGGCCGCGCGGCATGAAGTACCACTCCAGGTTGGCGTCCAGGTTGGTCGACAGGGTCGGCTTGAGGTTCGGATTGCCACCGCCGCCGGTGCGGTTCAGGTCCGAACCGTACGAGGAGGCACCCAGTGCCGAGTAGTCCGGCAGGGTCTGGGTCTGCGAGGCGGCGACGCGCAGCACCAGCGAGTCGTCCAGGTCGAACTTGATGTTGGCGCTGGGCAATACGCGGTTGCGCTTGTTCTGGAAGGCCAGGCGCTCCCACATGCCGAACAGGCTGCTGACATCGGCATCGGCGGCCTTGCTGACGGCGTTGTAGGTGTCGATGTCCTGCTTGATGTTGACGTAGCGCAGGCCGACGTTGCCGCTCCACCAGTCGCCGCGGAAGTTGGCTTGCACGTAGCCGGCGAAGTTCTTTTCCTTCACCTTCCACTCGGCGCCATAGTTGTGGCGACCGGTCGGGCCATCATTGCCGGCCAGCCAGGTGGAGTTGTTGGTCACCGCGTCCTTCAGCGCGCCCGGGGTGAAGTACCAGAGGTTGCGCGGGAAGGTGCCGCCGATGTCACCGGCAAAGCCGCTGGGATAGTTGGCCGTCGCACCGTTCTTCAGCGCGCTCCAGATGTCACCCGGGGTTGCACCTTCCGGCGACAGCGCTTCGCGCTTGTGGTCGGCGAAACGCAGGCCGAAGTCGATCGAGCTCAGCACGCCGCCATCGTTGAAGTACTGGTTGAAATCGAGCGTGGCCCACTTCTCCTTGTCTTCAGCGGTGACCTGCTGGTTGCCCCAGGTGCCGAAGCTGGTCACGCCGTTGGGCGAGATGTCGCCGCCGACGTTCCAGTCGATCGGCGAGCCATTGCCGTGGGTAGCCCAGCTGGCGCCGCCGCCGTTGGCCAGGGTGACCTCGGCGATGTACTGGCGCGGCGTCTCGCCGGTACCCTTGGTGCTGCCGGCCTGGAACTTGGCGGTCAGGCTGTCGCTGATCTGCCAGTCGGCATCGAAGGTGACATAGCTCGACTTGGCCTTCGACTCGCGGTAGATCATGTCGTACACCGCATAGTCGGTGCCGGGCACGCCCTTGTAGTTGGCGTTGGTCAGCACGCCGTCCTTGACCACATAGCCCGGATCCGGCGCCTGCGACTTGGCGAAGCTGTTGCCGAACATCATGAAGTTGCGGTTGTAGTTGTTCGCCTTCAGCTCGGAGCTGAAACCATTGAGGCCGAGGGTGAGGCTGTCGCTCGGCTTGAACTGCAGCGAGACCAGGCCGCCCTTGCGCTCGCGGGTCTGTTCGAACAGGGTCGAACCCAGCAGGCCCGGAACGTTGACGCCGATCAGGTCCGGATTGGTCTTGGCGACCGGATCGTTTGCGCCGATCTTGAAGAAGCCACCCGGGATTTCCTGCGCTTCACGGCGCAGTTCGCGCTTCTGGCTGAAGCCCTGCACCATCACGCCGAAGGTGCCTTCGTCGTTCTTGTAGTTGAACAGCGCCGAATATTGCGGGTCGTTCGACTTGGCCTGGTCCGAGCGCACCAGGCCGATCGAGCCTTCCGCGGTGAACGGCTTGGAGAATTCCAGTGGCTTGCGGGTGATGATGTTGACGGTACCGGTGGTGCCGCCGTCCTGCAGCTTGGCCTGCGAGGACTTGTTCACTTCCACCGAGCTGACCAGTTCGGACGGCAGCAGCGAGTAGCTGACGCTGCGGCCGACGTTGTTGCCCTGGCTGAGCACGAACCAGTCGGCCGAACCGACGGTGTGGCCGTTGATCAGGGTCTGGGTCAGGCTCGGGCTGGTGCCGCGCAGGCTGACACGGTCGGCTTCGTCGAAACCGCCTTCATCGGCGCTGGACGAGCTGATGTTGACGCCCGGCAGGCGCTGCAGGGTGTCGGCGACGTTGTGCGCCGGCAGCTTGCCCACGTCCTCGGCGGTGACCACTTCCACGCGCGCATTGGCTTCGCGCTTGGTGTCCAGCGATTTTTCCATCGAGCCACGGATGCCGGTAACGGTCACGGTGTCCAGGTCGGTGGCGGTCGGGGCAGCCTGCTGCGCGTGCGCACTGAAGGCGATGCAGCTGACGATGGCGGCCGAAAGCAGGGTCTTGCGGGTATTCATGATGTCTCTCCTCATCACTCGATTGGATGCCGGCGGCGGTGTTCGATAACGGTTGCGATGACATGCGCGGGGCGGCGGCGAAGTCCCGTGCGTTGGCGTGCCACGTACTGCGTGCTGCGATTGCGTTGAAGCCTGTTGCGGTGTCAGGCGGCCGACTGCTGCTGCAGGTACCAGCTGGCAGCGCCGACCACGCCCAGCTGGCCGTGTTCGACGACCTTCACCGGGATGCGTGCCAGTGCTTCGCCCATCGGCCCCTTCTGCAGGTAGCGTTCGACGAAGGTGCTGGCGTGCAGGTATTCGCGGATCTGCGGCAGGATGCCGCCGGCCAGGTAGACGCCACCGTGGGCACCATAGAACAGGGCCATGTCGCCGATGGTGCTGCCGAGCAGGCCGCAGAACACGTCCAGCGCCTGGCGCGCGTGTGCATCGGTATCGGCCATGGCGGCGGCGGTGACCGCATCGGGGCTGGCCAGCGTCGGTGCCTGCCCCTGCAGCGCGCACACCGCGCGGTACAGGTTCATCAGGCCCGGGCCGGAGATCGCATGCTCGATCGACACGTGCGCGCGGTCGCGCTGCATGTGGCGGACGATGGCCATTTCCAGTTCGGTGCTTGCGGCCAGGGTCGGCTGGCCGGCTTCCGTCGGCAGCACCACCGGGCCGTGCGCAGTGGGGATCCACAGCGCGGCGCCGAGGCCGGTGCCGGGACCGACCACCAGGGTCGGGCCACGCGCAGCGGTGTCCGGCCCGCACAGGTGCAGCACGCCACTGGCGTCCACCTGCGCGGCGGCATAGGCCACCGCTTCGAAGTCATTGACGATGTAGACCCGCTGCAGGCCGACATCGGCCTCCACCTGGCGTGCCGACAGCGGCCACGGCAGGTTGGCGGTGATCACCGTGCCGTCCTCGCGGGCGTAGCCGGCGCTGGCGACCACACAATGCGTGGGCCGCGGGCCTTCGCCGAGGAAGTCAGACAGGATCGCGCTGAGGCCGGCATGGTCGGCGTTGCGGTACTTGCGGTATTCCAGCACCTGCACCGGATGGGCGGTGTCACCGCTGGCCTGGACCCGGGCCACGCGCACATGGGTGCCACCGACGTCCGCGGCCAGGAACGAGGGCGCGACGCGGGACAGGACATGCGACGGGGCGGGGTGGCTGGCGGTCACGCGGGCTCCTGCTGCAGGTGGGGCTGGCCCCGGGATCGGGGGCAGCGATTGGGGCGGAGTCTGTAACCGCGCTGACAACGATGTCAACGAGTTCGTGACACTTTCGTTGCTGCGCCGCAACGAATGCGACAGGCAGTAAACGTTTACATGGCGTGAGTGCGGGTTTCACGTGGGAACCGTTGCTGCATGGGGCTCTAGGCCTGGCGCGCATTCAGCGCGGAGCACCGCGATCGACTTGCGCAGTGCAGCACGAGGTTGAAGGGGCGTGCATGGAAGTTGACAAACCGCCGTTGTCCACCGAAAGAATGTGACAACGTTGTTCCCAGCCACTCTCCGACGCCGCGTTCTGCGGCCGTCGCCGCAGGAGCCCTCCTGATGTCCGCCGTCCCCGCTGCAAGCGCGCGCCCGAACGTGGCCACCTCCATCGCCATCGTCGGCGTGCTGTTCTTCCTGATCGGCTTCTTCACCTGGCTCAACGGCCCGTTGATCACCTTCGTCAAGCTGGCCTTCGAACTCAGCGAGGTCGGCGCCTTCCTGGTTCTGATGGTGTTCTACCTGTCCTACTTCTTCCTGGCCCTGCCGGCGTCGTGGATCCTGCGCCGCACCGGCATGAAGAAGGGCCTGAGCCTGAGCCTGCTGGTGATGGCCGGTGGTGCCGCCCTGTTCGGCGAATTCGCCACCCAGCGCTGGTACCCGGGTGCGCTCGGCGGCCTGTTCGTGATCGGCAGCGGCCTGGCCCTGCTGCAGACGGCCATCAACCCGTACATCTCGATCCTTGGGCCGATTGAAACTGCGGCACGCCGCATCGCGCTGATGGGCATCTGCAACAAGATCGCCGGCATGCTGGCGCCGGTGCTGATCGGCACCCTGGTGCTGCATGGCATCGGCGACCTGGACAAGCAGGTGCAGGCCGCCGACGCGGTCACCAAGGTCGCGCTGCTCAACGAATTCGCCGCCAAGATCCATGCGCCGTACCTGGCGATGGCCGCGCTGCTGGTGGTGCTGGCGGTGGCCGTGCTGTTCTCGCCTCTGCCGGAGATCAAGTCCTCCGAAGCCAATGCAACGCCGTCAGGTGCACCAGGAACCGCCGAGCGCCGCAGCATCTTCCAGTTCCCGCATCTGTGGCTGGGCGTGCTGTGCCTGTTCGTGTACGTAGGCGTGGAGGTCATGGCTGGTGATGCGATCGGCACCTACGGCCACGGTTTCGGCTTGCCGCTGGACCAGACCAAGATGTTCACCTCGCTGACGCTGGGTGCGATGTTGGCCGGCTACGTGGTCGGCCTGCTGGCGATCCCCGGCCTGGTCTCGCAGTCGCGCTACCTGACCATTTCGGCAGTGATGGGCGTGGTGTTCTGCCTGGGCGCCTGGGCTACGCACGGCTACGTCTCGGTGGGCTTCGTGGCGCTGCTGGGCTTTGCCAACGCCATGATGTGGCCGGCCATCTTCCCGCTGGCGATCCGCGGCCTGGGCCGCTTCACCGAGACCGGCTCGGCCCTGCTGGTGATGGGCATCGCCGGCGGCGCGATCATTCCGCAGCTGTTCGCCGTGCTCAAGCAGCACATCGACTTCCAGCTGGTGTTCGTGCTGCTGATGGTGCCGTGCTACCTGTACATCCTGTTCTATTCGGTGGTCGGCCACCGCGCCGGCCTGCCGCAGGACAAGGTCTGATCGGCGATGATGGACGGCAGCCAACCCCAGGGAAAACCGATGCGCAGAGCGACCATCAAGGACGTTGCGGAGAAGGCCAAGGTCTCGCTGAAGACGGTCTCGCGGGTGATCAACAACGAGCCCTCGGTGATGCAGGCCACCCGCGCGCGGGTGCTGCGTGCCATCGCCGAGCTGGACTACGAACCCGATCCGTCCGCGCGCAACCTGCGCAGCGGCACCACCTTCGTGATCGGGCTGGTCTACGACAACCCGAACCCGTACCACATCATCGGCGTGCAGAACGGCGTGCTCGCCGCCTGCCGCGAGACCGGGTTCGGCCTGCAGATCCATCCCTGCGATTCCAGTTCGCCGCTGCTGGCCGATGAACTGGCTGACTGGGTGCAGCGTTCGCGCCTGGCCGGGCTGGTGCTGACCGCACCGATGTCCGAGCGCCGCGACCTGATCCAGGCGCTGACCGCGCGTGGCATCAAGCTGGTGCGCATCATTGCGGCCACCGAAGATCCGGCCGACGGTGCCTGCGTGTTCGTCGACGACCGCGAGGCCGCCTACGAGATCACCGAACACCTGATCCAGCTGGGGCACCAGCGCATCGGCTTCCTCTGGGGCGGCAGCTCGCACCGCTCCTCGGGCGAACGCTATGCCGGTTATGAGGCCGCGTTGAAGGACTACGGCATGACCGTGGACAAGCACCTGGTGGTGCAGGGCGACTACACCTTCGACGACGGTTTCCGTGGCGCGCGCCGCCTGCTGGCGCTGCGCGAACCGCCTACCGCCATCTTCGGTTCCAACGACGAAATCGCTGCCGGCGTGCTGGCCGCCGCCAAGTCGGCCGGCATGAACGTGCCCTACGACCTGTCCATTGCCGGTTTCGAGGACAGCCCGTTCTCGCGCCAGTCGTGGCCGCCGCTGACCACCGCCAAGCAGGCCACCGAAGACATCGCCCGCCATGCCGCGCGCCTGCTGATCGCGCAGCTGCGCAGCGACGCCTACGACGATGCGCCGGCACCGCTGCACAACCAGGGCTTCGTGCCGCAGCTGGTGGTGCGCGGTTCGACCGCGCCGATGCGCCCGGCCGGCGCACGCCCCCTTCCTTCCGATCCTGCCTGAGCCTGCCATGTCGCTGTCAGACCCCACCGCTACCCTGATGTTCGCCGAGGCCGCTGAAGCGGCCGACGTGGTTGCCCGCCAGTTCTCGCGAAACCACGCCACCCTGGAAACCCTGGCCGCCAGCCTGCGTGCCGCGCCGCCGCCGTTCGTGGTCACCTGTGCACGCGGCAGCTCAGACCACGCCGCCACCTATGGCAAGTACCTGCTGGAAACCCAGCTGGGGCTGGTGGTCGCGTCGGCCTCGCCATCAGTGGGCTCGGTCTACGCCGCACCATTGCAGCTGCGCGGCGCACTGTTCATCGTCATCTCGCAGTCGGGCAAGAGCCCGGACCTGCTGCGCAACGCCGAGGCGGCCAAGGCCGCCGGCGCGCGCGTGATCGCGCTGGTCAACGTCGAGGATTCACCGCTGGCGCAGTTGGCCGACACGGTCATCCCGCTGCATGCCGGCCCCGAGAAGAGCGTTGCAGCGACCAAGAGCTACCTGGCCTCGCTGGCCGCATTGCTGCAGCTGGCCGCGTACTGGAAGCAGGACAGCAGCCTGCGTGCGGCGCTGGACCTGCTGCCGGACGCGATGCGTGAAGCCTGGCAGTGCGACTGGAGCGCGGTGACCGAGGGCCTGGTCGAGGCCACCAACCTGTTCGTGCTCGGCCGCGGCCTGGGCCTGGGTGCGGCGCAGGAAGCGGCGCTGAAGTTCAAGGAAACCTGCAGCCTGCACGCCGAAGCCTACAGCTCGGCCGAGGTCAAGCACGGCCCGATGGCGCTGGTCGGCCGTGGCTTCCCGGTGCTGGCCTTCGCCCAGCCGGACGAGACCGGCGCCGGTACCCGTGCGGTGGTCGATGAATTCAACGCACGTGGTGCGCAGGTGTGGATGGCCGGTGCCGGCGGCAACCTGCCGGTGGCCGCCGCGCCGCATCCGCTGTGCGCACCGCTATTGACCGTGCAGAGCTTCTATCGCGCCATCAATGCGCTGGCGCTGCGCCGTGGCTTCAACCCGGACCTGCCGCCGCATCTGAACAAGGTTACGGAGACGGTGTGATGGCGACGGTGCTGCGCAATGCCCGCATCCTGGCCGGCGATGAGTTCCGCGACGACCTGGCGGTGGTGATCGAGGACGGTCGCATCAGCGCGCTGCTGCCCGATGCCGCGCCGCAGCTGGGCCACGCGGCCGAGCAGGTGGACCTGGGGGGCGGCTGGCTGCTGCCCGGCTTCATCGATGTGCAGGTCAATGGCGGCGGCGGCGCGCTGTTCAACAACACGCCGGACGTGGCGGCACTGCGCACCATCGCGCAGGCGCACCGCCGTTTCGGTACCACCGCGATGCTGCCGACGCTGATCAGCGATGACGTGGCGGTGATGCGCGAAGCCATCGGTGCAATGCGCGAGGCCATCACGCAGGGCGTGCCGGGCGTGATCGGCATCCATCTGGAGGGGCCGTACATCGCGCCGGCGCGCAAGGGCACGCACGATGCCAGCAAGTTCCGCGTGCCGGACGAAGCGGAGATTGCGCTGGCCGCATCGCTGGATAACGGCGTGACCCTGCTGACGCTGGCGCCGGAGCGCGTGCCGCTGGAGACCATCCGTGCGCTGGTCGAGCGTGGCGTGATCGTCGCTGCTGGGCACACTGCAGGCACCTACGAAGAGATCCGCGCCGGCCTGGATGCCGGCGTGCGCGGCTTCACCCATCTGTACAACGCGATGTCGCCGTTGCAGGGCCGCGAGCCCGGCGCGGTGGGCGCTGCGCTGGAAGACCGCGACAGCTGGATCGGCATCATCGTCGATGGCGTGCATGTGCACCCGGCCAGCCTTCGCGTGGCGTTGGCGGCCAAGCCGCGCGGTCGCCTGCTGCTGGTGACCGATGCGATGCCGCCGGTTGGAGCCGACGATCCCAGCTACGTGCTGTATGGCGAAACCATCACCGCCATCGATGGCGTGGTGCGCAATGCCGCCGGTTCGTTGGCCGGCTCGGCGCTGGACATGGCCACCGCCGTGCGCAATACCGTGCAGCTGCTCGGCCAACCGCTGGCCGAAGCGGCGCGCATGGCATCGACGTACCCGGCGCAGTTCCTCAATGTCGATGATCGCCTGGGCCACATCGCCGAGGGCTACCAGGCCGACCTGGTGCTGCTGGACGACGCCCTGCAGGTGCGTGGTACCTGGATTGCCGGACAGTACGAGGCCGCCTGATGAACAGTTCGCCGCCACGCCGGCTGGGCTCGATCGATGCCCTGCGCGGCATCACCGTGGCGGCGATGCTGCTGGTCAACAATCCGGGTGACTGGAGTGCGGTGTTTGCACCGCTGCGCCATTCGGAATGGCATGGCTGCACGCCCACCGACCTGGTGTTCCCGTTCTTCCTGTTCCTGGTGGGTGTGTCGATGGCCTTCAGCGTGGCACCGCGCGCGCTGGATGCCGCTGCACGCCCAGCATTGGCGCGCGGCGTGCTGGAGCGTGCACTGCGCATCCTGCTCGCCGGCGCGTTGCTACACCTGTTGATCTGGTGGGCGCTGCATACCCATCACTTCCGCATCTGGGGCGTGCTGCAGCGGATTGCGGTGTGCGCAGCGTTGGTGGGTGTTCTGGCGGTGTATGCGCGGCCGCGCGTGCAGGCTGGCGTGCTGGTCACGCTGCTGGTGGGCTACACCGTGCTGCTGATGGGCATCGGTGATCTGGCGCCATGGACCAACCCGGCCAGCCGCCTGGACACCACGCTGTTCGCACCGTGGATCTACCAGTGGCACGCCGATACCGGACTGGGCCATGACCCGGAAGGATTGCTGAGCACGCTGGGTGCGCTGGCCAGTACCGTGCTCGGCCTGATTGCCGGTGGCCTGCTGCGCAACGGTCGTGCGGCGGCATTGGCTGGCCTGGGTGTGGCAACCGCCGTGCTGGGGCTGCTGCTGGCCACGGTGCTGCCGTTGAACAAGCAGCTGTGGACGCCCAGCTATGTGCTGTGGACCGGCGGCCTGGCCGCGCTGGCGCTGTGGCTGGGCCATGTGTTGATCGACCAGAAGCGATGGCCGCCGCTGGGCCGCCGTTTCGGGGTCAACGCAATTACCGCCTATCTTGGCGCATCGGTGATGTCGGTGGCGCTGATGGCGACCGGCGCGTGGGGCTGGATCTGGCAGCAACTGGCCGCCGCGATGCCGCACGCGCTCGAGCTGGCGTCGATGCTGCAGGCGCTGGCGTTCGTCGCGCTGTGGTGGGGCGTGGCGTGGTGGCTGGACCGGCGGAAGATCTATCTGAAGATCTGACGGCTCCGGGTCGGATCCTTTCCGCAGGAAAGGGCTCTGACCCAACCCGGGAGGCCGCCTCATCCAGGCATGGGCATGACTCCGCAAAGGTGAACGATTTCAGGCACGTAGAGGTCAGGTGATGCCCGATCAAGTTCGCATCTGAACTGTGATGATCGGCACGCAAATTCACCTGTCGAAACGGTTCACCATGGCGCAGACTTCGCTCGCAGTACCGCATATCCGCAGTTCCTGATCCCCTGTCCAGGAGTGCTGTATGTCCCGTGCCGTCCCGCGCGCAGTGCGTATGCGCCGCCTCACTGTTTCCGTACTGCAGGCTTTGGCTGTTCCCTCCGTCATGCTGTTGACCGCCAGCGCCGCCTGGGCCGGCTGTGACAGCGTCGCCCCCGTCGCCGGACAGACGGTCACCTGCGATGCCAATGCGCCGAACCCGCAGACCGTTCCCGTCACCGCCAATGGCGCCGCCGGCATCACCGTCACTGTCGCCAGCACGGCGCAGCTGCAGCAAAGCGGTGGCAGCAGCGCGATTTCGCTTGTCGGGGCCGGTGGGCACCTGTTGTCCAACCTGGGCACGATCAGTTCGGTGGGCGGCGTGGCGGTGCAGCTCGGTGGCGGCAGCCGCGTCGAGAACTCGGGCAGCATCAGCACCGGCAACAACACCGCCCTGCAGTTCGTCGGCGCGGGCGACAGCGTGCTGGTCAACCGCGGAACGATCAGCGGGCGCACCGGCGTGCAGTTCGGTGCCGGCAATGATCGCCTGGACATGCAGGCTGGCAGCATCAGCGGCAGTGTGCTGCAGGGCGATGGCAATGATGCGCTGCTGCTGGACAACGGTACGATCGACAGCGTCGACCAGGGCAGTGGCGATGACCAGATGACCGTCACCGGCGGCACCGTCACCGGCGTGGTGGCGCAGGGCAGTGGCCGCGATGATTTCGTCATGAGTGGCGGCACGGTCGGCGCGCTGCAGCAGGGCGACAACATCGATACCTTCCGCATGAGCGGTGGCCGCATCATCGGTGCGTTCGAGGATGGTGACCAGGCGTGGATGACCGCTGGCCGCATCGGCCGGGTCAACATGAAGCTGGACAAGAACCTGTGGGACCAGTCCGGCGGCACCGTGGACGGCAACGTGGTGACCGGCTTCGACACCGACACCATCATCATCTCGGGTACGGCCTATATCGGCGGCAACATCAGCGTCAGCGGCGGCAACGACAGCGTGACCATCACCGACGGCACCGTGCGCGGGCAGGTACTGCTCAGTACCGGCAACGACACCTTCAACTGGAATGGCGGCGGCATCGTCTACGGCGCGATCGACATGGGGCCGGACAGCGACGTCGCCGACCTCGGCAACCTCAACCAGGGCAACCTGGGGGCGGTGCCGCTGTTCGACGGTGGCGGTGGCATCGACCAGCTCAACTTTCACAACGTCAAGACTGCCGGCGTGGGCCGCTTCCAGAACTGGGAGGCGATCAGCCTGGCTAACAGCACCGAGCTGACCTTTGATGGCGACCTGGTGCTGGGCGACAGCGGAACCGGCACCGGCACGCTCACCGTGGACGACACCAGCACCGTCTACGCGGGCAGTGGCGGCCATGCAGTCCGTCCGTTCAACAGTGGTGCACTGGTGGAGATGGTCAATGCCGGGCGCATCGACCTGACCGGCACCGGCGCAGGCGACGTGTTCACCGTGCGTGGCAACTACCGTGGTGACGGCGGTGGCCTGTACCTGCGTACCGTGCTGGGTGCGGACAATTCCAGCAGCGACCGCCTGGTGATCGATGGCGGAACCGCCACCGGTACCACCGGCATCGGCGTGCTCAATGCCGGCGGCAGCGGCGCCGCCACGCTGGCCGATGGCATCCTGGTGGTGCAGGCCTTGAATGGTGGCCGCACTGCGCCGGGCGCGTTCTCGCTGTTCGCACCGGTTGCAGCCGGTGCCTACGAGTACTTCCTGTTCAAGGGTGGTGTCAGCGCCGGCACCAGCGAGAACTGGTACCTGCGATCGACGCTGGTGACCGGACCAACGCCGGCACCCAACGGCGGCGGCACTGCCACGCCACCGCCCCTGACGCCGCCGGTCGCACCGCCGCCGGCGATCACCCCGGCACCGCCGCCGCCGCCTGAAGGCGCTACCGATCCGAACCTGACCGCCGGCGAGGCCGCGCCGCCACCGCCGCCACCGGAACCGGCGCCGGTGGCGCCGCCCAGCGACCCGGCGGTGCCGGACGTGCCGGTGGCCGGCGGTGCGTTGCCCGGTACCGGCACCCCACCAACGCCGGGTGCACGCCCGGCCGAAGGCGCGGTGGTGCCGCTGTACCGCGTGGAGACCGCCGCCTACGCCGTGGTGCCACCGCTGCTGCGCGAGACCTCGCTGGCCAGCCTCGGTACCTTCCACGAGCGGCAGGGCGAACAGCGCCTGCTGTACAACCAGGGCACAGTCCGCACCGCCTGGGGCCGGTTGGTGGGGCAGAGCAGCGAGATCCACTGGAAGGGTGATGCGCAGCCGGGCTTCGATGGCGATGTGATGGGCCTGCAGGCCGGTCTCGACGTGTGGGCTGCGGCGTCTGACAACCACCGCAACCAGATCGGCGTATTCGTTGGCCGCACCCGCGCGCAGGGCAAGACCACGGGTCTGGCACTGGGCTGGGAGAACGTGCAGATAGGCCAGAACCGCCTGGATGACAAGCACGTGGGCCTGTACTGGACCTTCACCGACAGCAGTGGGGGTTACATCGACGCCGTGGCGATGCAGAGCCGCTACGACGGCCGCGTGCGTTCCTCGCGTGGGCTCGGCTTCGGCCTGAGCGGCGACGGTACCAGCGTGTCGGTGGAGGCGGGCAAGCCGCTGCTGCACTTCGGGCAGTCCGCATGGTGGCTGGAACCGCAGGTGCAGGTGATCTGGCAGCGCACTTCGCTGGATGACCGTCGCGATGAAGTATCGAGCGTGCGCTTCGACAACGACAACGCGTGGACCGGCCGCATCGGCCTGCGCCTGGCGGGCGATTACCAGTTGGCCGACAACGGCTGGCAACCGTATTTCAAGCTCAATTACTGGCATGGCCGTTCTGGTGAAGACCGCATCCGTTTCGACGACGACGTGATCGTCAATTCGCAGCGCTCACGCGCGCTGGAAGCCGGCGTGGGTGTGGTCGGGCGCTTCAACCGAACGATCAGCGCCTATGCCGTGGCCGACTACACGCGCGAACTGGGCGGCGACCGCAACGAGAAGCGCCGCGTCATCGAAGGCAACATCGGCCTGCGTGCGGACTGGTAGCGCCTGGTGTAGATGGCTGACCCGCTCTGGCAGGTGCCGACCTTGGTCGGCACGAATCGCACCCGCGCCATGACGCTGCTCTGGTAGGTGCCGACCTTGGTCGGCGCGAATCCCACCGACGCCATGACGCCGCCCTGGCAGGTGCCGACCTTGGTCGGCACGAAGCCCACCGGCGCCATGACGCCGCTCTGGTAGGTGCCGACCTTGGTCGGCACGAATCCCACCGGCGCCATGACGTTGCTCAGGTAGGTGCCGACCTTGGTCGGCAAGAATCCCACCGGCGCCATGACACTGCTCTGGTAGGTGCCGACCTTGGTCGGCACGAATCCCACCGACGCCATGACGCCGCTCTGGTAGGTGCCGACCTTGGTCGGCACGAATCCCACCGGCGCCATGACACTGCTCTGGTAGGTGCCGACCTTGGTCGGCACGAATCCCACCGGTGCCATGACACTGCTCCGGTAGGTGCCGACCTTGGTCGGCACGAATCCCACCGGCGCCATGACGCCGCTCTGGTAGGTGCCGACCTTGGTCGGCACGAATCCCACCGGCGCCATGACACCGCTCTGGTAGGTGCCGACCTTGGTCGGCACGAATCCCACCGGCGCCATGACGCTGCTCTGGTAGGTGCCGACCTTGGTCGGCACGAATCCCACCGGCGCCATGACGTTGCTCTGGCAGGTGCCGACCTTGGTCGGCACGAATCCCACCGACGCCATGACCTCCGCGCAGCCGAGCATAGGCTCGGCTCTACAACAGCGGTGCGCATGCATCCGGTTCCACCAACGCCCCGGCATGATCGGCCAACACGACCACCGCATGTAGCAGCCCTTCCTCCACCTGCGGCGGACACTGCGCCTGCGCATCATCCATCTCGCGTGCCGACTGCGCCGCCAACAAGATGCCCCCACACGCAGACACTGCCGCCAGGCAGCGCGTTGCCTCGGCCAAGTCCCGGCCGCGCGCCTCGCTGAGTTGCTGCTCGCGCCACGCCTGGCCGTCGGCTGCGTGGTTGTGAGCGATGCCGCGCAACCGGGTGAAGAACGCCGATGGCGGCGCTTGTTCGTTGACTTCGGCGAGCGCACCTTCCAACGCTTCGGCTGCGGCGTTGGACAGCTGCAGGCCGGGCAGTGCACCGCCGAGCAGGGCCTGCAGGCGTGGATAGGTGGGGTGGGGCGTGTTCATGGCGGCAACCTCACGAGGCGAGGCCACCTGCGGGATGCAAGGTGGCGGGCGGTGCGGGTTGGCGTGCCGGTGAAGCTCTTCACGAGGAATGACGCCGGCGGATCCGGGGATCCCCTCGCACCGCCCGCCGCAGAACGACGGACGGTGCATTGTTCGGGCCGGCAACGACGTTGCAAGCCTGCTCGTGAAAAACTTCATTCAGGACGCCAATCCCGACCAGCGCAGGAGGCGCCGGCAAAGCCACCTTGGCGTGTTGTACGCCGCGATGACATGGGCAAAGTTGTAATGTTGTGATCGCAGTGAGCGTGTCTGCCTGCAATCTGCGGAGGAGGCAAATACGACAGTTCGCGCGTGGCGCAAGCGATCATGCCCCGGTTATGCTGCGGTCCTGATTCAACGACAAGGAAGCGTCGCATGCAGGTTCGCAAGGGAGTGCGTCGCATCGGCGCGCTGATGCTCGTGTTGCTGGCGACCGTCGCCATGGCCGATACGCCAGGCGCGGTCGAGGTGCCCTCGCCGGAGGCCCAGGCCGAGATCCTCAATCTGCTTGAACGCCAGGCGCTGTATCGCGATCGGGTGGACTGGCCCGCCATCCGCATCCGCCTGCAATCGGCGCAGGGGGATCCCGCGCAACGGCTGGCCGTTCTGCGCGAAGCCATTGCGCTCAGCACCGGCCACCATGGTGCGTGGACCACGACCCAGCGTCAGCGCGAATCCCTCGCGCGTGCGCAGCAGGCCGGTGCCGCCGCCGTGGACCGGGCCAAGGCCGCTGATGCGGTGGATGCGCGCATCGGCTGGGTGGTCATCGAGGGCTATGCCTCCTCGCCGGGCGCGACGCCGCAGGAAAAATTCCGCCAGGACATCCAGCGTGCCGCGCGGTGGCAGCAGGTCATCCGCAGCAAGGACGACGGCGCGCGCTGTGGCTGGATCGTTGACCTGCGGGACAACGGTGGCGGCTCCATGTGGCCGATGCTGCTGGGCATGGCACCGCTGCTGCGCACCTCGGTGGTGAACAATGAGGACGTCGGCGCGTTCGAAACCGCGCAAGGGCCGCAGCGCTGGACGTTGACGGCGACTGCGGTGCAGCTGGCGGGCAGGCCGCTGCTGGACTTCGGCCAGTCCGGCCATGTAGTGCGGCAGCCTGGCGCACCGGTGGCGGTGCTGTTCGGGCCCCGCACCGGCAGTTCGGGCGAGGCCTCGGTGCTGGCGTGGCGTGGCCGCCCGCAGGCGCGGAGTTTCGGCCAGCCGACCGCGGGCGTCTCCACCGGCAATGTCGTGCACACGCTTGCCGATGGCAGTCGCCTGCTGCTGACCACCAGCGTGATGCGGGACCGCAATGATCGTGGCGATGGCCTGAAGATCGAACCCGACCAGCGCGTCGAGGGTGACGCGGCCACTGTGGCCGCCGCCCAGGCCTGGCTGCTGGCCCAGCCCGCCTGCCAGGTCAACCGGACATGATCCTGATCGGCCAACAGGAACGGGTGCTGATCGTCGGCCCCACCGAAGCGCACCACTGCCTGCGCTGCCAGACGGAAACCGAGTTCGCGCCGCAGCTGCGCTACAAGATGGCGCGCATCGACCTGCTGTTCGGCTTCACCTACCAGCGCCGCTACGAGCTGGCCTGCACCCGGTGCGAGCACGGCTGGGTGCTCGATACCGAGACCATGGACCAGCAGCTTGGCGGGGTGCCGATCCCGTGGCGGCACCGCTTCGGCCTGCCGTTGATGCTGGTGGGGGTCGCCGTGCTGGCGGTGGCCGGTTGGATGTGGCGGCACGGATACATCGGTTGAGGACCGGGCCTGTTAAAGTCTGCCCTGCAACCACGTACCGGAACCGACCATGGACCACGACACCCCGTTCGAACCCCTCAACGATCTCGAGGTGCGCCTGCTGCAGGCCCAGGACGGCACGCTGACCGCAGCGCAGTTCCTCGACGGCCTGCTGACCTCGACGGCGTTCGTGCTGCTGGACAAGGCCATTGGTGAGGATGGCGCCTGGGACGAGAGCATCTCGCCGCTGGTGCTGACCAGCGAGAGCGGCGAGCCGATGTTCGCGGTGTTCACCGCGCCCGAGCGCGCCGGCCTGTGGCACGAGCAGCTGCCGCAGTTTGCCCATGCCATGCCGATCGCGGTGCACGCGCTGCTGGCCGGTATCGGCGACGGCGTCGGCCTGGTGCTGAACCCGGGCCTGGACGTGGGCATGGAGATGATTCCCGATGCCGTGGCCCAGCTGAAGCAGCGTGCGGCGGCGATTACCCGTGGGATGGCGCACTGAAGCCAGTGATATAGGAGTGCCGGCCAGCGGCCGGCACTACCCATGGGAGTCGGTGCGCGGCCGCCACGGCGGTTGCGGATCAGCGGGCGGCGGCGATGGCTTTCACCCGCGCCTTGGCCAGCGCTTCGCCGATGGCCGGGCCCTTCAGATGCGTGGTATCCAGATCCCTGGCCTGCACTGACAGCGCCGCCTGGTGCAGGCGCTTGAGCGTTTCGCCCTGTGGGTAGTCGGCGTCCTCGAAGCCGAGCCGGCCGCGCTTGTCGGCCTCGCAGCACAGTGCGATGCGGGTCACGCGTTCCGGCCGGCGCAGCGCATCACAGCGGCCCAGCAGTTCCAGCACGGTGGCATCGCGCAGTTCATCGATGCGGTGCACGTTCAAGTGCTCGCGGCACACCGCTTCGGCCAGCTGCTGGTGTTCGGCGGGAATCTTCAATCGTGCGCACAAGGCCTTCAGCGGCTTGATGCCGCGTTGCTCGTGCATGATGTGGCGCGGCCATTCCTCCGGCGGGGTCAGGCCCTTGCCCAGGTCATGGGTAAGCGCGGCAAAGCCGACCAGGTCATCGCCCGGCGCCAGCCTGGCAGCCATGTCGCTGACCATTTCCTGGTGGATGCCGGTATCGACTTCAGGGTGGAACTCAGCACGTTGCGGCACGCCATACAGCGCTTCCAGCTCGGGCAGGATCGGGCCCAGTGCCTGCGCATCGTGCAGCGTGCGCAGGAAGGCGGAGGGCCGTTCACTGACCAGCGCCTTGCGCAGCTCCTGCCAGACGCGCTCGGGCACCAGCGCGTCCAGCTCGCCGCTGGCGGCGACCTCGCGCATCAGCGCCATGGTCTCTTCGGCGACGGTGAAGCCCAGTGGTGCGAAGCGCGCCATGAAGCGCGCCGCGCGCAGCACACGCAATGGATCTTCCACGAACGCGGGGCCGACATGGCGCAGCACGCGTTGCTCGATATCGCGCACACCGCCGTAGGGATCGACCAGCGTGCCGGTGTCTTCGTCGCAGGCAATCGCGTTGATGGTGAAGTCGCGGCGCTGCAGGTCTTCTTCCAGCGTCACTGCCGGGTCGGCGTCGACCACGAAGCCGCGGTAGCCACGCCCGGATTTGCGCTCGGTGCGCGCCAGCGCGTATTCCTCACCTGTTTTCGGGTGCAGGAACACCGGGAAATCGCGGCCGACGGCGGTGAAGCCCTGCGCTTCCATCTGCGCGGGCGTGGCGCCGACCACCACCCAGTCATGGTCGCCGGCAGGTCGCTGCAGCAGGCGGTCACGCACGGCGCCGCCGACAAGATAGATCTTCATGGCTGGAATCATCGCATGCCCGGCGCAGACGCACCGGTAGTGCCGGCCGCTGGCCGGCAACCGCAGTCACCCCGAAGCTGCCGGCCAGCGGCCGGCACTACCGATACAGCGTCCAGCCCGATCCAGGCCAGCAGGCTCATCGTTTCCCTCCCCAGCGAGTGGATGCCGGGGAATGCCGGCCAGCGGCCGGCAGTACTGTGTTGCGATCAATCGCCGCCCTGGTCGGCGTTGGCGGCGCAGCTGAAGCGCTTGCGCTTGTCCACCAGGCGGCCCATCAGGCGATCGCTCAGCGGCAGCGCATCACCATTGAGGCGCCAGTCGTAGATCACGCTGAAGGCCAGCACGCGGGCCACGTACTCGCGGGTTTCCTTGTAGCTGATGGTCTCGATCCACAGGTCCGGATCAAAGCCCGGGCGCTGGCTCTGCCAGCGTGCGGTCGGGGTCGGGCCGGCGTTGTACGCGGCGATGGTCACGTAGGGCAGGCCGTCGTACTTGTTCATCAGCTGGCGCAGGTAGGCGGTGCCGATGGCGATGTTGGTGTCCGGGTCGTACAGGCTGTCGGCGCCGCCGTAGCCGGTCAGGCCGATCGACTTGGCCACGCCGGCACCGGTGGCTGGCAGCACCTGCATCAGGCCCATGGCGTTGGCAGGCGAGCGCGCACGCGGGGTGAAGGTGCTCTCGGCGCGGATCTCCGCCGCCACCCAGGCCGGGTCGATTGCGTTGCGTGCCGATTCGCGGCGGATGGTGGCGTCGTGGTGCAGCGGGAAGCGCAGGTCGTACAGGCGCTGCTCCTGCGGCTGCTTGCCGAGCGCGAACACGGCGCGGTCGAACCAGCCGTTGTCCTGCGCCACGCGCACGGCGAGGCGACGCTGGGTGTCATCGAAGCGCGACAGTGCACTGTTCCATTCGGCCACGGCCCAGCCAGCGCGATCGATCTGGTACAACGCCATTGCGCGCTGGATGGCCGGGTCGCGCGCGATCACCGCCTGAGCCTGCGCGCTGTCGTTGGGCTGCCACGGGCACAGCGTGTAGCCCTGCTGCAGCTTGTCGGCGGCGAGGAAGCCGTGGAAGGTCGATGCACGCGCGGCCTCGCGGAACAGCGGCTGCGCCTGCTGGGCCTGGCCGGTCTTCTCCAGCATGCGGCCTTCGAAGTAGCGCCAGCGCGGATCGCTGCGCTGCTTGCTGCCCATCTTGCGGATGGCGGTCAGCGCCGCCGGCCAGTCGCCGCGCGACATCGCTTCGCGCACGCGCCACTCGTGCAGGCGTTCGTCATAGGCCGACTCCGGCACCGCGTTGAGGCGGCGTGCCGAATCGGGCAGGTAGGACGCCACCGTCCACAGCGCGATCTGGTACAGCACCTGGCCCTGCTGGTCGGCACTCAGCCCCAGTGCCTGCGCGTACTGCGGCAGCTGCTGTTCGGTGGCGGCCGGGTCGGCCTTGGCCAGCTTGGCCAGGCCATCGGTGGCGATGCGCCGGCTGCGCTCGTTGCGGGGCCAGTTCAGGGCGCTGGCGTTGGGCTTGTCGACGAAGGCGGCGTAAGTGTTGGCCAGTGCCAGGTCAGTGGCAGGCAGGCCGCGGGCCGCGCTGCGCATCACGGCGGGCTGCTGCGCGTCGGCGGCAGCATCGATCCGTTCCCAGCGCAGGGCGTCGCTCAGGCCGCCTTGTGCCTGCAGCACGGTGAACACCGCATCGCAGCTGTCCGGCAGCGGCTTGCCGTTCTTGCGCCACAGCTCCTGTGCTTCGCTGATCCACTGCGGATCGACCTTGCCGGTCACCTGGCGCGCGGTCAGCTGCGCACAGCGCAGGCCGGCGTTGTCGGTGGGCGCCCAGTTGGCCAGCAGGGTCGGCCAGTCCTGGCGGCGGGCGAGCGAGGGCAGCCACACGCTGCGGAACGTGCTGGCCACGGCCTGGCCCTCATAGCGCTTGAGGAAGGCCTGTGCCTGCGCGGTATCGACGGTGTCGATGTTGCGGCGCAGGTTGGCGTACTCCAGCCAGCCATACGCCGGATGGCGGCTGAGCGCAGCGGCCTGGCCAGGATCGAACTGGCCGCGTTCGGCGGCCGCGATCGCGGCTTTCAACTGCGCGTTCTGGGCATCGAGGGACTGGGCATTGGCGCAGCCGATCAGCAGCGTGGTGGCCAAGGGCAGCAGGGACAGGGCGGTCGAAGAGCGTCGGGTCATGGCATGCAGCATAGCGGGCAGTGGCTGAATTCAGTTTCGCATTGCGTGCACGCAATGCGTGGGCAACGATAGCTGAATGACTCCGCACAGGCCCCTGCCGCAGGCGGGCGCAGGCGTCGTAACGTCGGCCTTGGGCGAACCGCCCGGCTGCAGGGAGCGGCACATGGCGTTCAGTAGCGCAGGAAGAAGCGGCCCGCTGGCGGACATCAATGTCACGCCACTGGTGGATGTGATGCTGGTGCTGTTGATCATCTTCATCGTAACCGCGCCGATCGTGGCCCGGCCGATTCCCGTGCAGTTGCCACAGGCCACCGATCGCACGATCGATCGCCCCGAACCGCCGCCGCCGATCGAGCTGCGACTGGATGCGTCGAACCAGCTGAGCTGGGATGGCCAGCCGATGGCGATCGGCGATCTGCAGGGGCGCCTGCAGGCGCAGGCCGGCGAGCATGCCGGCAACCTGCCGGAGCTGCGCATCGCCACCGATCCGGCGGCCGAGTACGAAGGCATGGCGCGGATATTGGCTGCGGCCGAAGCCACTGGCATGGAGCGCATTGCCTTCGTGCGGTGAGTTTCGTGCGGTGAGTCCGGCAACGGGCGGCCTGCCATCGGCAGGCCGCTCTTCCTGCGAGGGAACGTGGCATGCGATACGGGACACAGCACGCGGCCTCACTGATGGCCGCCCCCAATCTGGCACCGCTGGTGGATGTGTTGCTGGTGTTGCTGGCGCTGGTGATCACCGCGCTGCCGATGGCGCAGGCGACCGGCCTCCTGGCGCTCCAGCAGCGCACCTCGTGCCCACCCTGGCCGGCGTCCTCACCCCAGCCGATCCACCTGCACATCGACGCAGCGGGGGCGATGTTCTGGAATGGCCAGCCGCTCGACGCTGTCGCGTTGCAGTGGCACCTGGTGCAGGCGCAGCAGATGCCGCAGCAGCATCGCCCCTGGGTGCACTTGGCGATCGCCGACGACCCCGACTACGAAGACATGGCACGCGTGCTGCTGGCCGTGAGCCAGCATGGGCTGCGCGTCGACGCGCCCGGTCACTAGCGCCCGCACCGACAAGTCCCCTTGATGAGCTGTGGCGGATCTCGGCGCGCGCTGACGCAGCCGGCATCAAAGCGGAGGGCGGTGAACAGTACCGTCCGGTTCCAAACGGTCCTCATCTGACGTAAATGGCTGTCAATTGCGTCAATTCCGCGTGAAAGAGTGTCGATCATCACGCCGTGATTTTTACCGCTTGTTTACAAAGGAGACGCTGCCGCCATGCAGGGGGGAGCGCGGCAGTCCATGTCCCGACATTCCTTTGGAGAGAGAGCGAATGAAGCACCTGCACCACCGCCCGTTGGCGGTTGCCGTCACGCTGTGCGTGATGGCCTTGGCACCCCTGGGTGCCGCTGCACAATCCACCACCAACCTCGACGCGGTGGAAGTCACCGGTACCCGCATCAAGCGCGCTGAAGTAGAGGGCCAGGTCCCGATCCAGACCCTGACCCGTGGCGACATCGAACGCACCGGCCTGACCTCGATCGGCGAAGTGCTGCAGCAGCTCACCGGTTCCGGCTCTGCGCTCAACGCCAAGTTCAACTCGTCCGGCAACTTCGGTTTCCCGCCCGATGGCAGTGGCGTGGGTGCCGGCTCGGCGCAGGTCGATCTGCGCCACCTGGGTGCCAAGCGCGTGCTGGTGCTGGTCGACGGCATCCGCTGGGTCAATGAATCGTCGGCGTCCGGTGTGGGCTCGGCCACCGACCTCAACACCATTCCACTGGCCATCGTCGAGCGCATCGAGGTGCTGGAGGACGGTGCTTCGTCGCTGTACGGCTCCGATGCCATCGCCGGCGTGGTCAACATCATCACCCGCCGCGATTTCGATGGTGGGCAGGTGACGCTGAACTACGGCGAGTACAGCAAGGGCGACGGCACGCAGAAGGGCGTGGACCTGGCCTGGGGCAAGAGTGGCGATCGCTTCAGCCTGTTCCTGGGCGCCAGCTGGACCAAGCAGGACCCGGTATTCGCCAAGGATCGCGAGCAGTCGCGCTTCCCCATTCCCGGTACCGGCCTGGCGTTCGGCAGCGGTGGTATTCCGCAGGGCCGTTTCATGTTCACCGACCCGAACACCGGTGCGGTGCAGAACATCGTGCCCAATACCGGCGTGAGCAATCCGCGGTACGACGGCAGTGCCGGCTGCAGCCGCACGGATGACTATCACTGCTTCACCACCGCCGACCGCTTCAACTTCGCCGAATACAACATGGTGCTTACGCCGTCGGAGCGCAAAGGCCTGTTCGGCCAGTTCCGCTTTGACATCACCGACAACGTGCAGTGGTACATCAAGGCGCTGGGCAACCGCCGCGAGTCGACCAACCAGGCCGGCCCCGAGCCGCTGTTCTTCGGCCCCGATGGCGCCACCGGCAATCCGTTGGCCGACAACATCGTGGTCTCGCGCCTGAACCCGTACAACCCGTTCGGCTTCGATCTCGTCTCCGGCGACAACATGAGCCTGATCGGTCGTCGCCCGGTGGAGGGCGGTGCGCGCGTGTTCAAGCAGAAAGTGGACACCACCTACTTCGCCACCGGCCTGGTCGGTGACTTCCATGCCGCCGACCGCAGCTGGTACTGGGACGTCAACGGCATGTACAGCAAGAACAAGGCCGAGCAGACCAACTACGGCAGCTATGACATCTACAAGGTGAACATGGCGCTGGGCGATCCCGCGGTGTGCGCGGCCACGCCTGGCTGCGTGCCGTTGAACATCTTCGGTGGCGCCGGTTCGATCACCCCGGACATGCTGAAGTGGATCCAGCCGGTGGTGCGCGACCGCAGCCAGAACGAACTGAGCCTGTTCACCGCCAACCTGTCCAGCGAGCTGTTCTCGCTGCCGGCCGGTCCGGTGTCCTTCGCCACCGGCTTCGAGTACCGCAAGTACAAGGGCGCCTACCAGCCCGATCCGCTGACGGTGATCGGCCACTACAACGGCGTGCCGTCGCAACCGACCTCCGGTTCCTACGACGTCAACGAGGCCTATCTGGAGTTGAGCGTGCCGATCTTCGCCGACTCCTCGTTCGGCAAGAAGCTGGACCTGAGCCTGGCCGGCCGCTATTCGGACTACTCCACCTTCGGCGGCGAGTTCACGCCCAAGTACGGCCTGCGCTGGCAGGTGACCGATGACTTCGTGCTGCGCACCACGTACGCCGAGGGCTTCCGCGCACCGTCCATCGGTGAGCTGTACGGCTCTGCCGCACGTGCCGACCTGCAGCTGTTCGATCCGTGCTCGGTAGGCTTGGGCGGCACGCCGCCGCGTGGCAGCGCGGCCAACTGTGCTGCACTGGGCGTCCCGGCCGGCTTCCAGCAGGCCAACTCGCAGATCTCGGTGACCACCGGCGGCAACCGCGAGCTGGACCCGGAACGCTCGCGCAGCTTCAGCGCCGGCTTCGTGTGGAGCCCGTGGTTCGGCAACAACGCCTCGTGGTCGGAGCGCTTCGATGTGGAAGTCACTTTCTACCGCCATGCCATCGATGGTGCGATCCAGGCCATCAACGCGCAGACCCAGCTGGACCTGTGCGTGGATACACTGGACCCGATCTACTGCAACGGCATCACCCGTGCCAGCACCGGTGCGGTCAGCAGCTTCAACAACCGCCTGACCAACCTGGGTTCGATCAAGACCGACGGTTGGGACGTGGATCTGTTCTGGACGCTGCCGCAGACCTCCATCGGCCAGTTCAAGGTGGGGTGGAAGAACACCTTCGTCGGCCGTTACGAGGCCACTGGCGCGGCCGGGCAGAAGCAGCCGCAGAAGCCGGGCGTGGAAGTGGCCGACAGCTCGATCCCGGAGTGGACCAGCAATGCCAGCCTCGGCTGGACGATGGATCGCTGGAGTGCCAACTGGACGGTGCGCCACATCTCCGAGCTGACCGAGAACTGCGGCGATGCGGCGGCCTTCCCGGTGTGCAGCAACCAGGCTGCGGGCACCAACACGCTGTCGGCCACCACCTTCCACGACATGCAGGTGGGCTACAAGATCGACTGGATGAAGGGGCTGCAGCTGACCGCGGGCCTGAACAACGTGTTCGACAAGGATCCGCCGATCTGCCTGTCGTGCTCGTTGAACGGCTACGACGCTTCGACCTACGACATCCCGCGTGGCCGTTACTGGTACCTGCGCGCGGACCTGCGCTTCTGATGTGACGGTGGCAGCGCCGGTCAGTTCCGGCGCTGCCTTGCGGGTGTAGAGCCGAGCCCGCGCTCGGCTGATTCTCTGAGCCGAGCATGGGCTCGGCTCTACAGGTGCGGGGCGTGCGAACCCCGCGTCTGATCAGAACGCCCAGGTGAACGTCAGCGAGCCATTGCGGCCATCGCCGTAGGCACCGTAGCCGTTGATCTGCGACAGGTACTTCTTGTCCTGCAGGTTGTTGAGGTTGGCCTGCACGCTGAACTCCGGCGAGATGCGGTAACGCACGAAGGCGCTGACCAGTGCGTAGCCGCTCTGTTCGATGCGGCCGTAGGCCGGCACCGGGTAGTAGATGCGGTTCTGCCAGTTGGCGCCGCCGCCGACGGTCAGTGCCTGCAGCGACTGCGGGGTGTAGCTGGTGAACAGCTTCAATGCGGTCTGCGGCAGGTTGGTGTTGATGTCGGCGCCGTTGATGTCCTTGGCCACATAGCGCGACGCACCGAAGGTCGCATTCCAGCCCGGGGCGAGTTCGCCGTTCAGCTCGAACTCGAAGCCGCGGCTGACGGTGCCGCGTGCGGCGATCGAGGCGAACTCACCCGGACGGCCGATGATCGGCTCGCTGGTGACCTGGGCGACGTTGTCCTGCTCGATGCGGAACACCGCCAGCGAGGCGTTCAGCCGGTTGTCGAACCAGGCACCCTTGACGCCCACCTCGTAGCTCTTGCCGTCGACCGGGTCGAGATAACGGTCGTTGCGGTCACGTGCGGTCTGCGGCTGGAAGATCTCGGTGTAGCTGGCGTACGCGGAGTAGGTATCGTTGATGTCATACACCAGGCCGGCGTACGGGGTGGTCACCTTGTGTTCGCGGTCGTCGTTCTCGCCTTCGCTCTTCCAGTTGGTGTAGCGCGCACCGAGGATCAGCTTCAGCGGATCAGCCAGCGACAGACGGGTGGCGGCATAGCCGGCCTTCTGGGTGATGGTGCCCTGGCTGGCCAGCGCCAGCGGGTTCCAGTTCGGCTGGGCGATGTTGCCGGTCCAGTCGAGATAGGAGCTGAAGGGATTCCAGCCGGTGCCGGGGCCACCCATCTGGAAGTCACCGTAGTTGGCGAATTCGCGCTTGTTGTAGCTCAGGCCGGCCATGAACTGGTGCTCGCGGCCGAACAGCTGGAACGGGCCGTCGATGTAGCCATCGATGCCATCGACCTTGCGCTCGGTGTTGTAGAAGCCGGCCATCGGCGTGACGCCGGTGCCGGTGGCCTTGTCGAACGCGGTGTAGGACGGATAGAACAGCTTGTCGTCGGCGTTGGTGCGGTCGTGGGTGGCGCCGATCCTGAACTTCCAGCCGTTGCTGAAGGCGTGCTGCAGGGTGGCAAACGCGCGCTTGCTGGTGGTGTCCCAGTAGGTCCAGTCCGGCGACGGATTGAACGAGGTCGGGTAGTTGGTCGGGCTGCCATCGGCGTACCACATCGGGAAGCCGCCCCAGGTCGCACCATTGGCGCGCTTCTGCTGGTAGTCGTAGCCCACGCTCAGCTGGGTGTCCGGGGTCAGGTCGGCATCGATGACGGCGTAGCCCAGCGTCTTGCGCTGGTTGTAGCGGTCCATCTGGCCGTCGGTATCCAGATAGCTGCCGATCACGCGCCCGCGCACGCTGCCGCTGGCGTTGAGCGCGCTGCCCACATCCACCGTGGTGCGGGTGCGGCCCCAGCTGCCGACGTTCACCGACACGCTGCCGGTCAGCTCGGCGCTGTCGGCATGCTTGCGCACCAGGTTCACCGAAGCGGACGGGTTGCCGGCGCCGCTGAGCAGGCCGGTGGCGCCGCGCACCACTTCCACGCGGTCGTACAGCGCCAGATCCAGGCCGGAATCACCGTAGCTCCAGTTCTGCACCATCTGCGTCGGCAGGCCGTCGAACTGGTAGGCGTCGATGTAGAACCCACGCGCGTAGAACTCGGTGCGCTCGCTGTCGGACTGGGTGCTGGTCACGCCGGTGGTGTTGGCCAGCACGTCGATGATGTCGTCGAGCTTCTGATCTTCGATGCGCTGGTGGCTGATGATGCTGACCGACTGCGGGATCTCGCGCGGTGCCAGGTCGAAGCGGGTACCGGCCGAGGTGCGGCGCACCGAATAGCCTTCGGCGCGTTCGCCCTTGACCACGACCTTGTCCAGCGTGGTCGGGTCGGCGGCGGTGTCGGCGAAGGCGGCCGGGGCCAGGGCGCAGAGTGCAACGAGTACGGCAACGGACAGCCGCTGCGGCTGCGGGATACGGAAGGCGGAACGGGTCATGGGGGTCCTGGACGAGCACGCGCGCTCGGCCGGCATCCAGAAGGCGAGGCGCTACGGGTGGGAAACGGGCGGGCAGGCCGTCCTGGCACCACCGGAAACGAAAAAAATGGTAATACGAACTATTCCTATTTACAAATCATGAACGAGGTAGGCACTCACGCGGGCCGCGACGCAGCGCATGGGGTTCAGCGCAGCAGCGGCAGCGGATCGCGCGCGCCATCGGCGCCGTAGATGCCCCAGTGCAGGTGGGGCGGCGTGCCCTTGGCATTGCCGCTGTCGCCTACATGCCCTAGCAGGTCGCCGGCCTGGACCACCTTGCCGCGCGCCAGGCCTTCGGCCCAGTCGTCCAGATGGGCGTAGTAGTAACGTTCGCGCCCGGGCCCGATCACCCAGACCTGGCGGCCACCGAGGCCGCGCTCGCTGACGTCCGCGATGACGCCGGCAGTGACGCTGCGCACCGCGGTGCCGCGCTTGGCGAAGATGTCGATGCCGGCGTGGGAGCGGTAACGGCCACGTGGTGCGCCGAAGGTGTCGGCGATCTGGCGTGGCCGCACGCCGTCCACCGGCACCGCCAGTTGCGTGGCCGGCGGCATACGAGAGAGTGTCCACAGCAGCTTCGGCGCAGCGGCCCATGGGCTGTTCCACAGCGCCATCGCGGCAATGAGGGCGATGGCCAGCCACAGGCCGCGCAGCAACCAGCGGCGCAGGCGACGGGCGGGGGAGGGCGATGTGTCCATGGTCTCCGACTGTAGCGCCGAGCCATCCTCGGCGGCTGTTGCTGTGCGGTCAAAGCGCAGTCGAGCATGGCTCAGCGCTACAGAACCGGGGCCAGCGGCACTTCGAAACTGCGCTTCAACGTCCCCAGCGCGACCGACGTACGGAAGCGCTCGATGTTGTCATCGCCGCCGAACAACCGCTCGGTAATGGCCTCGTACTCTTCCATTGACGCGGCCGAGACCAGCAGCAGGAAATCGCCATCGCCGGTGATCGAGTAGCACTGCTGCACCGCCGGGTCGTCCTGCACGCGGCGCTTGAACGGCGCCACGTGATCACGTTGCTCGCTGACCACGCGCACTTCGACGATGATGGTCAGTGGCCGCCCGACCTGGGCGGCGGCGATCACCGCCACATTGGCCGCGATCACGCCGCTGTCCTGCAGGCGCTTGATGCGGCGCTGCACGGCCGGCGTGGACAGGTGCACGGCCTCGGCGATTTCGCGCTGCGGCAGGGTGTTGTCCCGCTGCAGCAGGTCGAGGATGGCGCGGTCGAAGCTGTCGAGCACGGGGGCGGTGGCCATGGCGAGCAGAAGTTGCACGAACGGGCCGTCAATTGAGCCAAGTGCTCGGCGCTGGCGCAATAGACTTTGCCCATGCAGACCCCACGACTCGCGCCGATGTTGCCGGCGCTGGCGGTGCTCGGCTCGGTCACCTCGCTGGCCATCGGCACCTCCTACGCAAAACACCTGTTCCCGCTGATCGGCGCGCAGGGCACCAGCGCGCTGCGCGTGGGCTTCTCGGCGCTGTTGTTGCTGCTGTTCTGGCGGCCGTGGCGCTGGAAGACCAGCCGCCCGGATGCGATCACCATCCTGCGCTACGGGCTCACCCTGGGCCTGATGAACCTGCTGTTCTACATGGCCCTGCGCACGATTCCGTTCGGCATCGCGGTGGCCATCGAATTCACCGGGCCGCTGACGGTGGCCATGCTGTCGTCGCGACGGCCGATCGATTTCCTCTGGGTGGGCTGTGCAGCGGTGGGGCTGCTGTTGCTGCTGCCGATCGGCGGTGGTCCGGCGCTGGATCCCGCTGGCGTGCTGTATGCGATGGGGGCTGCGGCGTGCTGGGGCCTGTACATCGTGTTCGGCAAGCGTGCCGGCCACCTGCATGCCGGGCATTCGGTGTCGCTGGGGCTGCTGGCGGCATCCCTGGTGGTGGTGCCGGTGGGCGTGGCGCATGCCGGTGCCGCGCTGCTCGACCCGAAGATCCTGGCCGCCGGGCTGCTGGTGGCGCTGGTGTCCAGCGCGATCCCGATGTCACTGGAGATGATGGCGCTCAAGCGCCTGCCGAAGGAGACCTTCGGCATCCTGATCAGCATGGAACCGGCGGTGGCCGCGCTGTGGGCCATGCTTCTGCTGCACGAGCACCTGCATGGGCTGCAGTGGCTGGCGATCGGCTGCACGGTGCTGGCCTCGGTGGGCAGCACGACGACCGCGCGGCGATTGAAGGTACCGGCCGCCGCCTGAAAAAGGGGACGGAGGGGATTAAGTCGTTTATGCATAAACGACTTAATCCCCTCCGTCCCCTTTTTGGGGTCAGCGCAGGGCGTCGGCCGGGACGTCGATCTGCATCGCCAGGGCGAGGTGATCGGAGAACGCGGCTGGTACGGCTTCCACGGTACGAGTCTGCAGGCCACTGCTGACCAGGATGTGGTCGATGGCGCGGTCGGGGCGCCAGCTGGGGAAGGTCGGCACGATGCAGCCCGGGGGCTGCAGCCGGGTCTTCTGGTACAGCACCTGCATTTCCGGGCGTTCGGCCAGGCAGTTGAAGTCGCCCATCAGCACCGCGTTGGGGTGGTCGGACAGCAGCTCGGCGATGAAGCCCAGCTGCGACATCCGCGAGCCCGCGCCCAGTGACAGATGCGCCACCGCCACCGCCAGGCCATCGGTACCATCGCCGAACTTGGCCAGCAGCACGCCGCGCCCGCCGATGCGGCCGGGCAGGGCATGGTCCTGCACTTCCACCGGTTCCAGCTTGCTCAGCAGGCCATTGGCACTGGATGCCACGCCGCCCATGCGCCGGTTCGGCTGGTGGCTCCAGTAGTTGAAGCCGGCGCGCTGGGCCAGGTAGTGGGTCTGGTTGGTGAAGCCCGAGCGCAGGCTGCCCGGGTCGGCCTCCTGCAGGCCGACGATGTCATGGTCGCGCGCCAGGGTGGCGATCGCGTCCAGGCTGCTGCGCTTGCGCCCCGCCGGCAGCGCATGTGACCAGCTGCGGGTCACATAGTCGCTGTAGCGGCGGGTACTTGAGCCGGCCTGGATGTTGGCCGTCAGCAAGCGCAGGGTCCGTGTACGGGGGGAATTCACGGCCGGGAAATGCTTCTCTTGGATCAGTGAGCCTGGGCCGCACCGCGTTCGCGGGCGATCAGGTGGTCGGCGATGCGCAGCATGTCCGGGAAGCTCTTGCCCTTCACCAGGTACTTGCCGTTGACGATGATCGACGGGGTGCCGCTGATCTGGCTGCGCTGGGCGAACTGCTTGGCCGAGTTGGTCTTGGCGTTCACCGCGAAGCTGCCCATGGTGGCGGCGAACTGCTTCGGATCCACGCCATAGGCGGCGTAGAACTTGGCGATGTCTTCCACCGAGTCACGGCCGCGCTCGCCCTTCAGGGTCTTCTGCGAGTGGATGGCGGCGTACAGCGCTTCGTGGGTCTTTTCCTGCACGCCCAGGGTCTGCGCGGCGTAGAAGGCACGGGCGTAGTCATCCCAGGTGCCGCCGAACATGGCCGGCACGTAGACGAAGTTCACGTCGCTGGGCAGGCCGGCCTTCCACGGGCCGACCAGCGGCTGGAATGCGGCGCAGGCCGGGCAGACGTAGCCGAAGATCTCGGTCACTTCGATCTTGCCGGCAGCCGGCTGGAACGGCTGGCCGTTCGGGATCACCTGGTAGTCGGCGCCTTCCACCGGGGCCGGGCCAGTCAGCGCGGCGGTGGTCGGGGCCGCCGCGGCGGCCGGAGCCGCTTCGGCCGGGGCCTTCTCGCCTTCAGCGGCAGCTGGCGCGGCGCCTTCGCTGCCCGCCGCCGGCGCAGCAGCCGGTTCGGTGGTGGCTGCCGGGGTTGCTGCCGGTTCGGCCGGGGCTGCGGTGGTGTTGGTGCTGCCGTCGTCGGCCTTGCAGGCGGCCAGGATCGGCAGCAGCGCTGCGAGGGCGAGGGCGTAACGGATCTTCATGGAAACGTCTCCAGCATCTGGAAAGGTGGGGGCCGGCGCCAGGCGCCAGCCAGGGGGAAATGATGACATGCGGCGGCGACAGCGCCGTGTCGAGGGTGGGCGTTGGTTCAGCGGCCGCGGGCGGCGCGGGCCTGCGCGATCAGCGCCGAGGCGATGCGCAGCTGGTCGTCGAAGCTGTTGCCCCGCACCAGGTACTGGCCGTTGATGATGATGGCCGGGGTGCCCGGGATCTTGGTGCGCTGGGCGAACGCGCGCGCGGCCTCGACCTTCTTCTGCACGGCATCGCCGCGCAGGGCCTGGAGGTAGCGGTCCGGGGTCACGCCGTAGGCGTTGTAGAACGTGGCGAGCTCATCGGCCGAGACGTTCTGCATCGGCAGCGATCCCTGCTCGTGCAGGGCCTTGAACACGGCAGCGTGGCTGCGCTTGGCCACGCCGACTTCGTCGGCGGCGTAGTAGGCCAGTGCCCAGGCATCCCAGGCGCCACCGAAGGCCGCCGGCACCGGGGTGAAACGCACGTCGGCCGGCAGCTTGGCCGCCCAGGCTTCCAGCTGCGGTTCGAAATGGGCGCAGTGCGGGCAGGTATAGCCGAAGACCTCGACCACTTCGATCTTGCCGGCCAGCGGCTGGAACGGGCCTGGCTGGGCGATGCGCTCGTAGTCTTTGCCCTCGACCAGCGGGGCATTGGCGGGGGTGGCGGCGCAGGCTGCCAGCGGCAGCAGCACCAGCACGGACAACAGCAGGCGGGAAATCAACCTCATCGACACGCATCTCCGTTGAAAAAAGCAACGCCGGCGCGGTCGCCGGCGTGAAGGAAACATACCGCAGCCGTGGGCCGGCGTCGCGGCCCGGGCCGACCAGTGGTGGTCAGGGGGCGGCAGCCGGTTGCGTCGGCGTGGCCGCAGCGGCCACATCGTCGGCCTTGTTGTGCAGGCCCTGCAGGTAGCTCGACAGCGCCTGCACCTCCTGCTCGCTGAGCTTCTGCGCGACCGTGGCCATGATCTGGAAGTGCGCCTTGTCGGTCTCGTTGGTCTGGCCGGCCTGGTACTCCTGCAGGCGGCGCGCGACATAGCTGGCGTGCTGCCCACCCAGGTGCGGATAGGCCGGGCCGGGATTGCCGGCACCGCTGGGGCCGTGGCAGGCCATGCAGGCCGGCAGCCCACGCTTGGCATCGCCACCGCGGTAGAGCTGCTGGCCGATCTCGTAGAACTTCATGCCCTTGTAGGGGCCATCGGTGACCGCCGTGTCATCGGCGATGCCCGCGTTGGCCTTCTGCGTGGCGAAGTAGGCGCCGATATCGCGCATGTCCTGCGGGGTGAGGTTCTGCACGAACGGCACCATCGCCACCGCGGCGCCGGAACTGCGCTGGCCATTGGCGATCAGGGCCATCTGCTGGGCCACGTAGCGTTCGCTCTGGCCAGCGATGGACGGATACATCTCCACCGTGGAATTGCCGTCGGCGCCATGGCAGGCCGCACAGGCCGTCGCCTTGGTCTGGCCGGCCTTGGCATCGCCCCAGTGGGTCTTGCTGAAGTCCACCTCCAGCGAGGCGGTATTGATCGGCCCGTTGTCGGGCAGCGGGGTCAACGTGGTCTGCGCGAACGCAGCAGCGGCAACGACTACAGCAGTGGCAAGGGCGGATACGGCAAGAACGCGAGCGTGGCGCATGCTGAAGCTCCGTATGGACCGGGCCGGACGGTGGCCGCCGGCATCGCCCGGATTATCAACGCCGTTTCCGCGCACGGTCAACGCAGCAGTGCAGCAAAATGGCCGCAGCGGCCGCCGGCACGGGCGCGCGGCGCCGCAACATGCGATCCTAGGCACATGTCATTGCTCATCGAACGCGCCCGTTACCACCTTTCGGCCCACAACGTGCGGCAACTGCCGCCCGACGAAGGGGCCGAAGTGGCCTTCGCCGGCCGCTCCAACGCCGGCAAGTCCAGTGCGCTCAACGCGCTGACCCGCCAGAACGCCCTGGCCCGTGTCTCCAAGACCCCTGGCCGTACCCAGCAGCTGGTGTTCTTCCAGGTCACCCCGGAAGCGCATCTGGTCGACCTGCCAGGTTATGGCTACGCCAAGGTGCCGCTGGACCTGCAGGCGCACTGGCAGGCCTTCATCGACAAGTATTTCCGCACCCGCGAAGCCCTGAAGGGGCTGGTGGTCGTGATGGACATCCGCCATCCGCTGAAGGACTACGACCGGCAGATGCTGTCCTACGCCGTGCAGCGCGGCCTGCCGGCGCACGCCCTGCTGACCAAGGCCGACAAGCTCAGCCGCAGCCAGCAGATGCAGTCCCTGCAGAAGGTGCGCAAGGAACTGCAATCGGCCTACGGCGACAGCGTCAGCGTGCAGGTGTTCTCCGGCGAAGACCGCACCGGCGTGGACGAAGCCCGCGGCGTGATCGGCGGCTGGCTGGGGCTGGAATAAGGCATTGCCGGTCGCCCGGCTGGCAGCTGGGCGCTACCCGATCGGGTGGGTGCCGACCTTGGTCGGCACACCCTCACAACGGCGAATACTCCGCCGGCACCCACGCATAGGCCTGGCCCTCGCTGCGCACATGGCCCAGGCCCGGGAACGGCAGGTGCGCACCGGCCACCCACCAACCGTTGACGGTGGCCTGCTGCAGCAGCCCGCGACGGCTGGCGATGGCCGCCTTGCGGTCCGAATCGGCCTCGAATGCCGCTTCCGGGTGCGCGAACTGCACCGCATGGAAGTGCAGCACATCACCCCACACCAGCAGTGACTGGCCCTGGCTGTCGAACCGGTAGGAGACATGGCCGGGGGTATGGCCGTGGGTGTCCATCGCCACCGCGCCACCGGGCAGGGCATCGCCGGGGCTGAACGTGCGCAGGTGGCCGCTTGCCTGGTAGGGCGCGACCGCGTTGCGTGCCAGCGGGAAGGCGAAGCGCACGCCCTTCGGCGCCGTGGCCTCGCTGGCCGGGCTGAGCCAGTAATCGGCATCGGCCTTGGACAACCACACCGTGGCATTCGGGTAGGCCGGCTTGCCCTGCGCGTCGAGCACGCCGCACAGATGGTCCGGGTGGGCGTGGGTCAGCAGCACCTCGTCCACCTCGGCCGGGTCCACGCCGGAGGCGCGCAGGTTGCCCAGCACCTGGCCCAGGCCGGGGCCGAAGCACTGCGCGGTGCCGGTATCGACCAGGGTCAGGTGGTTGCCCTGGCGCACCAGGAAGGCGTTGATCGCGGTCTGCAGGCCCTTCTTGTCTTCCGGTACGTAGCGGCCTTCCAACAGGCGGCTGACCAGTGTCGGCGGCACGTCGACCACTTCCTGCCGGCCCAGCGCGACCACGCCGTCGAACAGGGCGGTGACCTGCAGCGCACCGACGCGCTGGTGGTAGACGCCGGGCACCTGCTGGGTGGGAGCGGGCGAGGTGGCTTCGGCCAGTGCAGCCAGCGGCAGGGACGACAGGGCCAGCAGCAGGGCGCCGCGCAGCGGCAGGGGACGCAGGATCATGGCGGTTCTCGGTGGATGACGGGCGGTTCCGTTGTGCCCAGCGTGCCGTGGCCGGCGTGTGCACGGCGCTCAAACCACTGCGCGGAATGCTCAGGGAAGGGGGTGTTGTCTGCAGGGCTGCGCCCTGCACCTGCTACGAGCCAGGGCAACGGCCGAAGCAACAGCAACAGCGACAGCGGGCTATCCGTGGGATGGCGGGGTGGGTCCGGTTGCGGGAGACGCCGTAAACCCCGCTCCGCGGTCCGGCCCAGTCGCTGGCGGCTGGGCGTTCGGGCGCTTGCGAAGCAGTGCTTCGCAAGCAAAGCGCCCTCACCCATGGGGGCTTGGCCGCGGCTTGCTCGTGTGCGCTGTCCTGCGCACACGGCAAGACCGGGGCGGGGCATCCTGCCCAACCCGCCCGAGGTATACCTCGGGCCCATGCCGCGGACACTCCCGCAACCGGACCCACCCCGCCTTCGACAGTTTTCCGCGATCTGTCAGCTCGCGGGGTCAGATCCGTTTTCCGCAGGAAAACGGATCTGACCCCAGATCGATTTCGATATCTGACAGATGTGTCGACCAAGGTCGACACCTACCAACAGCCGCCGGAATCTGTCGAAGGCGGGGCACTGTGGGTTTGCGGGGTGTGAGCCGCATGGATGCGGCGACCAAGCCCCCATGGACGGGTTTACGGCGTCCCCGCAAACCCACAGTGCCCCGCCATTCCACGGAATGCACGCCGTTGCTGTTGCTGTTGCTTCGGCTGTTGCTGTTGCCTCTGCGGGTGCAGGGCGCAGCCCTGCCGAACCCCCTCAAATATCTGTGGGAGCCAGCCCGTACTGCTCGGCGAAGCGCTTGCTGAAACTGGCCGCAGACCGGTAGCCCGCGCGTGCGGCCACGGTCTTCAACGGCAGGTCGGTGGTGTAGAGCAGCTGCATGCCATGCGCCAGCCGGGCCTCGGTGAGCAGCTGGCGCAGGCTGGTGTCCTCGGCCGCCAGGCGACGGCGCAGGGTCGCGCCGCTCAGCGCGAACTGTTCTTCCACATCGCGTGATTGCCAGTCGCGAGCCGGTTCGGCGGCGATGCGGTCGCGGATCTGTTCGCCCAGGCTCGGCGCCTGCGGCAGCAGCAGGTTGCCGTGGCCCTGTCGGCACAGGGTCAGCACCAGCGAGGCCAGGGCCAGCCGCGCGTCGCTGTAACGGCCGTCCTGCAGCGATTGCCGCCACTGGCGCAGCACCGCGCCATGGTCGATCAACGGCAGTCGCGCCATCGCCTGGCCGGGGGCGGGAAGCTCTTCATTCCAGAGCGTACGCGCCGCCGCCAGCACTTCGGTGCAGAGCGGCACGATGGCACTGAGGTAGCGGCCGCTGCAGGGATCGGGGGTGTTGACCACGTCGATGCGGCACCGCTGGGTCAGCAGCAGGATGTCGCCGGGAACGAACGTCAGCGACTGGTGTGCGGTACGTACCTGCTTGCGGCCTTCCAGCAGGATCGCGAACTGCGGTTGCGGAACCTCCACCGAGCTGGCGCCATGCTCGCGGCGTGCGGTGATGCAGGCATAGCCCTCGGCGCGCCCGCAGCCGGCCAGGCTGGCCATCTCGGCCAGTAACGCAGTGGCCGCTGGCAGCATGCCGGTCATGACACCTGGGCACCGAACAGGCGACCGACGCCGGCCGCCGCAGCCATCGCCAGCGCGCCCCAGAACATCACCCGGACCGCGCCGCGTACAGGCGGTGCGCCCCCGGCCTGGGCCGCCACCGCGCCGGTCAGGCACAGGCCGAGCAGGGTGCTGGCCGTGGTCATCAACGCAACCTTGTCGGTCGGCGCGAGCAGGGCGGTCAGCACCGGCAGCGCCGCACCGCAGGTGAACGCACCGGCCGAGGCCAGCGCCGCCTGCAGCGGGCGCGCGCGCAGGGTGTCAGTGATGCCCAGCTCATCGCGGGCGTGGGCACCCAGTGCATCGTGGGCGGTAAGCTGTTCGGCCACCTGCCGGGCCAATGCAGGCTCCAGGCCGCGGTGGCGGTAGATCGCGGCCAGCTCCTCCAGTTCGCTGTGCGGGTCTTCGCGCAGCTCGCGCTTTTCCATTGCCAGGTCGGCCGCTTCGGTGTCGGCCTGGGTCTGCACCGACACATACTCGCCGGCGGCCATCGACATCGCGCCGGCCACGGTGCCGGCCACGCCGGTGGCAAGGATAGTGGTGGCGGAGGCGCCGCTGGCCGCCACGCCGACCACCAGGCCGGCCACCGAGACGATGCCATCGTTGGCCCCCAGCACGGCGGCACGCAACCAGCCGACGCGCTCGGAGCGGTGCAGTTCGGGGTGTCGCGAATGACGGTTCATGACGCCGAGTGTACGAGGGTCAAGAGGGCGTCGGTAGGATGCTGAAACCCGTCACCGTCGCATGACGCAACGGGGTGCCACGCTATAGTGCGCCCTTGCGATGGAAGGCCGCGAGCCCCACATCCCCCGCCACCGTCCAGCGAGCCTTCCCCTTGTCGAGCCCCAGCCACGTCGCCGATACCCCCATTACCGACCGCTCGCAGCTGGTGGAGGTGATCGCCTCCGGCGAGAAGCCCCGCGCGCAGTGGCGCATCGGCACCGAGCACGAGAAGTTCGGGTTCCGCCTGGACGACCTGCACCCCCCGACCTTCGAGGGCGAGCGCGGCATCGAAGCGCTGCTCAACGGCCTGGTCCGCTTCGGCTGGGAGCCGGTGCAGGAGAACGGCAACACGATCGCGCTGCTGCGCGATGGTGCCTCGGTGACGCTGGAACCGGCTGGACAGCTGGAACTGTCCGGCGCGGCGCTGGAGACCATCCACCAGACCTGCGTGGAGACCGGCACCCACCTCAACGAAGTGGCACAGGTGGCCGGCGAACTGCAGCTGGGTTTCCTCGGCATGGGCTTCCAGCCGAAGTGGAAGCGCGATGAAATGCCCTGGATGCCGAAGGGGCGCTACAAGATCATGCGCTCGTACATGCCCAAGGTCGGTTCGCTGGGCCTGGACATGATGACCCGCACCTGCACGGTGCAGGTGAACCTGGACTACGCCACCGAAGCGGACATGGTGAAGAAGTTCCGCGTGTCGCTGGCGCTGCAGCCGATCGCCACCGCGCTGTTCGCCGATTCGCCGTTCACCGAAGGCAAGCCGAACGGCTACCTGAGCTACCGCTCGCACATCTGGACCGACACCGACGCCGACCGCACCGGCATGCTCGACTTCGTGTTCGAGGATGGTTTTGGTTACGAGCGCTATGTCGACTACCTGCTCGACGTGCCGATGTATTTCTCCTACCGCGATGGCATCTACCACGACGCCAGCGGGCAGAGCTTCCGCGATTTCATGCAGGCCAGGCTGCCGGTGCTGCCGGGTGCGCTGCCGACGCTGCGCGACTGGTCGGACCACATGACCACCGCGTTCCCGGAAGTGCGCCTGAAGAAGTACCTGGAAATGCGCGGTGCCGATGGTGGCCCGTGGAGCCGCCTGTGTGCGCTGCCGGCATTCTGGGTGGGCCTGTTGTATGACGACACCGCACTGGATGCCGCCTGGGACCTGGTACGCGATTTCACCCTGGCCGAGCGCCATGCACTGCGCGACGGCGTGCCGAAGCATGCGATGAACCTGCCGTTCCGCAATGGCACGGTGCGCGACCTGGCCCGCGAAGCGGTGAAGATTTCCGTCGAAGGCCTCAGGCGCCGTGCGGCGCGCAATGCCGACGGCCAGGACGAGAGCAAGTTCCTGGACGTGCTGCAGGAGATCGTCGAATCCGGCCTGACCCCGGCCGAGCGCAAGCTGGCGCTGTTCCATGGCCGCTGGCACGGCGACGTCGATCCGGTGTTCCGCGAGTTCGCGTACTGAGTGGATTGCGGTAGTGTCGGCCGCTGGCCGGCAGATGTATGGGGTTGCCGGCCAGCGGCCGGCACTACCAGAAGAAAAACCCCGGCATTGCCGGGGTTTTTCTTTTTCGCATCTGCCCTGGATCAGGCGGCGTTCTGCATCGTCGCCATGTCGATCACGAAGCGGTAGCGCACATCGTTCTTCGCCATGCGTTCCCAGGCTTCGTTGACGTTCTTGATGTCGATGATCTCGACGTCGCTGACGATGCCGTGCTCGGCACAGAAGTCCATCATTTCCTGGGTTTCGGCCATGCCGCCGATTGCCGAGCCGGTCAGGTGCTTGCGGCCGAAGATCACGCTGCCGCCGGTCAGCGGCGGGTCCAGTTCGGTCAGCACGCCGACCAGGCACATGGTGGCCTCGCGCTTGAGCAGGCCCATGTACGGGTTGGTGTCATGGCCGACCGGGATGGTGTTGAGCAGGAAGTCGAAGCTGCCGGCGTGCGCCTTCATCTGCGCGGCATCGCGCGAGACCAGTACCTCATCGGCGCCCAGGCGCTTGGCATCGGCACCCTTTTCCGGCGTGGTGGTGATCATCACGACGTGCGCGCCCAGTGCCTTGGCGAACTTCACGCCCATGTGGCCAAGGCCACCGAGACCGATCACGCCCACCTTCTGCCCCGGGCCGACCTTCCAGTGGCGTAGCGGCGACCAGGTGGTGATGCCGGCGCACAACAGCGGGGCGGCCGCCTTCAGGTCGAGGGTGTCGGACACCTTCACCACGAAGCGCTGCTCGACCACCACGTGGTCGGAATAGCCGCCGTAGGTCGGCGCGCCGGTTTCGCGTTCACGGCCGTTGTAGGTCCAGGTCGCGCCTTCGGCGCAATATTGCTCCAGATCGTGCTCACAGGCGTCGCAGTGGCGGCACGAGTCGACCATGCAGCCGACGCCGGCGTGGTCGCCAACCTTGAAGCGGGTGACGTTGCTGCCGACTTCGGTCACCCGGCCGATGATCTCGTGGCCCGGCACCATCGGGTAGATCGAGCCACCCCAGTCATCGCGGGCCTGGTGCAGGTCGGAATGGCAGATGCCGCTGTAGAGGATCTCGATGCGCACGTCGTCCGGGCCGACCGCGCGGCGTTCGAACTCGTACGGGACCAGCGGGTCGGTATGGGAATGGGCGGCGTAACCACGGGCGAGGGACATGGGGAATCCTTGGCAGGGTTTATCGAAATGCGTTTTACAATACGCCCCGCAACCAGCAGCAAGAAGCGCGGATATCGGCATGATTCATCAAGTGAAACTGCACAATGGCCACTGACAACCTGACCCATCTGGCCGCGTTTGCCGCAGTCGCCCGCCACCGCAGCTTCCGCCGCGCCGGTGCCGAACTGGCATTGTCGACCTCGGCGGTGAGCTATGCGATCCGCGCGCTGGAAGAACGGCTGGGCGTGGGCCTGTTCCATCGCACCACCCGCAGCGTGGCCCTGACCGAGGCCGGGCAGCGCCTGCTGGAGCGCCTGCAGCCGGCGTTGGGGCAGGTGCACGACGCACTGGAAGAAATGAACCACTTCCGCGCAGCCCCGGCCGGCCTGCTGCGCATCAACGCCACCCGCGCGGCGGTACCGACCCAGTTGGGGCCGAGGCTGGCGCGCTTCCTGCACGCCCATCCCGACGTGCGGGTGGAGCTGACCGAAAATGACGGCCTGGTCGACATCGTCGCCGAGGGCTACGACGCCGGCGTGCGCCTGCATGAGTTCGTGCCGGAGGACATGGTGGCGGTGCCGATGGGGCCGCCACTGCGCGGGCTGATCGTCGGCTCGCCGGACTACCTGCGGCGTCGGCCGGCACCGCAGCATCCGCGCGACCTGGCCGCGCACGAATGCATCCGCTTCCGCTTCGCCAGTGGGCACCTGTACAAGTGGCAGTTCGAGCGCGATGGGCAGGCGCTGGAGATCGACGTGCCCGGGCGGTTGACCCTGTGCGAGCAGGGCACGATCGTGCGCGCCGTTCTGGATGGCATCGGCCTGGCGTACGTGCTGGAAGACACGGCAAGGTCGTACATCGAATCGGGGCAGATGGTGGCGGTGCTGGAAGACTGGAGCGAGCCGTTTGCTGGCTTCGCGCTGTACTACCCGAAGCAGCGGCAGATGCCGGGCGCGCTGCGTGCGTTCGTGGATATGTTGCGCGAGTGAGTCGCGATGGATGACGTGGTGCCGACCAACGGTCGGCACCCACCGGGGCAGGCCATTGCCGACCAACGAATCGACATCGGCCGGTAGATCCACGCCATGCGTGGATGGCACCACGCTACGGCCCTTGCAACACCGGCGCCAACAACGCCACGCACTCACGCAGATGCATCTCCACCGGCGCATCCTCGGCCACCACGCCGATCACACGTTCACGCAGCGGCTCGGCCACGGCCATCGCCAGGATCAGCCGCGCCATGCATGCGGAATCTCCCTCGCGCAGCAGTCCACGCTGCTGCTGACGTGCCAGCCAGTCGGCCAGCAGCGCACGGCCGCGTTCGATGCCGTTGTCGAGGTAGGCCTGCAGCAGCGCGTCCTTGCCGGGGAAATCGGTGGCCAGCAGGCGAAACACCTGCACCGCCTGCGCCGATAGCGCCTGCGTGCACACCGCGTGCAGGATGTCCTGCAGCAACGGCACGACCTCTTGGGCATTGCGCGCATCACGCTGCAGCTGTGGCGCGAAGCCGTCGGTCCACTCGCGCACCGCCAACCCGACCAGTTCCTCGCGGTTGCTGGCATGGCGGTACACGGTTTTCTTCGCTACCCCGGCATGCGCCGCCACCGCTTCGATGGTGGTGGCCTCGTAACCCTGTGCCAGCAGCAGCTCCAGCGTGGCCTGCAGCACCGCGTGGCGGACTTCGGCTTCCGGTCGCGCAGGGCGGCCACGGCGGCGGGTCGGTGATGTGGTCGCGGGCAGGGTGGTGCTGTTCATTGCGCCCATCTTACCGCATCCGGTTAATTGCGAAACGGTATACGTTTCCGTATTGTCGGGTCTCCCAACCTGTAGAAGACCCCCATGGATACCGCTGTGAACGCTCGCCCCTGGCTGGACCACCACGATCTGCTGGACCCGGCGCCGATGCATCTGGAAACCGGCATCCAGCGCAGCGAAGACGGCACGCTGCTGGTGGCGGTGCGCACCGATCTGCACGGCTGCAAGGGCCGCATGCTGGACTGGTGGTTCACCTTCTTCGAGACCACCCAGCACATCCGCTGGTGGCATCCGGTCGATCATGTCGAGCATCGCGGCTGGGACGCGGCCTGGCAGCGCGGGCGCAGCTACCACGGCGCCAGCATCCATGCGGTGGAATCGCTCGCTGACATTCCGCCGGTGGCGGCGCGCCTGAAGTTCCATGACCCGCGCACCTTGCTGGTGCCCGAACGCCTGCAGGCGGCACAGGATGCACGCCATGTATCGGCGGTGATCGCCGCGCGCATCGGCTTCAGTGATCACGTGCGTCTGGATGTACAGGGCGATCCCTGCGATGGGCAGATGCTGCATGTGGCGCGCGATACGCCGTTTGGCTGCGTGCTGCGCAGCCGCTTCGTGCTCGGCCTGGATAGCGCCGATCCGCGTCGCGATGCCGGCGACGCGGTCGGCCTGGGCCTGCTCAGGCACTGCTATACGGAGTTCAGTTTCCTGTCGCGGCTGCTGCCTTCGCTGTACTACGGCGAGCGCGCCAACGGCGAAGCAGTGCCGTTGCCGTGGTGAACGGCGCGCCG